>CAYUOB010000022.1:0-30328 GCA_964446145.1 uncultured Desulfobacula sp.
TTCCTTTTAACCAGGAGAAAAAACATTCATTCTCCCGAGCACCCTTAAAAGCCTGAAAACAATTTATACTCCCTGAATTTATGATCTGTCAAACCAAAAATAATTTCAAAATTATAATAATCAGAACCGATATATTTCAAATCAGGTATATTTTGGGGGAAAATTAATATTCTGTCTCAGGCTGTGGCAATTTTTGCAGCATCCTGACGTTCAAGCATGCGGGTTGCCTGCTCCCTTAATTTGTATTTCTGAATTTTGCCCGAAGCAGTTGCAGGATATTCATCAACAAAAAAGAAAAAAGCAGGTATTTTGTGAAAAGCAATTCTGTCCGTACAGAATTTTCTGAATTCTTCAGGCTCTGCGGTTTCACCTTCCTTTAAAATAATATAGGCTGCAACCTCTTCTCCGTATTTTTCACTTGGAATGCCCACAACCTGTACATCCAGCACCTTGGGATGGGTATAAAGAAATTCCTCGATTTCCCTGGGATAGATATTTTCACCGCCCCTGATTATCATATCCTTTATACGCCCTGTGATTTTACAGTATCCGTTTTCATCCATCACTGCAAGATCCCCTGTATGCAGCCATCCGTCATCATCAATTGCCCTGGCTGTGGCTTCAGGCATCTTATAATAGCCTTTCATGACATGATAGCCGCGGGTGCATAATTCACCCTGGGTGCCGCATGGAGATTCCATGTCCGTTGCCGTGTCCACAATTTTCACCTCAACATTGGGAAGAGCCCTGCCAACAGTGCTGACTCTCAGATCCAGGCTGTCTTCAGGCCGCGTCTGGGTAATAACGGGAGATGCCTCTGTCTGCCCATAGGCAATTGTCATTTCACTTATACCCATTTTATCCACAACCTTTTTCATCACCTCAATGGGGCATGGAGAACCGGCCATGATACCGGTGCGAAGGCTTGAAGTATCATAGGCAGCCTTTTCCATTTCTTCAAGCTCTGCAATAAACATTGTGGGAACTCCATGCAGGGCTGTACACCTGTTTGCCTGTACTGTCTCAAGAACCTTGTCTGGTTTGAACTGGATCACAGGAGACATGGTTGCAGCTGAAACCATACAGGTGAGTGTCCCCAGAACACATCCGAAACAATGGAAAAAAGGCACTGGTATGCAAAGGTTGTCTTTGCACGAAAGATTCATGCATTCTCCAATGCTCTTTGCATTTCCTATAATATTGGTATGGGTCAGCATAACTCCCTTTGGAAAGCCTGTGGTGCCTGAAGTATACTGCATATTAATTACATCATCCGGAGACAGGGAATCCTGACGTTGCCTGAGCTGTTCATCTGAAACGGATTTTCCCATTGCCATGATATCCTCCCAGGTGTACATGCCTTTCATTTTATTCTTTTCAGGGCCTATATAAACCACATTCCTGAGCATTGGCAATTTTTCGCTTTTAAGCATTCCAGGTTCGCATTCATCAAGCTCAGGGCACACTTCCCTGATTATCTTAAGATACTCATCGGGTTCTCTGACACCTCCTATAAAAACCAGAGTTGTGGCATCTGACTGGGACATCAGATATTCCAGTTCAAAACTGCGATAACTTGTGTTCACAGTAACGAGCACTCCTCCCATCTTGCCTGTACCAAATTGTGAATAAAGCCATTCAGGCACATTGTTGGCCCAGATGGCAATTTTATCGCCCTGATTTATTCCAAGGGACATGAAAGCCTTTGCAACATCATTGCATACATCCCTGAACTGTGCCCAGGTGTAGCTTATTCCATATTCATAATATTCAAGTGCTTTTCTGTCACTGAACTGGTCTGCCACAATATCAACCAGTTGCCCTATGGTTGTGCTTCCGATTTCATAATCCGGTCTGAGCATATTAACCTCCCTGATTTATAATGAAATTCAAGACTAAAAAAAGATTATTGTTCCTGCAATCGGTGAGTTGCCTGATTTTCATGTAGGTTGATCAACCTACATGAAAATCAGGCAATGTTGATAAGCCTGCCTTTCAGGTGGGGGATGTTCTTTTTTTCATCCCATAGTGTAAATTCTACGATATCCGGCATTGAACCTGTTTTATCCTGCACAGGTTCATACCCAAGGGCAATTTCAGCCGGCATGAAAACCGGGCGTTTGAACCAGGCTTCAATTACAGCCTTGTCATTTATGCCTAAATCCATGTCAAGACAGGCCACAGTTCTTGCCAATGTCCACATGCCATGGGCAATGGCCCGTTTAAAGCCAAAAAATCTGGCTGCAACAGGATGAAGATGATGGGGATTCATATCGCCTGAAACTCCGGCATATCTGCGGCCTGTATCAGCAGGTATGAAAATGGTTTTCCTTTTTTCCGGAAAAACATGATCTGGTATATTCTTTGTCCCGCTGGAATTCTGTTTCACAGCCCTTACAGGGGCACGGGTAAAAAAATGCGATTTTCCCTGCCAGACAATACTGCCCCGGGAAAAGGCCCTGAGAATAAAATGGGTTTCCACTCCCTTCAGGGTTTTGACAATACAATCCAGACTACATTCAAGGTCAAGGCTTTCACCTGTTCTTACAGGCCTTTCCTGCTCCAGCGACTGAAAAACATGGATAAGCCCCAGAGGAGTCAACGGGAAAAAGGGCGAAACAATGAATTTTCCAAGAAGACCGGTAAACAAGGTCTGTATATATGATATGGGTACTGCGCCCTTGCCTGGCCCGGAAAAGGCGCATACTTTTCTGTAATTACAGACCAAATCTTCATCCAGAATGCAGTTTTTCATAACGATCCTGTGCTTTCCTGCCACTGCATCATCTGCAATTGTTGAAGGACGAAACAAGGATATCATGAATGCCTTTAAAAAAATCAGGCTCATTGCAGGCTTTTTTCTGATCTCAAACGCCATGGCAGGGGCTTCCATGGAGATCTTCCGTATATGCACATCATTTTTCATAAGGTGGCCAGTTTACATTTGCCACGGATTCAAGTCAATAGCCGCCACATTTTCCCTGACAATTACTCAAAAATCAAAATTAAGGTTGACGAAGAGTCTATCAGGGTATATTAGCAATTGCGAACTTTAATATAAGGGGATGAAATAATTTTAATAAATAATTGTCATCTGATTATAAAAAATGATATTTTATATCTTAAATCCGGTCAAATGCTTGCCCATAAAACACTATCGGAACTGGTCAGGATTTATGATAAAAATATATTTACGATACAGACAATGGGGTTTGTATGGTAAAATAAACAACGGTGTTTATGCTGGATTGAAATAATCCACAAATTATTTAACAGGAGACATAAAAATGAGTGCAATACTGGATATTGTCAATGCAAGAGATCCCTTTGAAAAAGAATTCCACCAGGCTGTAACAGAAGTTATTGAATCAGTCAAACCTGTTCTGGATAAAAATCCTGAATATCGCCATGCAGGTATCATGGAAAGAATCATTGAACCGGAACGTGTAATAATGTTCAGGGTGCCGTGGATGGATGATCAGGGAAACGTACGTGTGAACCGCGGCTTCAGGATCGAAATGAACAGTGCAATCGGCCCGTACAAGGGCGGCCTCAGGTTCCATCCTTCTGTCAATCTTTCCATATTGAAATTTCTTGCATTTGAACAGGTATTCAAAAATGCTCTGACATCTCTTCCCATGGGCGGCGGAAAAGGAGGATCAGACTTTGATCCAAAGGGAAAATCAGATAACGAGGTCATGAGATTCTGCCAGAGTTTCATGAGCGAACTTTTCCGTCACATAGGGCCTTTTACCGATGTGCCTGCCGGCGACATAGGTGTTGGAGGAAGAGAAATAGGTTTTCTTTTCGGTATGTATAAAAAACTTAAAAATGAATTTACAGGTGTGCTTACAGGCAAAAGCCTGAACTGGGGAGGAAGTCTTATCAGGCCTGAAGCAACAGGATACGGATCCGTATTTTTTGCCAATGAAATGCTTTCAACCAGAAATGAAACTCTGAAAAACAAGATATGCCTTGTATCAGGTTCAGGAAATGTGGCTCAATATACGACCGAAAAACTCATACACCTGGGAGCCAAGGTTGTTACCCTTTCCGATTCTTCAGGCTATATTTATGATGAAAAAGGAATTGACGAAGCAAAACTGCAGTTTGTCATGTATCTTAAAAATGTGAAACGCGGCAGAATCAAGGAATATGCCGACAAATACACTGAGGCCGTATATACACCTGCAGATGCGGGCGCAGACCATAACCCGCTATGGGATCACAAAGCTGACTGCGCCTTTCCAAGCGCAACCCAGAATGAAATCAATGCGAAAGATGCCCAGAACCTTATCAACAACGGGGTTCATGTTGTCACAGAAGGCGCCAACATGCCAACTGTGCCCGAAGGTGTTGACATCTTCCTTGACAATAAAATACTGTATGGCCCGGCCAAAGCTGCCAATGCAGGCGGCGTAGCAGTATCAGGCCTTGAAATGTCCCAGAACAGCATGCGCATAAAATGGTCACGCCAAGAAGTGGAATCCAAACTCAAGGGAATCATGCAGAGTATCCACGAGGAATGTATTGCAGCCGCAGAAGAATACGGCACTCCAGGTAATTATGTGAATGGAGCCAATATCGCTGGCTTTGTAAAAGTTGCCGATTCAATGATGGATCAGGGGCTTGTATAGGACAAACTTTAAAATTCCTATCTGCAGGGCTGTATCCTAAGCTTTAGACTGCCCTGCAGATATTTTCATTCACATACCGTCAAGATAAGGTTTTATCAGTTCCAGTTCATTGGGCATGGCATGGCGCCATGACACTGAATAATCTGCAGGCGACAGGGCAGTAAAGACCGGATACAGCCTGGTTACCATGAGCGCATCATCCTCCACTTCAATCCACATGGTTTTTTCCATGTCAATTTCATATTGGTCTGAAATTTTTTTTGCGAAATTATATATATAATTTTTAAGTGAAGTGCTCATGCCAGGCTTTGTTCCCATATTTTTGAGTATAACCGCAAAGGTAACAAGATAT
Organism: uncultured Desulfobacula sp.; assembly: GCA_964446145.1. Taxonomy (GTDB): domain Bacteria; phylum Desulfobacterota; class Desulfobacteria; order Desulfobacterales; family Desulfobacteraceae; genus Desulfobacula. The sequence goes on from CAYUOB010000022.1 coordinate 4,990, forward strand.
CTGATTTTATCGCTATCCTGTGCAAGTTTCACAATTCTGACATGGTAGGTGCCCGGCCACCACGCCACAGGAGGTTTGCCGTCCCGGCTTTTTCCGTCCCATTTATATATGAAATCATGCAAAACCATTTTGCACAGTCACATTGAAAGCTCGGTCAGAACTCTGCGGCATGCATGGGCAAAATCTTCAGGATAATTTCCGCTTATCCAGCGAAGCTGGGCCTCTGAAAATGTATCAGGAGCATGGGGAAGCCTGGGTATAAATGAATACATCAGACGCTGATCATTATCTTTGAGATCAAAACGTCCTGAAAATTCAATCCCTGTCACCATGGAAGCTCCCAGGGCCTCAAGAATTTTTACGGCGGTCAATATGCATGTATCCAGTGAATTGCGCATCCCTGTATCCGCCTGTATGATATTTGCACATTGTTTCCTGCACATGAGTCCAAGCTCCCATTCACAGACCTGGGCTTTGGGCACAAACAATACAGTATATTCATCTTGTCTCACCACAAGAGAAGATTCACCGCAGTCTCTTCCGTCTGTACGCGTATTGTTCCCAATGGCATTTAAATAATTGTCAAAAAAAGATTTTCCTATCTGTTTTTCATATTCATCAATAAAATCGGTCACAAGATCCCCGCATGCAAAGGAAGGAATAACAGCACCTGAGCCGGAAACAACATTCTCCGGCACCATGGCGTTCTGCTGGTGTATCATCTGGTGGGAAGCATGCAGCCTGTGTCCTGAATGGGCATATCCATAACCGAAATTCCATCCCCATAAAGTGGCATTGAACTCAAGCCCGGGCCTGCCTTCAAGCCCTTCAAGTATCCTGAGCCTCAGATCCTCAAGCTGATCCTCTGTAAAGGCACGGCAGGCCACCCCGGAATCAATGCCAAGCTGAGCCGCTGTTCTAACAAAAGCCCGCTGATAATAAAGATGACGAATTCCTTTCATATCATGGAAACTCAGATCCTTTGCAGAATATCGTATTGCATCATTAGCCATGTTGGCGGCAAAGTGCCCCCACGGAATATAGGAATTGCGCCTTAAATATTCAAATACATGGGTCTGCCCGCCAGGATCAAGATATTCACCGGTTATTTCATTGCTTCCCTGCACACCCGGCCTCAATACCATGACATTCTTGTATGAATCAGGCAGATACCTGTTATTGACCAGAACCTCAAAAAGCTCATGGTCAAAAATTTCAGGAATTATATTTCCTGCTGCATCTTTTGTGTATCCCATTCCTTCCGGAATTCCCGTTGCAGGATCAGCAAGAATCCTGCACGATTTTTCAGCCAGCAGCACAAGTTCGTCAGGATCTGTGGATGCCTGGGCAAGGGCGATGACCAACTGATGAGGCAGCATGTCAAGGACAGATCCATAATCCTTCAGGTCAATACCCTGTTTTTCAGCAAATTCCCTGAAATTTTCAGACAGAGAACAGGGACAAGGCGGGTCAATTCTGATAAGTTCAGGACGGCCAGCCTTTTTATCTGCCCACTGGGAATTGATATAGGTTGTTCCCCGGAAAGGAAAGGGATTTGCAATTTCATAAATTATATCGGCATCTGGTTCATAAAGATCATGATCAGGAAAATTGATCCGGTTATCAATGAGTGTACCGTCGTCAAGCCGGCCAAGGGAAGATATATATTTATTTTCCCTTAAATTTTTCACTTCAAATTCAGGCCTGTGAATCCCGACAATAAACCTGCCGTCTTCACCTATGCATGTTCTTAAAAATTTCATAATTCAGGTGCTCCGGCAGGAATGACACAAATAAAGGTCATGACATCTTCTGAAGTATTTTTAAATTGATGATCCACATTGGGAGGTACAAATATTGTTGTCCCGGCTGAAATATCATGCCATGCATCCCCAATAAACACCTTGCCCTTACCCGTATGCACAAATACTTCATGTTCCCAGTCATGTGAATGCATTGGAGTAAATCCCTGTTTTCCAATTTCAAATACTCTCATGCAGAATTTATCCGCACCATCGTTTCTGCCTATCATTACCCTGGCTTCAACATTTTTCACAATCTCATTGTTCATCAGGGTTGCAGGCTGATCTTTATAATTCATTACCTTCATTGCATATATCTCCTGAAAAATTGGTAAATTTCATATCAATAAGTATTTCAGATCAATCCAGCCTTGAATTTATTGATTCAATGGCTTCTTTGGCTACATCACCAAGATCAGGATTCTCAAAGTCAGGCAGCCTGGCTCTGATCCATTCCATGGTTTCACGGTTTCCGGCTTCCCCCAGTGCATACAGGATATCCCCCTGCACAGGGATATCGTAATCATCAAACCGGCCAATGAGGACAGGGCATATATTCTCTGCAAGCTCAGGGGCTCTTTCAGCCAGTTCTTCAATAACCACAACCGCTCCAAGCCTTACCGACCATTTTTCATGAACCAGAAGCTCCACAAAATTATCAAATATCATGCCCTTTTTTATCATCATTGCAGCAACCGCAGCAGCATCGCCCTGTTCAAGAAAATTTCTCAAAGATTCTGCGCTCAGTTTTGAAGGGTCACGATCAAGGGCTGCCCTGACAATTTCCCCTGGATCAGCGCCGGCTGTCCATCTTAAATCATTATCAAGGATAAGGCACGGCACAGACATTACAGAATCATCTGCAGCCTCCCTGTCAAACAATGACCCGTCAATGATATGAAGATGTATATTATCACAATAAAAAGCAAGAGGTATAAAATCTTTCACCACCACAGGGCAATGAGGGCACATAATGGAAACATACAATTTCATATTCACTGGGAAATCCAGCATATCCAGCATATGCGCAAGGGTATCATCTTTTTCCGACACAGGTGACTCAGCACCGTTTTCCTGTGTCTGTGCAATAATATGACAGAATATATCCGCCTGTTTTTCAAGGGGCAGGCCAGACCATAAAAGATTATCCTTAAGAACAAATCCGGGCAGGCTTCCGGCATCTGTCTTCTTTTTTATAACAACAAGTTTATCTGTCTGTTCACAGAGTTTTTGTGAAAATTCAACAAAGTATTCATCTTCAGCATGGCCTGAAACAGCCAGAGCAATTTCACATTGCCCTTCAATATAACGATCAATCCCGGCTGCAAGTTTTTTAATTTGTGAATCTGAAAATTTCATTTAAAAGCTCCTGTATCAATCCAATATCAGCTCAAAATTGTCTGGACCCTGTTCCCGCCTTTGTTCATGGCACTGGTCAATGCAGCAATAGCACGTTTTACAATATCTGATTCATCATGATCAATTTCAGGAAGATATGAGGCAATCCCTATGCTCACAGTAAGCCTCACCATATCCGTGTCAAGTCCAAATTCATGGGCAGCGAGCTTTTTCCGGATTCGTTCTCCAAGCATTCTTGCTCCAGTCAGACCTGTTCCAGACATAACTATGCCAAATTCTTCACCGCCATACCTGCACACAACATCTGTTTTTCTTACCATGGTCTGAATCAATGCCGCACTGGTTGCAAGAATGGTATCTCCTGAATCATACCCGTATGCCCTGTTGACTTCCGAAAAATTATCAAAATCAATAACCAGAACAGATAATTCAGTATTATATCTTTTTGATTTCAGGATTTCAGCTTCAAGGGCCTGTTCAAAACATCTGCGGTTATAAAGTCTTGTAAGATAATCTTTTCTTGCAATCATTGTGATTCTGTTTCTGGCATCTTCAATATCCCTGATGATTTTGGCCTTCTGAAGAGTATTCTGCATTACAGACAGAATATTTCCGGTTGTGATTTCCTCCTTGATAAAATATGTAAAAGCTCCCTTTGCAACAGCTTCAGGGCCAGTTGAGGCCTCCTGCCTTTCCAGAGTGAGTATTACAGGAATATCCGAGCGCATGCGTTTCAGCCTTGATACGAGCTCAAGCCCTGTTCCGTCAGGCAGAAGATTGTCAGTGAAAATCAGGTCAAAATCTGAACCAGACAATTGATCCAGGGTCTGTGCCAAGGTATCAGACTTTGTCATTTCACATTGCACAATATTTTTCATGAAATGGTTCAATATGCTGAAATCCTCATCTGAACCTGCAGCATAAAGCAGTTTATAGGTTTGAGTCCGGCCTGAAATTTCATTTTTTTTCACATCCAGTTTCCCGGAATCTTCCCTGACAGATGCAAGTTTTTTTGTTATCTGAACTATTCTCTGCACTGCTGTTTTAATGGACACAAGCCTTGCCCTTATTTCCGGCGTAATTTCCCTGGTCTGGAGCAGCTGATAAACATTACCCTGAAGGGTTTTAAGGGGCAGCTGCATCTGGTCGGCTGCAATGGACGAGGAGCCTGCTATTTTCTTTCTGGAAAATTGCTCCTTAATTGCAAGCTCATGCTGAAAAAGTATTTTTTGATATGCTCTGTCAAGTTCATCAATGCTCTGGGCTACGGCATTCTTGTGCTGAAACAGATCAAAAAAAATATTTATTTTAGCCCGGATCAGGTTTTCATCAAGGGGTTTGGCAATATAATCAATCTCAAGTGCCTTGAAATCATCCAGAAATTTTCCAGGACAGATATTATCTGTAATCACAAGCAAAGGGATATTGGCTGTATTTCTGTGGCTCAACAGCATGGAGCCTATTTTATACATATCAAGATGCGGCAGGGTTTCATCAACAATCATCAGAACAAAAAAATTATTGTAAATAAGCTCAAAAGCTTTATTTTCAGAATCAGCCTCAATAATTTCAAGATCTTCAATATTTTCCAGGCAGTTTGATATAACAGAGGAAGAATCTTCACCGGCAATCACAAGAAGTTTTTCACGGATCATTTTCATGGGCATTCCTTTTCAATTTTGATACTGAATTGATATAATATATTCTTTACCAGAATCAAGCTTTTAAATTAAGGGCAAATCGTGTAAATTATTGCTTCTGTGTAAAAATTAACCCTTTAAGGGAACAGGAAAAAATGAAATTTATTACGGATCTGCATATTCATTCCAGATTTTCAAGGGCCACGGCAAAAAACCTGAACTTTGAGAATCTATACTATAACGCACAGATAAAAGGCATAAGGGTTGTTGGCACGGGTGATTTTACCCATCCAGCCTGGATTGCGGAAATTGAATCAAAACTTGAAGAAAAAGAGCCGGGATTATTTGCCCTTAAACAGGAGCTTGCAGCTGAAATTGACAAAACAATACCTGAAAAATGCTCCAACCCTGTAAGATTCATACTTCAGACCGAAATAAGCAATATATATAAAAAAGACGGGCGGGTAAGAAAAAATCATAACCTTGTATATTTCCCGGATATTGACAGTGTAAAAAGGTTTAATGCAAGGCTTGATGCCATAGGAAATATCAAATCAGACGGACGCCCCATCCTTGGCCTTGATGCAGCAGACCTGCTTGAAATAATGCTTGAGGTGAATGAGTCAGGTTTTTTTGTGCCTGCCCATATATGGACTCCGTGGTTTTCCATGTTCGGATCAAAATCAGGGTTTGATTCCATTGAAGAATGCTTCGGCAGCCTGAAACACCACATTTTTGCCGTTGAAACAGGTCTGTCGTCAGATCCGCCCATGAACTGGCGGGTAAAAGACCTGGATCATGTCAGGCTTATGTCCAATTCAGATGCACATTCCCCCGGATTTCTGGGACGCAATGCATCTGTATTCGATACGGAGCCAAGCTTTTACAATATACGCCAGGCACTTGAATCCAACGATCCTGAACAATATAAAGGCACACTTGATATGTATCCTCATCAGGGCAAATATCACTATGACGGTCACAGAAAATGCAATATCTGCCTTAACCCTGAAGATGCCAATGAGATACAGGGTATCTGTCCTGTGTGCGGAAAGAACCTGACAAAAGGAGTATTGAGCAGAGTACAGGAACTTGCTTCAAGGCCGGAAGGGTACATACCTGAAAACCGGCACGGATACAGGAATATCATTCCTCTTGCAGATATACTTTCAGAAATCTTCAAGGTGGGGCCCAAAACAAAAAAAGTGTCAAAATTTTATCAAAAAGCTGTGGAAACACTTGGGCCTGAGCTTGAAATCCTGCTGGATAAACCCCTGGAAGAAATTGATGCCTCCGGTATTGCTCTTCTCAGTACTGCAATACAAAAAATGCGAACAGGAGATGTTACCATAGCTCCGGGCTATGACGGTGAATATGGAAAAGTCAAACTTTTTTCCGAAGAGGAAAGGAACAGGCTCGAAAACCAGAAATCCCTGTTTAATACAGGCACAGATAAATCACTCAGGGCCACTGCCAAACCAATGACAAAAAATAAAATCCGTACCTGCATAAACCAGGTTTGCGTGCCTGAACCAGAAAGCTGCCGCAAACCCAGATCACCGGAGACAACAAGCAACAGCCGCAGCCTTTTATCCGGCCTGAACCCTGAGCAGAGACAGGCTGTTGAATCTCCTGCAAGGGCAATCATAATTCAGGCCGGGCCGGGCACCGGCAAAACAAGAACTCTGAGCGCAAGGATAGCATTTCTTGTATCTGAAAAAAATATTGATCCAGGTTCGATACTCGCCCTGACATTCACCAACAAGGCAGCCTTGCAGCTTGAAAACAGGACAGGCCCTCACCTGCCGGAAACAGGCACCAGGATACTGGCAGCAACCTTCCATGCATTCTGCCTTAAACTTTTAAAAAAATACAAGGGATTCACAGGTTCTGTGGCAGATGATCAGACAAGGCTGGCTTTGATTGAGCAGGCCATGAAGGGCAAAAAAGGCAAAAATACGATAAAAAAAACAGATATTCTGATAAGCCTTTGCCGGCAGGGCCTTGTTGAATACACAGATGATATTTCAAAAATTATCCCGCCCGTGGACTGTGAATGGTTCAGGACTGTTTACCAGAACTATTGCACACTATGCCTTGATCACAATATAATTGATTTTGACGGGCTCATAATGACAGCCGTGAAAATGATTTCGCAGGACAGAAAAATTCTTTCAGATATAAGGCAAAAATATTCCCATATTTTTATTGATGAGTACCAGGATCTGAATCTGGGACAATATGAGCTTACCCGCCTGCTGTCCGAGGGCAATCATATCTTTGTGATCGGAGATCCTGATCAGTCCATATATGGATTCAGGGGCTCGGACAATAAATACTTCAAATGTTTTGAAAAAGATTTTCCAGGATGTGAAAAAATTATTTTTTCAAAAAATTACAGGTCTGCCCAGCCCATACTTGACGCCTCATTTCAGATGATCGCAAAAGCCCGTGACAATGAAGAAAAGACAAAAATTTTTTCAGACATGAAAACAGGGCACAGGATTATAATCAGGGAAACGGCAGGCGAAAAAGCAGAAGCGACAGCCATCGGCCTGATGATTGAAAAGCTCATGGGCGGAACATCCTTTTTTTCAATGGATGCAGGAAAAGCAGATCAAAACGGAATTAAAGAATATTCATTCTCAGATTTTGCCGTACTTTACCGCACAAAAAAACAGAGCAAAGCATTTATTGAAGTCTTTGAACACCAGAACCTTCCGTTCCAGACTGCTGACAGGGAAAAATGGACAGACCAGGAAGAAACTGCCGGATTGATCAGTATTCTCAGAGCCATTGCAGGCTTTGATACTAGGCCTGAAATTCCAGGAATCCAGGTTGTTGATTTAAGGCATAAAGTGCTGAACCTCAGCGCGCAGAAAACCATTGACCTTGTCCTCAGGGAATCAGGCCTGTCAGAATCTGCCCATGATAATATAAAGCTCATGCAAAATTTCAAAGACCTGATTGAAATGGCAGAACCTTACAATGACATAAAAGATTTTTTAAACAGCCTTGCCCTTAATCAGGACAGAGATGTTCTGAACCTGAACACTGAAAAAATATCCCTCATGACCATCCATGCTGCCAAGGGCCTTGAATTCCCGGTGGTATTCATTGCAGGATGCGAACAGGGGCTCATACCATTTGCAAAGGACGGAATGAATGTGGATGATCCCGAAGAGGAAAGGAGGCTGTTCTATGTTGCCATGACAAGGGCAAAGGATATTCTCTGCCTTACCCATGCAAAAAAGAGAATCATCTTTGGAAAACCAGTCAGGCAGAACAGATCACCATTCATTGATGATATTGAAAAACAATTGCTAATGGTCAAAAAAGCAAAAACCGGCAGCAGGCCTGTAAAAAAAGCAAGGCAGCTGGAATTGTTCTGATATCATGACATAATACAAAAAACAGGAAACAAAAAACAATGAAAAGCAAATTATATAAAAAACTTGAGCTTCAAAACGGCCATACACTTGAAATCCATGATAAGTCACGCAAAATAGGCCAGGATGCATGGCTGGTTGTCATGGTCGCATCAATAAAAATAGATATCAGGGAAAAATTATTTGAATCTGAGCCCGTATCTGAATTCAAATTCAACGATATTCTTGATACCCTGGGCTCTCAGGTTACCTATGAGTACAAAAATGAGCGCAATTTCATACTGGATCATGAAAAAGATGATGTTTTTGAGACACTTGTGAAGACCTTTCTGGACAACCTTGGGAAATATGTGACAAAAAAACAATTTCCCCCTAAATTTGTCCTGAAAATCTATAAAGACAAATTACAGGAGAGCTAAAGCCCATGACAAGGGCCCCGATACTGAATTCACTGGTCATTGCATGCCTGGTTTTTTTACATGGACAGGCATTTGCAGATATCTATGTATATATTGACAGCAACGGAGTCCTTAATTTTTCAAACACTCCTGTATCATCGGGTTATGAATTATATCTGAAAGAGGAACCGGAACAAAGAACAGGCACCGCAGATACCAAAAAATATGATGATATTATTTTAGAGGCATACCATAAATACGGGGTTGATTTTCCCCTTATCAAAGCAGTAATTGATGTTGAATCCGGATTTAATGAAAAGGCTGTGTCAAAAAAAGGAGCCAGGGGCCTTATGCAGATCATGCCTGATAATTTTGCATCCCTTTCCGTAAACGACCCATTTGATCCGGTACAGAATATAATGGGCGGCACCCTCCATCTCAAACGTCTGCTGAAACGCTATGGCTACAGGCTGCCGCTGGCGCTTGCAGCCTATAACGCAGGCCCTGATGCAGTTGACAGGTACCAGTCAATCCCGCCTTACAGGGAAACAAAGGAATATGTACAAAAAGTCCTGAAAGCATACAGACACTATAAAAATCCCTGAGCTACAGTAAACCCCATGTAATTTCCAATACTGCTGCGCAATCAGCAGAAAGCCCTAAAAGTCTTTTTCCACTTCCCTTATGAATTTAATGAGACGTTCGCGCATATCAGGCCTTTCAAGGGCAAAGGCGAGATTGGCCATCTGAAACCCTGCCTTGTCTCCGCAGTCAAAGCGTTTGCCTGTGAATTTATATCCATAAATGGGCTGCTCTTTCAACAGGGTTTTCATGGCATCTGTCAGCTGGATTTCTCCTCCTGCGCCTTTTTTTTTCTTTCCCAGGTATTCAAAAATCTTAGGAGTCAGAATATACCGGCCTATGATGGCAAGGTTTGACGGGGCATCTTCCGGAGCTGGTTTTTCAACCATGTCATCTATGCGCACAATATCATCCTCAACCGCCTGGGCATTAAGGATACCGTATTTATCGGTCTGTGTTTTATCAACTTCCATGACTGCTGCAATGGAAGCCCTCAGCCTGTCAAATTTTTTCACCATTTCCGACAGAACCGGTTTATCCGTCTGAATAAGATCGTCCGCCAGAAGCACTGCAAATGGCTCGTCTCCCACAACATCCTTGGCGCACCAGATGGCATGCCCAAGGCCCAGCGGCTCGTGCTGCCTTGTATAAATTATGGTTCCGGTTTTCGGAACAAGTTCCTGAATCTGCCGTAAAAGATCGTCTTTCCCTTTGAGCTTAAGAGCATGCTCTATTTCAAACGACCTGTCAAAATGATCCTCAAGTGCTTTTTTCCCTCTGCCGGTAACAAAAACTATCTGCTCTATTCCTGCTGCAAAAGCTTCCTCAACTGCATATTGTATGATTGGTTTATCAACAACAGGGAGCATTTCCTTGGCCATGGCTTTTGTGGCGGGAATGAATCTTGTGCCAAGACCGGCCACCGGAAAAACTGCTTTTTTGATCTTCATGGGCACTCCTTTGGTTGAATTTCAGCAAGGTAATTCTGTTCTGATTTATGTATGGATAAAAATATCATATGTCAAATTTATTTTCGATCCAAAAGAATACACCAACCCTGCATGACAGTCGGGGCATGGAATGTAATCTCTTGACATTATTGAATTTTTTCTGTAAAATTGTCGCTTTTAAATATAATCTCAAATAAGGAAGACCCAAATGAATGACATAAATAAAAAAACATCTGAAATTCCTCCGGAACAACTTAGCCTGCACAGCAGGTTCAGGTTTGAATGTCATAAGGGGATAAAATGCTTTACCGACTGCTGCCGCGGTATTGACATAATGCTGACTCCATATGATATTTTAACAATGCGCAAAAAGCTTGAGCTCAGCTCTGAAGAATTTCTCGCTGCATTTACAACTCCAAGAATGCTTGAAAAAGCGGATCTGCCGGTTGTAACCCTCAAACTTCTGGATGATGAAAGAAAATCATGCCCCTTTGTAAGGGATAAGGATGGGTGCATTATTTATGAAGACCGCCCCACAACATGCAGGTATTACCCCCTGGGAGTAGGTTCCTTAAGCTATTCAGGCGAAAACGGTGAAAAAGATGAATTCTTTTTCATGGTAAAGGAAGCCCATTGTCTGGGATTTGAGGAGCAAAAAGAATGGACAGTTGCCCAATGGCGAGAAGATCAGGGTGTTGATCTCAGGGACGAAGTAAATGATGGATGGCTGGAATTGATAGTAAGAAAGAAATCCCTGCCTCCCAGCATGAAACTATCCGAAGAAAGCAAAAAGATGTTTTTCCTGGCATGCTATAATATTGACAGGTTCCGTGATTTTGTTTTCAAAAGCACATTTCTCGACCGGTATGAGCTTGCTGAAGAAAAAATCACTCAGATAAAAGAAGATGATGTAAAACTGCTGCAATTTGGGTTTGAATGGCTCAGGGCAAGTTTCTTTCATACAGGCCAAGAAAATTTTACCCTTAAAAAGAAATAAAAATCATATATAAAAATAAAGGTATTGACCTGAAACCTGCTGTCAGCTCAATACCTTTTTTGCTTTCAGGGTAACTGGCGGAATTTAATAATTATACCACAATGATTCATGCAGCCTGGTGTCATTCAGCCTCTGATCCATGTCAACTGAGAAAAATTTCTCCACAGGAGTAAAAAATTCAGGATGGTCTGAATAAAGTTTTTTCACCACATCCAGGACCTGCTGAAACCCTTTCCGGGTCATTTTTCCAAGCGGTCTGCGGCATGGCCCTGACGGCATTCCAATAAGCTGCATAATGGTTTTAACCGGAAGCGGATTTCTGGCACGGCATTTGACCGGCCCAAATTTAGAGTCTTCCTGCGTAACAACCACAACAAGATCAAGCAGCGGCTTCAGATCATCCTGAAGTTTTGCTGCTCCTTCCCTGTCTTTCTGATTTAAAAGATCAACCAGTTTTGTCATGAATGCCGGAACTATATTCGACATCACGGAAATTGATCCGCAAGCCATGATATCAGGATCTGTCATCACGTCATATACAAGGGCGTCATCCCCTGAAAAAATCATGAATTCATCGCCGCAGAGCCTGCGCGTAAGCCTCATATTGTCAAGGTCGCCGGTTGCCTCCTTGACACAGGATATATTATCAAAATTTTCAGCAAGTATTGCAAGATCCTGGGGAAGCATCTGTGCTCCTGTCCTGCCGGGTATAATATATGGAATAATATCCATGTCACTGAATTTGACCGCAGCAGCTTCATAATATTCCCGCCTTATTTCAAGGGAGCTCGGGCCGTTATAATAAGGGTCAACCATCAGAACAGCATCAACCTGAGCTTCTCTGGCATGATCCAGAGCTTCCAGGGCCTCTGCTGTATTATTACTGCCGGTTCCCGCAATTCTCAGGCACCTGCCCTTTGCAAGCTGCGCTGTAACGGCAATGACATGGTCATGTTCTTTCCACTGAAATGTGGGGCTTTCCCCTGTTGTTCCGGTGGCAAGGATTCCGGTAATCCCGTTCTCAATCTGGAAATTGATCAATTGCTCAAGACCGTCCTGATCTAGGTCACCTGCCTGATCAAAAGGAGTGATCAATGCTGTATAGCATCCTGGTTTCATAATAATACTGCTCCTGCCGTATAATTAATTTAAATAAATATTACCTGATTCATCAGTGCTATCACAACTTATGATCAGCTTCAAGATTAAATAACGGGTCCAGCCAATTCCCGGCCGGATAGGGCAAACCACCATAGCCTGATACAACAGTATTGGCGGACCTGATTTTTGACCCTTGACACAGTCCTGTACCAGCAATATGATATATAATTTTAAAAATAATAAGTTAAGGATGATATAAATGAACGATCAGACCGGTACAGATACCCAATATCTGCCTAAAAATGCGGACGAACGTATTGCCCAGTTAAGGGCCCAGCTCGCAAAAAACCCAGAATGCGGCACAACTCATTATAACCTTGCCGTGGCCCTCATGGGCAACAAGGAATATGTGGCTGCCGAAGAAGAACTGCATGAAGCCATTGAATGCAGCCCTAGCCTTGCTGAAGCCTATGTACTTTTAGGAGGCCTGTGCCTTCAGAAAAATGATCTTGAAGGCTGCTACAGGTTCAACCAACGTGCCACTAAAGCAAGGGCAGGCTTTGCAGAAGGATATGGAAACATGGCCTTTGTACTTCTTCAGCTTGTTGACGGCAAAAATCCCAAGGAAGATGAGGAGAAAGTGGACAAGGCCATAAAGAACCTGAGAAAAGCCATTATACACAATAAAAATTTTGTTCAGGCTTTTACAACCCTTGGAACGGCATATTTCATGAAAGGCCTTGTAAGAGAAGGTATTGAGGCAAACCTTGAAGCCATAAAAATTCAGCCTGAATTTCCAATAGCCCACAATAACCTTGCAGTTGCCTACCTTGAAATAGGTGAATTTGACAAAGCCATTGAACATTGTGACAAGGCTATGGAGCTGGGATTTGAAGTAGCTCAGGAACTGAAAGACGAACTTGCCCCCCACCGCAAGGCCTGACAGAGGCTGGCCTTGTTTTCATTCCATATTCCCGGGAAAAAGGGACAGCTGTTTCCTGATTCAACATTGTGGAACATGCCCCTGGCCGGGAAAAAAGCACTTTCAGCTCCACAAAACATGGACTCTGCTGAATCAGGCATGCCGGATAATATAATCTCAGTGGGAGACTATTTTACGGCAGCGGAAAGGTTTCTGTCTGACAATAATTTCAACCGCCTGAAAAAAATCATTGAACTTATGGAAAACAAACCGGTTCCTGTTTCAATGATAATCCATGTATCAATTTTTCTTGAAAAACACGGGGCTTTTTACCACCCCCTGAGGGTTAAGTCGGAGCTGCAGAATGGAACATGCTGTGTGTCTGCCCTGAACGGCGCAGTATCAAATCACGGACTTGCCCTGCTTGAAGACGAATACAGGCTCATATCAAAACTAAATTCAAAATACGGTTTTCCATGGATTCCCAGAGTATCAGACTGTGCAGTGGAAAAAACAGGCAAGGGCAGGATAGGATTTTTTTCTGGGCAATGGTTTGAAGGGTTCAGAGAATTTCATGTTTCCGGAAATCACGGAACCGAACAGATAGCAGTCTGGCATTCAAACGGAAACTGCCATTACATGTCTCAGCATGAAGCATTTGGGATTTACAGGGAAATATCAAGAATACTTACCCTTTATTATGATATTGAAACCTTTGAACAAATCATCTCATGGCATCATGCAGCAGGGGATTTTGTTTTCAGAATAAAACAGGGGCAGCCGGAAGTACGGCTTGTGACAATCAGGGGCTATGAACCTGTTATGCAGCTTGAAAACAAAGATGAAGATAAAAGAATATATATACTGCCATCGCTTATGTTCTTTTTTTTCAACCTAAGCCTGCGCATACGGATAGACAGGCGTGACGGCACAAAAGAACCGGTACTGCTGGGGGAAAAGATCATATCTGCCGCACTGGAAGGCTTTTTAAGGGCACTTGAAGAAAAATCAGCATGGCGCACAGGTTTTAGGGAGCTGAAAAAGGGGTTTGCAGAATTTGTCAGACAGTTCTCAACACAGCAGATCATAACCATTTTTCAGAATATGATGGAATCATGCCTTTTTGACCAGCAAGAAGAGAACCTCATCAGAAAAAATCTTGAACACCATTGCAGCTACCTTTTTTCATGTTTCAAAACCATGTAAAAAAAATCCTTTTTTATTGACATGTTGGAACAGAAATTTTATATGATCAATGTTATTTTGCTTAAGTTGTTTATAAAGAAAAATATAAAAGAGCATAACTATTTAAAATAACAACTAATTTGACTATTGAGTGAAAAGTTGAACAATCTTTTCATTAATAAATGTAAATTAATTATTAACGGAGGTAAGTAAATGGCTAAACATGAAACTCCTTTACTGGACCAGCTGGAATCCGGCCCGTGGCCTAGCTTTGTCTCTGACCTGAAACAGCAGGCAGAAGTCAGGGCTAAAAATGAGAAAGGTGTTGAATTCCAGATTCCCCAGGATTGCGTGGATGATCTTCTCGGTGTTGTGGAACTTTCCTATAAACATGGACGTACACACTGGAAACACGGCGGTATCGTAGGTGTTTTCGGTTATGGCGGCGGAGTCATCGGAAGATATTGTGACCAGCCCAAATTATTCCCCGGTGTTGAACATTTCCATACAATGCGTGTAAACCAGCCTGCAGGAAAATACTACACCACTGATTATCTTAAAAAACTGACAGAACTTTGGGACTTCAGAGGTTCCGGAATCACCAACATGCACGGCGCAACCGGCGACATTATCCTTCTTGGGACAACAACTCCCCAGCTTGAAGAAGTTTTCTGGACACTCACCCATGATTACAACCAGGATCTTGGCGGATCAGGCTCCAACCTGAGAACTCCTGCAGACTGTCTGAGTCAGTCCAGATGTGAATATGCCTGTTATGACACTCAGGCATTATGTCATTTCCTGACCAATGAGTATCAGGATGAGCTTCACAGGCCAGCTTTCCCATACAAGTTCAAATTCAAATTTGATGGATGCCCCAACTGCTGTGTTGCTTCAATTGCACGTTCTGACATGTCCTTCATCGGTACCTGGAGAGATGAGATCAGAATTGATCAGGATGCAGTAAACAAATATGTTGAAAATGATCCTGCATATCCTGCAAACGCAGGTGCACATAAAGGCAGAGACTGGGGTCCGTTTGACATTGAAAAAGAAGTTCTTGCACTGTGCCCCACAAAATGCATGAAATTTGAAAACAAGAAACTGACCATTGATAATGCCAACTGCACAAGGTGCATGCATTGTATCAATGTTATGCCAAGAGCCCTCAGGATTGGTAAAGATACCGGCCTTTCAATCCTCTGCGGCGCAAAAGCTCCGATCCTTGATGGTGCCCAGATGGGTTCTCTGCTTGTCCCCTTCATAAAAGTTGATCCTGAAAACGATTACGAAGAAATCACAGAAATAATTGAAAATATCTGGGACTGGTGGATGGAAGAAGGTAAAAACCGTGAAAGACTTGGTGAACTGATTATGCGCCAGGGCTTCCAGAAACTTCTTGAAGTGACCGGCATTGAGGCCAAACCTCAGCACGTGGCCTATCCGAGAACCAACCCGTACATCTTCTGGAAAGAAGATGAGGTGCCTGGTGGCTGGGAACGTGACGTTGAAGAATACAGAAAACACCATCTTAGATAAAAAGGGAGAATTATAATGGCATTTATTTCTACTGGTTATAATCCAGAAAAACCGATGGAAAACAGAATCACCGACATCGGCCCAAGAGACTATAACGAATTTTATCCTCCTGTAATTGCAAAGAACAAGGGCAAATGGGCTTACCATGAAATCCTTGAGCCAGGCGTACTTGTTCATGTGGCAGAATCAGGAGACGAAGTTTATACAGTGAGAGTAGGCGGGTGCCGTATTATGAGTACAACCCATATCAATGAAATCTGCGAAATAGCAGACAAACATTGTGACGGATATGTACGTTTCACCACCCGTAACAACATTGAATTCATGGTTGATTCCAAGGACAAGGTGGAGCCCCTTAAAAATGATCTGGCCTCCAGAAAATTTCCCGGCGGTTCCTTCAAGTTCCCCATCGGCGGTACAGGCGCAGGCGTTACAAACATCGTTCATACACAGGGATGGCTGCACTGCCATACACCTGCAACTGACGCATCAGGAACCGTAAAGGCAACCATGGATGTATTGTTTGATGAATTCCAGCAGATGAGACTTCCTGCACAGCTCAGGGTTTCAATGGCATGCTGCCTTAACATGTGCGGTGCTGTCCACTGCTCTGACATTGCTATTCTTGGTTATCACAGAAAACCGCCAATGCTGGATCATGAATACCTGGACAAGGTATGTGAGATTCCTCTGGCAGTTGCTGCATGCCCCACAGCAGCAATCAAACCATCCAAGGTCAAACTTGGGGACGGAACCGAGGTAAAATCCGTTGAAGTAAACAAAAGCAGATGCATGTATTGTGGTAACTGCTATACCATGTGTCCTTCCATGCCTCTTGCTGACACTGAAGGTGACGGTATTGTTCTCATGGCAGGCGGCAAGGTTTCCAACCGCATAAGTGATCCTAAATTCTCAAAGGTTGTTGTGGCATACCTGCCCAATGAAATGCCGAGATGGCCGACCATGACAGCCACCATCAGAAGAATTATTGATGCCTATGCAAAGGGTGCCAACAAATATGAACGTCTTGGTGACTGGGCAGAAAGAATCGGATGGGAAAAATTCTTTGAAGTATGTGAAATTGAATTTACCCATCATCTTATTGATGATTTCCGTCAGCAGGCATACATGAGCTGGAGACAGTCAACACAGTTCAAATTCTAAGAGACGGGCCTGATCCGTATCTTTTTATAAACGTATCGGCCGGAGTCTTAACTGCTCCGGCTGATACATTTAAATACAAAAGGAGTATGGCAATGAGTGAACTTCTTGACAATAAAGAAGCTGCAACAAAGGCAGTCGTGGACTGGATGACAAAAAAGTCCAAAACAAAAACAAAATTCTATTTTAAAGATTTTTCCAAAATCTTTCCGGATGACAAACCAAGGGCCATTAAAAAAGTTGTTAATACCCTGGTTTCAGATGGTGTTCTGGAATACTGGTCTTCAGGAAGTACAACAATGTACGGCCTTAAAGGCAGCGGTATCCAGCATGAATCTGAAGGTGAAGAATAAATTTAACATTTTCAAGGCCCTTAACCATCCATGCACAAAACCGGCAAAAAAAATCCTGGAGTTGTTATAGCCGGTCTCAGAGGCGGGGCTGGCAAAACCATTATTTCACTTGGAATTGCTGCCGCATGGAAACAACAAGGCCTTTGTGTTGCACCATTTAAAAAAGGGCCTGACTATATTGACGCCGGCTGGCTTTCAAAGGCAGCCGGTCGTTCATGTTATAACCTTGACACATTTTTATGTGATCCCTCCATTGTAAAAGATTCCTATCAAAAGCATTCAAACTCTTGTGATATTGCGGTTGTGGAAGGCAATCGCGGGCTTTATGACGGTATTGACACAGACGGTTCAACTTCCACTGCCGAGCTTGCCAAACTTCTGAACCTTCCAGTGCTTTTAGTGCTTGACTGCACAAAAAGCACCCGTACCATGGCTGCTCTGGTCATGGGCTGCATGCATTTTGATCCAGACACAAAAATATGCGGTATTATCCTCAACAAGGTGGCGGGTAGGCGCCATGAAGGCAAATTAAGAGATAACATAAAAAAATTCTGCAATATCCCTGTGTTTGGAGCGTTGCCAAAACTCAAGGCCCAGGATTTTCCCGAACGCCACATGGGGCTTGTCACTTCTTCGGAACATAATTTTTCAGACAGGGCTGTACAGAAAGCTGCGGAAATTGCTGCAGCAAATATAGACCTTGATGCCCTTTACAAAACAATATGCAGATATGCAGATTCCCGGAAGACAGATACTGCTGCATATGTTTCCGGTAGTTCACTGAAATCTGACAATCAGGATCGGGAACCTGAACATGAGAATGTGACCATAGGAATTATACGTGATTCAGCTTTTCAGTTCTATTACCCTGACAACATTGATGCGCTTGCAGAGCTTGGGGCTGAAATTGTTTTCATAAGCCCCCTGCATGAAAACACCATCCCTGACGTGGATGCAATTTACATGGGTGGCGGGTTTCCAGAAACACATGCGCCTCAGCTTTCGGAAAATCAAGGTTTTAAAAACGATTTAAAAAAAATGTCATGTGCTGGAATGCCTATTTATGCTGAATGCGGCGGGTTCATATTTCTGGGCCGGAGCATCATGCTTGACGGGCACGAATATCCCATGACAGGCATATTTCCGGTATGGTTCGGGCTTTCCCTCAAGCCCCAGGGTCATGGATACACATGCGTTGAAGTTGTCAATCACAATCCTTTCTATGAGAAAGGCCAGGTTCTGAAAGGTCATGAATTCAGATATTCCCGGATTATCAGAATTGATTACAAGGACAATGAGATGGCTTTCAGAATGGAAAGGGGAAAGGGGATACTGGAGAAAAAAGACGGTTTTTTCAAGAATAATACATTTGGGACATATACTCATATCCATGCGCTTGGCACCCCGTCATGGGCACCTTCTCTGATCAAAAAAGCAAAAGAATTTAAAAAAAACAAATAGCACAGAATTTTCCGGATAAGAAAAAGGGATTTTCATTATGAAAATCCCTTTTTCTTTATTCATGTATATTATAAAAAACTATCAGGCTTTTTTATGGCACTTACCGCAGGAAGTTGGTGCAGGCCCTTTTCTTCCCTTGGGGTCGCCAGCCTTTTTATTGACTTCTTTGTGGCAGCCGATGCAATTTGTATGCATTGCATTTTCAAGCACTTTAATGTCTTTTTTGTTTTTCTTGTTCTTGGCAAGCAGGTTATGGCATTCAGCACATTTCTGCACGCTGTCGCCGTCTTTGAGGTTCAAGGGCTTGTGATCCTTGTCATGATGACAATCGCCACAGGAAAGTTTATAATCTGTAAAATGTTTTCTGTGGCTGAATTCAACAAATTTATATTTGGGGGGTTTTTTCTTTCTTTTCTTATATTTGTTGAAATTCATTGTTATTGTGTCAGGCGCCTTGGTTCCTGCATAAAGGCCCGTAACAGCAAAAACTACCGCAATCCCTGCAGCCAGAAGCAGAGTAAGCAATTTTTTGTTCATTTAAGTTCGCTCCTTTCCTGATTAACTATTTATTTTACCATTTTATCAGGGAATTCACCATATCCCTGATTGTTTCCTGAAGCTAGTCTTCAATAGTTTTTCTTTACACCCGGAACCAGTAAAAAGTCAATAACAAAACACATGTTCAGGAAGGCTTTTCTGTCTGATTGTCATCCTCCTGATCATCCCCGGTTTCCCGGCCTTCACCACTATTTTCATTTTCATCATCGGATTCGGGCTTTTTCCTGCCAAAAATCCTGGCACCTATGATACTGATTTCATACAATAATATCAGAGGCATGGCCATCATGATCTGTGTTACGACATCAGGCGGGGTCAGCACCGCTGCCACAACAAAAAAGATAAGAATGGCATATTTCCTGTTCTTATTTAAAAAAGGGACTGTCACAAGGCCCATGCGCGCCAGAAATGTAATAATCAAAGGAAGCTCAAAAACAAGACCAAAGGCAAGCAGCATTTTTGATGCAAACGAGAGATATTCCTTCATTGAAGGCATTGCATAAATGGTTTTAGTGGCAAACCCGAGAAAAAATTTAAACCCATAGGGAAATACTATGAAATATCCGAAACACGACCCTGCAAGAAAAAAGATCACAGAAAGAAGAACAATGGGCAGCAGATATTTTTTTTCATTTCTGTAAAGCCCCGGAGAAACAAACATCCAGAATTCATAAAAAATAACAGGGGCTGCCAGTATAATACCGGCAAGAAAAGACACTTTAAGGTAGGTGAAAAACGCCTCTGGAAGCCCGGTAAAAATCATTTTCATGTTTTCCTGACCCTCCATGGCCGTTACAAGAGGGGCAGTTAATATGTCAAACAATTTTTCTTTAAAACAATAGGCAGCCACAAATCCTATTCCAACGGCTATAAAGGAACGGACAAGCCTGTCTCGCAATTCTCCCAGATGTTCTGTAAAAGGGCTTTTTTCTTGTTCAGACATCAGCTAATCAACCTTGTCAGTATCTGTAAAGTCAGCATCTACATCATTATCAGTATCTTCAGCGCCCGGGGTGGTCTCGCCGGGTTCAGCAGCAGGCTCATCACCTTTGTTGGTTTCCTTTTCCTGTTCTTTACGGGAATTTGCCTGTTTGACCACGTCCTTGAGATCAGTTTCAGGCTCATCAATATCTTCAATATCTGTAATTGTTGTTTCCATATCTATACTGCGCTTAAAATCCTGAGCAGACCGTTTGAACTCTCCCATGGCGCGCCCCAGGGTTTTGGCCAGATCCGGCAGTTTTTTAGGCCCGATCACAATGAGTGCTATGGCCAGGATCATTAATAATTCCGGCATTCCAAGACCAAACATTTTATATTCAGCTCCTTTAATGAAAATTGGCAGTTATTTTAAGTGTTCAGTTTTACACTGGATGAATACCGGGTGTCAAGAAATGAACCTGTGCTTTCATCAATTACCTGTAAAGAACCGCATAAGCAGAACAGATGTAAACTCGAGTTTCCATGCAAAACCCCTGGCAGACAACAAATTTTATTATAATATCAAGTGGTTACGCAAAAAATACCCTTGGCATATCTTTTGCTCTGTAAAGGCGTTGAATGAAGCACAGGCAGGACAAAGGTATTTAAGGTATTTTATTAATTTCTTAACAAGGAGGAAATGATGAGCCAGAAAGACAATGAAAACACAGCAGGCACACTTTCCGGGGAAGACATGGACACCTCAAGCGTGCTTGAGGGTGCAGAACCCTGGGAACCTGTTGAAACCAAACTTGTGGTGGGCTCTCTTATCTGTGCGGTAATCGCATTGATAATAGGCCTTGCAATCGTGCCAACATCAATTTTTCACTGATGGAGGCTATAATGTCATTTTTTACAGGATTTACACGGCGTAAAAAAGAAAATAAACATCTTGAAATGATTCTGGACCATGACGGCAGAAACTGGATCGTTTCCGGCAATTCAATGCGCATCACAGCAAGTTCGCTTGATGGGCTGGATAAAAAGCTGGAAAGGGCTCTGGCAGATAAACTTCAGGAAGAAAAAAAACTCAGCGTTTTCATGAGCTTCAACAATGAAGTCATTCCAATGTGGATACGGCCGTACATGAATCATTATTTTAACCGGATTCTGGAATTACCTCTCCAGTATCAATAAACAAAGGAGGAAACTTATAAATGGCAAAAACTCAACGATCCTGGTATTCAGGAATGGCAACGACCGAAGACTGGTGGGCGGTCTGGCTGGGTCTTGGCTTTTTTGTGCTCGGGCTTCTGACCCTGTCCGGCATTGATCTTGTGGGATGGATCTCATATCCCAAGATATGGGTTGCAAGCCTGCCTGACGGAGCAATTGCCAAAAAAATTGTCACCATTGACCATGCATTTTATGCGCTTGGCGGCAAATACAGTCTTACTGCAAAAGCATTCTATAAAAGCCTGGGCCCCATCGGTTCCATTCTGGCAACCTATGTTGTTTTCACCATAGCAACAACCATAGGAGCATATTTTCAGAAATGGGATGTCAAACGCTTTTTTATAGGCTGGACAATTATATTTTTTCTGACCTATCTTGTATGGTTCCTTGGGCATAATGCCTTTTTTGCCGCTTCAGCGGTTGACCTTAAGAAAAGCCATTTTCCACTTGATACTTTCACTCTTTCACTCGGCGGAGGTGCTTCCTTTATTCTGGCTCTGATTGTGGGGCTTGTAATAGGTAATTTTTTCAAACCGCTGGCAAGATATTTGAGTGAAGCTGCAAAACCTGAATGGTATATTAAAACCGCAATTGTATTTCTCGGTGTCAAAGTCGGTTATCTGCCAATCAAAGCTGTTCTGACAGGGGCAAAACTCGGTGCCCACGGTGCTCAGATGGGACAGCAGATGGCTCACCTCACCTTTGAGCTGTTCACAGCAGGAGCTGCGGCAACCGTTGTGGCCTATCTTATTTTCTGGCCAGGAGTATATACAATTTCCCGCCTGATCTTCAAACTACCCCGCAAAACAGCAGCAGTGCTGGGTTCTGCAATTTCAATCTGCGGCGTTTCAGCAGCAGTGGCAACCGGCGGTGCTGTACGCGCACGCCCCATTGTATCCATCATGGTTTCAGCTCTGGTTGTTGTATATGCCGTAATAGAGCTTGTTGTTCTTCCGGGTTTTTTCACACATTTCTGGCCCGGAACCTCAGACCCCATTGTTGCAGGCTCCGCAATGGGTATGGCAGTCAAAACTGACGGAGCAGATGCAGCAGCAGGCGAACTCCTCGATGAATTCATGCGTGCCAAGGTTGAGCAGGAATCAAACGGCAAAACCGTATGGATGCCGGGCGTTATCACCACAAGTGCTGTAATGACCAAAATCTGGATAGACATGTTCATAGGCTTATGGGCATTTATTCTTGCCCTTTTCTGGGTATATAAAATTGAAAAACATGAAGGAGACAGGGTGCCGTTTTCCGAGGTCTGGTTCAGGTTCCCGAAATTCGTACTGGGATATTTTGCAGCCTGGTGGATTTATCTTGGCATATTTTTCGGCCCTGGACAATCTGGTGCAACAGCAGACGGACTTGCCATACTGAAAAATGCCAAGGTGGGGGCAGTGGCTGTTGAAAAGGGAATGAGAAAACTGTTTTTCATGCTTACTTTTATGAGCCTTGGAATTATCACAGACTTTAAAAAACTTGCCGAGGCACAATTCGGCAAAATGGTTTGGGTTTATTTTGTATCATTATTCCTGTTCATAATTCCAGTGGCAGTCATTATTGCATATCTTTTCCATCATGGAATGCAGATCCCCAACATGGCAGGAGCTGTCATAAACTGATAATCAGGTTCCCGGGCATAAAAAAATTCCCGTGCCCGGGAACAAAATTATATAAAGGTTAAATCCATGACATCAGATCTCACCACTTCCATGCTCTATTTGCTGGCAGGAGCTGCAATAATCTATCTTTTCAAAAAAAGGAGACAAACTGCCGGTAAATTGAGCCATGACCAGTTTCCGGAACTCAGTAAAGAAGATTTCAATAATCTGAAAATCCTTTTAAAAACTGCATACGAACGAATGCTTTACCTTGGTGTATTGTTTTTCCCGCTTTCATTTTCCACTTTTCACAGCCAGGACAGAATAAGCACACTTTTTTTTCTCATACTGATAGGGCTTATGCTTATTTCCAATATAATTCCGAGGCACAGAATAATGCGCCTGCTTGAAGACAACACCTTATCAATCAAAATACTGAAACAAAGGGGCATCAGGCTGTGAAAACCAAAAAAACCTTAAATTTGAACCTAAAACCGTAAACTTAAGTTTACACAACCGTATCTTTAATAACGCATCTGTATTTACAAACCTTGCTTTTAAAAGCCTGATTATTTATTGTAAAAATTTAATCCGTTAACCAGGGGGATATCCAATGTTTTTAAAAGGCCTTAACCTGCGCCTGAAATTTATTGCAGGCCTTGTTCTGTTTGCGCTGGGTCTTGGCCTCTGTATAACTGTCATAATATATTTTCATCTCAATTCAGTCATGAGATCAGAAATAAGCCAGCGCTCCAGGCTGGTACTTGCCCTTTCAAATGCAGTTCAGGATTATGTCAAAGCCCAGTTAAGGCCGGAAATGTTCAAAGTTCTGCCCAACGGCAGATTTGTCCTGAAAGCAATGTCCTCGTCCTATATTTCCCGGCAGATCATGGCAGGGCTTAACACAAGGGATGCGCGCCGATATTATTACAGACGGGTTTCGATACGGCCCAGAAATCCTGATTCTGCCCCCAATACATTTGAAACAGGCCTGATTCAGATGTTTGACCGCGACAAAGCAATAAAAACCTGGGAAAATGACACTCTTGTGGGCACAAAAAAATATCATCTCATTGCCCGCCCTGTTACATTCACTAAATCATGCATGCAATGCCATGGGAATCCGGATGACGCCCCCTCAGAGCTGATCAGAATTTATGGCGGGAAAAACGGTTTTTTTTACCGCCCGGGCCAGGTGGGCGGTGTGGTGGTGGCAGGTTTTCCGGTTGACACCATCAAAGGGCCTGTAATGGATGTAACCCTTAATTATCTAGGTTTCTATCTGCTTGGAATAATGCTTTTTGCCGGCCTTATAAGCCTTTTTTTTGACCGGCTTGTAATGAAAAACCTTCATGAACTCACCCATATTTTCAAAAACTGTTTTTCAGGAACCCAGGAGCAGGAAATCATAAACAGTCTCAGCCGCAAAGATGAAATTGAAGGGCTTATCGAAGGAGTCGGAGAGCTTGCCCTGTGCCTGGCAAGAGCAAGAAATAAACTGGAAGACTATGCCCAGAATCTTGAAAAACGGGTTGAAGAAAGAACCAGAAAACTTAATATTGAAGCAGAAAAACACCTTTCTGATGTGAGGCTGTTTGTGGATATGCTTGCGGGATTCACAAGCCTTGAAAATGCAGGGCAGCTTATACCTGCAGTGCTTGAAAATGTTGGAAATCGTTTTGAGGCGCGGCAGGTTGTATATCATTGTACCGCTGTTTCAGACAACTTCTATGTATGGAAGCATGACAGGGAAGTAACAAGGATCAATTCCCGGATCAGGCAGCTTTTATGGAAAGATGAGGTAATGTTTGAAAAAAACAGCCTTTATATCCCCATAAAATCGCCTGACACTCATTGGGGTATTTTATGCATTTCATGGAAATCTTCCCCTGACCCTGAAGAATTTGACCCTGTTGTACTGCTTGCTCTTGGTCAGCAGATGGCAATACTCATTGAAAATATAAAGGCTTTTTCAGATATCAGGCTTCAGAACGACACATTACAGTCAATTTTTGAAGGAATTTCAGACCCTTTGCTCCTGATTGACTCAGACGGGCATATAATAATTGCCAATGAGGCTGGCAAATATCTTCTTGGAAACAAGGCACGGCAGCAGCAGGAAGAAAATCTGAAAAAATTTCTGTGCAGAAAATCATTATCAGACAGCGCATGTAATATTCT
>CAYUOB010000023.1:0-29867 GCA_964446145.1 uncultured Desulfobacula sp.
AAGATAAGCCTCAAATTGGCTGTAATACCATGAAATCACGATTCTGGCAGCTCCAGTGAAATCCACAATTGTAATTACACTAGCAAGGGAGGTTCCCTGAAGCATGAAAATAATCTCATTACTATATGTGGGAAGGGCTCTTCTGAAGGCCGAAGGAAGGATAATCCTGCGGAACCTTAAAAAAGCCGACATTCCTGCAGCTCTGGCAGCCTCTATTTCACCGTGGGGCGTATTTTCTATGGCACCCCGTATGATTTCAGTTGTATAAGCGCAGGTATTCAGGGTAAAGGCAAAAAGAGCGCAGAAATATGCCTGTTTGAAAAACACCCATAAAAAGGAAGTTTTTATCAGCTCAAACTGCCCCATGCCGTAATAGACCAGAAACATCTGCACCAGAAGGGGAGTGCCCCTGAAAAAATATACAAAAGCCCTTATGGGCCCTGAAACAAGGAGATTTTTTGAGGTCATGAGAACAGCCAGAGGGATTGCGCATGCAAGGCCGATTGCAAGAGAGACAGAAACCAGGATAAGAGTATTTTTCAGGCCTTCAAGATAAATATCCATATTGCTGAAAATAATTGAAAAATCCATGGCTACTCCCTTATAAAGCCTGCACTGTATCTCGTGTTCATCCAGTTCAGCACGACAATGGAGATCGAGGTCAGAGCAAGATAATTAAACGCCACCACAAGATAAAAAGTAAAGGGTTTCCGGGTTGCTCCTGCTGCAAGCCCTGCCATTCTGACCATATCATTAAGCCCTATGATGGAAACAAGAGCCGTGCTTTTCATCAGGACAAGCCAGTTATTGCCGAAACCCGGCAATGCATGCCTCACCATCTGAGGCAGCATGATCCTTGTAATCACATTTAACTTTGACATCCCATAGGCATATCCTGCCTCAAGCTGTTCAGCAGGCACGGCAAGAATTGCACCCCTGAAGGTTTCCGCCATATAGGCGCCAAATATGAAACCTATGGTAGCAACTCCTGCCACAAACGGATTGATGTCAATATATTCATCAATCCCAACCATCGGGCCGATCTGGTTTATGAAAACCTGGCCCCCGAAAAAAATCAGCAGCATGAGAACAAGATCAGGAATCCCCCTGATTATGGTCGTATAAACCTGTGCACCAAGGTTAAGAATCCTTGAATGCGACAATTTTGCCAGGGCTGTAATGATTCCAAGAACAATTGAAATTCCAAGGGAGACAAGGCACAACTCTATTGTAAGAATTGTGCCCTGTACTATGCTGGGCCCGTATCCCTGAAGGCTGAACATCAGTCTCCGTATACATTGAAATTGAAATATTTGTCCTGAATTTTCTTATAGGTGCCATTGGCACGGATCTTGTCTATTGCTGCATTCAGCAGGTTTACAAGGTCCTTGTCCTGTTTTCTGCATGCTATGCCGGCGCCTTCCCCGAACCATCTCGGATCAGTAAGATCCGGGCCTATGAACTGAAAATCCTTTCCTTCTGGTTTGTTAAGAAATCCCTCTGAAGCTGCGACACTGTCAGCAAGAAACATGTCAATCCTTCCTGCCTGAATATCAAGATAAACTTCATCCTGGCTGCCATATCTTTTAACCTTGACATCATTGCCATAATTGTCTGTCAGGTATTTATCATGAATGGTGGCCCGCTGAACACCAATGGATTTGCCTTTAAGGGCTGCCCTGGAAAATTCCTTCATTGTACCTTTTCTCACAACAAATTTTGCAGGGGTCTGGTAATATTTATGGGTAAAGGCAACTTTTTTCTTTCTTTCCTCTGTAATTGACATGGAAGCAATGATGCAGTCATATTTTCTTGCAAGAAGTGCCGGGATAATACCGTCCCAGTCCTGGGCAACCAGAACTATCTTTGCTCCGGCAGCCTTTACAACAGCCTTTGCAATATCAATGTCAAAACCGTCAAGTCTGCCGTCCGGAGTAACAAAGCTGAATGGAGGATAAGCGCCTTCCACACCAACCCTTATTGTTTTCCATTCCTTTGCGAACAGGTTTCCTCCGGAAAGTACAAGAGTGAATACAATCAAACCCAGTAATAATTTTTTCATGCCATCTCCTTTGCTTTGTTAAGATTAAATTATTTTTTTTCAATTAATTTGTCACAGTAATGAATTCCCTGAACCTTTCAGACCGGGGGCTGGTAAAGACAGTTTCAGGATCTCCGTCTTCTTCCACCACCCCGTTGTGCAGAAAAATCACTCTGGATGACACATCTTTTGCAAAACCCATTTCATGGGTAACCACAATCATTGTTCTGCCTTCCTTTGCCAGGGCGCGGATCACCTGAAGCACCTCGCCCACAAGCTCCGGATCAAGGGCAGATGTCGGTTCATCAAACAACATAACCTCTGGCTCCATTGCAAGGGCCCTTGCAATGGCGGCGCGCTGCTGCTGGCCTCCGGAAAGCTGAGCAGGATAGGCATTGAGCTTTTCACTGATACCCACCTTGTTCAGATAATACTTTGCCTTTTCAACTGCCTCTGCCTTAGGCATTTTCAACACATGAACCGGCGCTTCAATGACATTTTCAAGAATTGTCATGTGGCTCCATAAATTAAACTGCTGAAAAACCATTGACAGCCTGGTTCTGATGCGTTCCACCTGTTTGACATCCTTTGGCCTTGTAATTCCTTTTCTTGTGGTTTCAACAAGGATTTCCTCACCGTCCACAATAATTTTACCTCTGTCCGGAATTTCAAGAAAATTAATGCAGCGGAGCAAAGTGCTTTTGCCTGACCCGCTTGAGCCCAGAATGGAGATAACATCTCCTTTGCATGCTGTCAGGGAAACTCCCTTTAACACTTCAGCACTGCCAAAGCTTTTGTGCAGGTCTTCAACAATGAGTGCGGTCTGATGTCCGTTCATAAATTCCTTTCACATCCTGGTTCCATTAATTTAACCCTAAATATTAGTCACAGAATCATAAGTCAAGGCTTTTACCGCCGGCCCGGGTTCATATCCGGCTGAATCCGGCATCCACCCTTTTTTTAAAATCATCAAGGGTAAGATACCAATACCCCATCAAAGCCAGAATTCTGGCAGTTTTGCCCATCTGTTCCAAAGCAAATTCAGATATTGCACATTTTGCAAACTGTTTTGAATGCGCAACTGCATCTTTGTTGCCCGCTGTTATATTAAAATATGCATGCATTGCAGGCAGCTCCCAGGTTACATTTCCAAAATCGGAAGAAGCCCGTGAAGGGTCTTCCCATTCAGGATTCATTTCATATTCATCTGCAAGTTTCATAAAAGCCCTGTTAAGCTCATCATTGGGTTTTGCAGGCTTGTATGAATTGGGTATTTCTTCAAAAGTCAAAACAGTATCTGTCATAAGGGCTGCACCCTTTGCTATATTTTCAAAGCGCTTTTTCATTGACATAAGAGTATCCAGCTCAAAGGCGCGCAGATAAAAATCAGCCCTGCACCAGTCAGGAATGATATTTGGTGCTTTGCCGCCGTCCCTGATTACCCCGTGTATCCTGCATGTTTCTTCAAGCTGCTGGCGCCACGCATCCACTCCGCTGAACATAAGCCTTACTGCATCAAGGGCATTGATACCCTTTTCAGGAGCAGCCGCTGCATGGGCTGTCCTGCCGGAAAATTCCACATTGAACTGCATTATACCGGCTGTTTTCATACTCTGGGAGGTTGCATGGTCACTGGGATGGGCCATGAGCACAACATCAACATCTTCAAGGGCGCCTGCCCGTATCAGATCCACCTTTCCCCCGCGTTTTTCCTCCGCAGGAGTACCCATGACACTGACCTGCCCATGTATACCGTTTTCCCTGATAAGCTCCTTTAAAACAATACCTGCGCCAAGTGCAACTCCTGCAATGAGATTATGGCCGCACCCATGGCCCATGCCGGGCAGGGCGTCATATTCGGACATAAAACAGATATGGGGACGGCCCTTGCCAAAAACCGCATTGAAAGCTGTACCAATCTGTTTATAAGATCTGCACACAGAGAACTGCCAGCGTTCAAGAAGGTCAGCCTGAATTTCCGATGCCATGACCTCTTCTCCTGACAATTCAGGCTCTGCATGAATCTTTTTCACAATATCCTCAATTTCATGACAATGAGTCTGAAATATTGCATCAACCTGTTTTTTCAGGATTTCCATTTTCTGTTCTCCCTAAATTGTCATCAATTTGTTGCTACCAGATCAGCAACTGTTCACAGGGCAGATAAAATGTCAAGCAAAATATCTCCCGTTTTCCCTCTTATACAGAATTCACCACATAAAAGATAGGCAGGGGTTGACATTTCAAATTTTTCCATATATGTGGCTATCGTGGTAGCAACAGTACAAATAACAAAGATAAGGTTTATAAATAATTCTTGCCATTTAATATGATTATGCTACATATTAATCTCATTTGCAGCGGTAGTTTAATTAACCGAACGGCTGTGGAAAGCTGCGGTTTTCAAAAAAAAGCCGGCTTTACAGGCCAGAATTTAAACCCCTTAGGAGGAGAAAGATGAAAAAAATTTTAATTTCAGTATTTGCACTGGCTTTCCTTTTTGTCTCAATCCCGGCGTTCAGCGCCGATATTGAACTGGCAAAAAAATCAACACTTGAAACCATTGTAAAAAACAAAAAGCTGCGCGTGGGATTCGAATCCGGATACATGCCATTTGAAATGACCAATACAAACGGTCAGTACATGGGTTTTGACGTTGACCTGGCAAAAGCCCTTGCCAAGGCAATGGGTGTAAAATATGTTCCTGTCAATACTGCATGGGACGGCATCATTCCAGGCCTTATCACAGATAAATATGATATTATCATAAGCGGAATGACCTGCAACCAGGAAAGAAACCTGGCCATTAACTTTTCTGATCCCTATATTGTTGTAGGCCAGACAATTCTCCTCAACGGCAAACTCAAAGACAAGGTTAAATCCTATAAAGACCTGAATGACCCCAAATATACCATAGTATCAAAACTTGGAACAACAGGGGAACAGGCTGCACAGCGCATGATCCCCAGGGCTCACTACAAATCATTTGAGACCGAGGTTGATGCTGCCATGGAAGTTATTCAGGGCAATGCAGATGCGCTCATTTATGACCTTCCTTTCTGCCAGATCATGCAGGCTCAGCAGGGTAAGGGCAAAACCGTTTTCCTGAGCAAACCCTTCACCTTTGAACCGCTTGCAATGGGAATCAAAAAAGGGGACCCTGATTTTCTGAATTTCCTCAACAACTTCCTGCGCCAGTATAAAAATGACGGAAGGTATGAAAGGTCCTATGACAAATGGTTCAAAAGCACAGACTGGAAAAAGAATCTTAAAAAATAGCCTGATGTCTGTTTGATTGTTTAATATTAAGGCCGGCAGAATAAACCCTGCCGGCCTGATTTTTAAGGGTTGAAAATAAATGGAAGAAAAAACATCCAATATTCAGAGGCTAAGCAACCCGACAGCCTACTGGCTGTCAGTAGCAGGCTTTGTAGCACTCATGCTGCTTGCGATCGGGGCGGTTTATTACGCCACATATGCGGTTGATTATCAATGGCGGTGGTTCAAGATTCCAAAATACTTTGTCTACCACGAGACTGTCAAAGTCTATGCTGATGGAAACGGCGAAGTAGCTAAAATTGCGAAACAAAATGATAAAATGGTGAATATCACCATTAAATACGATGATTACGGAGAAAAAACATACACAGTTCCCAAGTTTTCCTATTCCAACACAATGAACGAAGGTGATTTCATCACATCAGGAGATGTAATTGCTGAATATCAGGGAGGATGGAAAGCAGGGCTGATTTCCATGGGCCTGTGGATTACCCTGAAAATCAGCCTCATATCGACAATACTGGGAATACTTCTCGGTATAATAGGAGGAGTGGCAAGGGTTTCCAATACTCCTGTCCTGAAATGGTCAGCCATGACCTATGTTGAGATCATCAGAGGCTCCCCTCTCCTTGTCCAGATCATGATTGCCTATTTTGTACTGGGAACCACGGCAAACAAAATTCTGATGATGCACGGCCTTCCCAAACTTGATCCTGAGTGGTATGGAATTGCTGCATTGTCCGTATTTACTGGTGCCTATGTGGTTGAAATTGTCCGGGCAGGAATAGAGGCGATTCACCCCGGACAAATAGAAGCTGCCCGTTCAACCGGCATGACCTATTTTCAGTGCATGCGCCATGTCATACTGCCCCAGGCTCTGAAAACAATACTGCCTCCCCTTGCAGGCCAGTTCATCAACCTGATCAAGGATTCATCCCTGCTGGGCATGATATCAATACGCGAACTTACCAAAGCCACAAGGGAAGGAATCACCACAAGCCTCCAGACATTTGAACTGTGGATATTATGTGCATTTCTTTATCTTATAATGACGTTTACACTTTCCATGTTTGTTCAATATCTGGAACGGAGGACATCAACAAAATGATAGAAGTGAAAAATATATATAAAACATTTTTTGTCCCCCACGAGGTAAAAGCCCTTGTGAATGTTTCAAACAACATAAAAGCAGGCGAAGTTGTTGTTGTAATCGGGCCTTCAGGTTCAGGCAAAAGCACATTTTTAAGATGCCTCAACCGCCTTGAAACTGCCGATCACGGACAGATTCTGGTTGATGGTGTGGATATATTTGATCCAAAGACAGACATCAATAAAGTCAGAGCTGAAATGGGAATGGTGTTTCAATCCTTCAATCTTTTTCCCCATCTGTCCATACTCGGAAATGTAACACTTCCACAGAAGCTTGTCAGAAAAAGAAGCAAAAGGGAACGTGAAGAAAAGGCAATGATGCTGCTTGAAAAAGTGGGAATCGCGGACAAGGCCAATGCATTCCCAGGCAATCTCTCGGGCGGCCAGCAGCAGCGTGTTGCCATAGCAAGGGCCCTTGCTATGGATCCTAAAATCATGCTGTTTGACGAACCTACTTCAGCCCTTGACCCTGAAATGATAGGTGAGGTGCTGGACGTCATGAAAACCCTTGCCAAAGAAGGCATGACAATGGTCTGTGTAACCCATGAAATGGGATTTGCAAGGGAAGTGGGAGACAGAGTGATTTTCATGGATGAAGGCAAAATCATTGAACAGGGTACCCCGGAACATTTCTTTGTAAATCCTGAAAGCGACAGAACAAAATTATTTTTAAAACAGATATTATAGTACAGATGCACTGAATCAGTGCCAGAACAGCGCAAAGGCCCGGCAACACCCCTTCCGGGCCTTTGTATTTTTCATGCCGTTCCTGCCTTTTGCAGATTTTGATCATACTCACCGGCATCAGGCATGAGTTGACACCTGCCGCAGCTTTTTCCTATATAAGATTTAAGATATAAAATCTCATAAGGAGAAAAATTATGGCGATATATACAATTCATCCTGTTGTTATGGGAACAAAAGTTTTTGATAAAAGCATGATGACATACCAGTACGGCCAGGGACAGACATATACGATCCCGATTTACACATGGATTATCAGGGGAGGCGATAAAAACATCCTGGTGGA
Organism: uncultured Desulfobacula sp.; assembly: GCA_964446145.1. Lineage (GTDB taxonomy): Bacteria > Desulfobacterota > Desulfobacteria > Desulfobacterales > Desulfobacteraceae > Desulfobacula. The sequence continues at coordinate 7,500 of CAYUOB010000023.1, forward strand.
TACAGGAGAAATGAGCCCGATCCAGTCAGAGGACAGGCAAAAGGCAATTAATGCAAAAATTTACACATTTGAAACAGGGCTTGAAAAATACGGACTGAAACCTTCTGATATTGACATTGTAATTCACACCCATCTTCACAATGATCATTGTGAAAACGATTATAAATGTGAAAATGCTGTGTTTTATATCCATGAAAAAGAACTTGAATCAATTCACAACCCCCACCCGCTTGATTACCGTTATCTGGAGGACTATATAGATGATATTGAGGAAAACGGCCAGATCAGGGTTATCAGCAAAGACTGCGGCATTGTTGAAGGGATCAGCGTGGAACATACTCCGGCTCATACAAAGGGTGGCCTGACCGTATACATTGAAACACAAAAAGGCAAAGCTGCAATTACAGGTTTCTGCGTAATCAATGAAAATTTCAATCCCCCTCCAGAAATAAGGGGAATGGAAATGGAAGTCATCCCGCCAGGAACCCATGTGAATGTTCATCAAGCCTATGACATCATGCTGCAGGTGCGCGACAAAGCAGACATACTTATCCCGGTGCATGAGCCTGAATTTGCATCAGTGGACTGTATTGGATGATGAATATTCTGGTTATCAACACAGGCAGTTCCTCCATAAAATACAAACTTTTTGCCGTGGACAGTGCAGGCTCCGGCACTGTCATGGCAGAAGGCATGATTGACAGAATAGGAGAAGCAAATTCCATAATCACCCATGATGCAGGCTCTGAAAACAAAACCTGTATCCATAAAAGAATCAGGGATTATACCAGCGGGATTCATGAGATTGCCAGGTTTATCACCGGCCGCAGCTGCGGCGTTATATCTGTATGCAATCCCGTACCAGTATTATACAAGCCTTCAAATCAGAAAATACGGGTTTCACGGAACTTCCCACAGGTATGCCTCAAAAAAGGCATGCTGCATGATGAACAGGGATATAAACCAGACAAACCTGATCACACTGCACCTTGGCAGCGGATGTTCTGCATGTGCAATAGAAAAAGGCAGATGTGTTGATACATCCATGGGCATGACCCCGCTTGCAGGCCTGATGATGGGTACAAGGTGCGGAGATATTGACCCCGGGCTCATAAAATATCTGATGGAAAATACCAGTATGAGCATAGGGGAGACAGATAATATGCTCAACAGACAAAGCGGGCTGAAAGGCATATCCGGGTTCAGCGACATGCGGGATATTCACAAACAGGCAGTCAAAAAAAACAGAAAAGCAATCCTTGCCCTTGAAATGTTCACATACTCGGTAAAAAAAATCATAGGGTCATACACTGCTGTGCTTGACAGGGTTGATGCCCTTGTTTTCACAGGAGGGATAGGCGAAAATGATCATATTTCACGTTCCATGATCTGCAACGGGCTTTCAGGGCTTGGTATTATCATGGATGAACACAAAAATCTCAGGCAGTCTTCAGCCCCGTTTTCAGTCCATTCTGCGCAAAGCCGTGTACAGATCTGGGTTGTCCGGGCTGATGAGGAAATGCAGATTGCACAGGCAGCCTTTATGATACTGAACAGCCGGAATTTTAAATCTCCTGCTGTATGGCCCGCATAAATCAGCCTGCCATCTGTTTGACAATCCGGGAAAAACCCTCTGTATTGCCCAGCATGATGCACCCTGCTGTTTTTCCGTTTTTCTTCACTATTTTCCTGTACATATCCGCGTTCTGCTCAACTTGGGCTTCAAAACGGTTTTCCGGGTCAATATCCCCTGCAGAGGCAAGATTGATTCCTGCCACCTTAAGGCGGTTGGATGGGACAACAGGTGAAAACTCCTCATTCTTCCCGCTCATATTGGCTCCAGCAACCCGTCCCTGTTCATTTGCTTCTGGCCAGATACAGAAATTTGTCTGTTCAAACCTTGCAACATCCCCTGCAGCATAAATATTTTCAATTTCCGTCTGCATTCTGGAATTTACGATCACTCCCATATCAGTTTTAAGACCTGCCTTTTCTGCAAGGCCAAGGTCAGGGCGCACTCCTGCTGAAAAAAGTACCATATCTGCATCAAGCAGGTCTCCGGATTCAAGTTCCACACCGGTTACAGTCCTGTTACCTGTAATGCGGACGGTTTTCGCTCCAAGCCTGAATTCAAAGCCCTGTTTCTCAAGCATGGACTTGAGCAATAACGCACCCTCCTGATCCATCTGACGGGGTAAAAGCCTGTCAAAAAACTCAATGACAACTGTTTTTTTCCCCATGCTGATCAGAGAATGGGCAGCTTCAAGACCAAGAAGCCCCCCGCCTATTACCACGATATTTTCTGCAAAGGCAGCGGCCTTAACAATATTTTCTGCATCTTCAAATGTGCGCAGCCCGAAAACATTTTCCCTTGAGCTCCCCTCAACAGGTGGAATAAATGAAAAGCTTCCCGTTGCCATCAAAAGCAAATCATAGTCAAAAACATTGCCGTTCTGGTCAACGGCCTGGTGTCTGTCCGGGTCAATATCAACAATCTGTGTTGCAAGCTTCAGATCAATTCTGTTTTCCCTGTACCATTCATCTTTTTTTATGATCAGGTCTGATTTTCCAATACGCCCTGCAATAAATTCAGGCAGCCTTATCCTGGAATAAAATCCGAGATTCTCCTTTGAAACCATTGTCACCACGCCGTCAGGATCGTTGGCGCGTATAGTTTCAGCAGCCGTGGTTCCTGCAACCCCGTTTCCTATTATCAGATATTTTGTCATGCCAGCCACCTCCTTGAATAGTTTTCAGCAATAAAAAATTTTATTTTCAGTGATACTTAAGAACATGCCGGTTTTTTCCCCGACCAGAATCATGCTTTCTATTCCTGCGCCAAATTCATTTTCAAATATGAATTTGGGTTCAACGGCAAATACCATTCCAGCCTTCAGTATATCTGTTCTGCCTTTTGCCAGCACAGGATTTTCAACCAGTTCCAGCCCAACGCCATGGCCTATAAATTTTGATTTCAGGCCGGGGATACCAAGAAACTGATCCCCTAACCCTGATTTTTCCGCCTTTTCAACTGCTGCATCAAATAAATCTCCCACAAGGGCTCCATGTTTCATCATATCTGCTACAGCATAAAGAATTTCAATGGAAACCTTTGAGGCATAATCAGCTTTTTCAGGCATCTTTCCAATTGTAAACATTCTGGTTTCATCAATATGATAACCATTTAAAACCGTTCCGAAATCAATCATGACAGGTTCGTTTTTCCTGATCAGGGAAGGGCCTGCCCCATATGGATAGGCATTGGATGTGCCTGTGCCGCATACGGGAGAATCAAGCGCGCCGGGCAGGCCGCCGCTTTTCCCGCTCAGAAGATGAAATGGAAAGGCTTCAAGGCGGGAATGACGGCTCAGAAGCCGGCCTGAATGCCCCAGGCTTCTTGCAAAGGTTTCAAACATTCCGCAGAACTGCATTTCCGATATTCCAGGCCTTATGTTTTCACATATAAAATCAAATGTTTTTTTTGAAACAAGCGCTGACTTTTTCATCTGCTCAATTTCCCAGGAGGATTTTATGCTGCGGCAGGCTTCAATTAAAGAGGAAGCATCCTGAAATTCAGCAGGCCTGAAAATTCCAGAATAAAAAAAATAATCCCTTGCCGGCACAACATCAAAGGCAAGCCCGCACCTGTCAGGATATTTTTCAAGGCGCCGGCGCAATTGGCCTGGAATCTGTTTAACCGAATCAATCCGGACAATATCAGATATACTGGTCTCAGCGGCCGCCCGCGGCAGATAACGTTTCACAAAAAGCACAGGGGGCTGTTCCCTGTCAATATAAAGATAACAGTCCTGGGCAGTGCCTGCAAAATAATATATGTCAGGTTTATGTGTAAGAAATATTCCATCCAGATGACAATCTTCCATTTTTTTGCGTACAGTTTTCAGCCTGGAAAAAATTTCATCTGAAGGTACCGGGTCAAAGGGAGATTCATTCATGGCAGCCTTTAGACAAAATGGTTATGATCGGATTAAATTTCATATATTTAAACTATATGAAATTTAATGACCCTGCAATGGAAAACAGCATATACTGGTTACAGAATGACATATGATACCGGTAAAAAGAAAATTATATATGCCCTGTTCCGATAATTACACCATAGTTTTTATCAGGATCAATGGGGAGCATCTTGACTTTTCAGACGATTTTCAATACGAATTAAAGAAAAAAATAATGGAGGTCAGTTATGCGCAATATATCCATGCTATTATGTCTGTTATTATTAAGTTCCACTGCCTTTGCCGCTTCAGATATTGTTGCGACCTATCAATACCAGGATGGTAATACAATCACCATTGTTACCAGAGACAGTCACCATGTCAGAATGAATACATCTCAATCCAGTTATATGCTGCTCCGGGATGATAAAATTTATTCCATATCAAGGGATGACAGCGGAAAATGGATGGTAGTGGATATTGGCCAGCAAATGAAAGCCATGTCTTCAAAAGGCTTTTCAAACTTTTTTGGCAGTGCTGACACCCGGGAACAGGAAAAATGCTCTGCAGATTATAAGAAAACAGGCCGTACAGAAAAAATAGCAGGATATACCGGAAATGTTTATATTGTCGATATAAAACAGGGCAACAAACTTATCAGCAGTGACGAGGTGGTATTAAGCACCAGTTCTGATCTAAAGAAAATAAATGCAGGATGGGCTGCCCTGACTTTGAAAATGGGACAGACCATGAACAAGGATATGGCTGAAAGCATTGATCAGGCTGATAAAGCAGGCTATGGCGGAATCCTGAGATATGGGAATAAAATGAAACTCACAAGCCTGAAAAAGACGGCTCTTGAGGCCTCATACTATGAAATACCGGACAATGCACAGGTCATGAACATGGAAGGCATGCCTGATCTGAACCAGCAGGACAATGCCCGTGGTCAGGATTATACAGGCCAAAATTCTGCTTCTTCCCGGCAGGAATATGATCAGGATCAGGCCAGCCAGACTGAAGTTTCAGGAACAGATAAGGAAAACCCTGACGAACTTCCCATTGAAGAAGTGAAAAAAGGGGTTCAGAATCTGTTTAAAAATATTTTTAAATAAAAAGACAATTATGACGGATAAAATCATGAATTAGCGGCAGGCCATGACAAATCAGAATATTTTTGACAAAATAAAACAGTCCGGAACCCTGCCCCAGATTCCACAGGTCATGCTCAAGCTTATCAGAGCCTGCAACCGGGAAAAAACTAGCATTGAGGAACTTACCGGAATCATTGCGACCGACCCGTCACTGAGCTCCCGCCTTATTCAGATAATAGGATCTCCATATATAAACCTGCCAAAGGCTGTCAACAGTATAAAGACAGCAGTTGTCTACCTTGGAATTGATACAATACGAAATATTGCAATCAGCAGTTCTGCCATGCGGTTTTTCAAATTTCCAAAGAATATTTCAAACTTTGATATCGCAAGATTCTGGTACCATTCCTATAAATGTGCAGTAATAGCGAAAAAAGTGGCAGAAGCGGCCAGGCTGCCTGATTCTGAAGAATTTTTTCTGGCAGGCCTGCTCCATGATATAGGCCGTCTGGTGCTCATGCAGAATTTTGAGAATGAATACAAAACAATTCTGCAGACAAAATTTCAGGATGAAAAACAGATCAGTGCGGCTGAAATGGAAATTTTTGATACAGACACAGCCCAGGTCAGTGCATGGCTTTTTACCCAATGGAACCTGAACCCGCTTATTTCAGATGCCGTGCTATTTATCAACGAAAGTATCGAACAGATTGAGACTGCCCTGTCTCACACAAAAATAATATTCATTGACAATTTTCTGGCAGAGCCGGGGGCAGAAGATAAAATCCCTGATATTGCCGGACTTACAGATATTGGCCCTGAAAAACTCAGGTCAATTGAAAACGAGGCAGACAAGGAAGTCATGGATATGGCAGCAAGCCTTGGTATCAACATGGATACAGCCTCAGAGGATCACAATAATAATATTGAACACTCACTGATGTCCCAGGTAAAGGACCTGTCTGTTTTCTACGGCACCCTGCAGAACCTTCTGCATGCCAGGGATATGGATTCTGTACTGGAAACAACTCACAACGGATTTAAAATAATTTTCAATATTCCAAGAATATTTTATTTTCTTGTGGATGAAAAAAAAAATATACTTACAGGCCGATGCTCAAAATATGACAAATCCCATAAAATAATAAAAAGCATTGCCATTCCATTGTCAAACAGATCAAGTCTTATTGTAAAATGCCATAAAACCGGGAAAATACAAAATAGTTTCAAAATTGTTCAACCTGATAAAACAGCTGTATCAGACACCCAGATCATAAGGCTGCTTGATGCCGGAGGACTGTACTGTGTTCCGATTCATGCCCCTGCCTGTGATTCGCCGTCAGGTGTGATAGTGCTTGGTATTGACAGGGACAAAGCTGCAATGCTTGATGCAGATGAGGGCATTGTAGGCCTTTTTTCAAAACAAACCGGCATATGCCTTGAAAATATCCGGTTTCATCAGAATTTTGCCCGTGATGTCCATGAAAAAAAAATGGATGCATATGCAATACTCACTGACAAGGTAATCCATGAAATCAACAACCCAATTGCAATTATCAAAAACTATATTGAAACCCTGAGCCTTAAACTTCCTGACAAACATCCAGCCCAGCAGGAACTTGGGGTGATCGGCGAAGAGATAACCAGGGTCTCGGGGCTGCTGGACAGGCTCAAGCTCTTTTCAAAACCAGGGATAGGAGGGTTTGAGCCTGTTGATATCAATAAGCTTTGTCAGGAACTGCTTGAAATCCTGAAAAAATCCATTCTCCTGCCAAAACAGATAGAATCATCTCTTGACCTGGATCCTGAAATACCCATGGTGAAAACAGACAGGGACGGTTTAAAGCAGGTGTTCATAAATATCATAAAAAATGCTGCCGAAGCCATGGACAGCGGAGGAAAAATATCTGTTTCAACACGTTTTCTGCCTGAATCCCCAAAAATCATGATTGATGAAAAAAAACGCATTCCAGGAACAATTGAAATCACAATTGCCGACAATGGCCCCGGCATTGATAAGGATATCATGCAAACCCTGTTTGAACCTTATACCACCACCAAAAACCGCACAAACAACTCAGGGCTGGGCCTTTCCATTGTACACTCCATCATAAAGGAGCTCAACGGAACAATTGTCTGCAATTCACAGCCCGGGTCCGGAGCCTGTTTTATCATCACGCTGCCGGTCAGTTCTTCCCGCAGGAGATAGCAAAGATGCTGAAGACCGGAGAACTTCTTGTCAGGGAAGGATATATTTCCAGTAATGATATTGATACTGTTCTTTCAATCCAGCACAAACGCAGAGCTTCAGCCACACTCCGTACAGGCCAGCTTTTCGGGATGATCCTGTGTGACCTTAATCTTATCACCCCCCTTGACAACTATTATGTCCTGCACAGATACAACAGGCTGATGTCGCTTGACGATGCCCTTGTAAAGAACAGAATAATGGACAAAAAAAACGTGGCACATGCAAGAAAACAGGCCAATATAAAAAATATCCCCTTTATCAGCTTCCTTCTTGAAACAGGGCAGATTACAGGAGAAGCCATTCAGGAACTTGTGTTTGAATTATTTCATATTCCTTTCAGATCAATAAGTGACTATATTTTTAAAAAACAAGACAGGCCTGAGCTTGTTGCCGTGCTCGGAAGAGAAGATTCCCGTGTCCATAAAGTGATCCCCCTGGTGCTGAAGGAAAACACCATATTATTTGGAATTACAGACACTGATAATATCCTGTTCATCCGCAGTCTGAACGAAAAATATCCCCAGTACAGATTCAAGGTGATGTTTATCCCGTTTTCAGGATTTTCCTGGTTTCATAATATTATCTACGGCGGTCATGACAATAATGAAAACCATTGCGGCAAAATACCCGTAGACCTTTCCCTGCTTTTAAATTTCAGGACAATAATAAAAAACCCTGAGCTTGAGCCGGACTCCGTCAAAACCCTGTACAGCAGCTATGAACAACTGCGCCAGCTTGCAGGCAACCCCAAAAGACCGGATTATCTGGACAGGTTCAAAGAATTCATAAAATTCAATCATGAGGTGCTCGCTCAAAAATATCAGACCCGGAATATAGAATTTTCCCTGGAAAAACACGGCAATAAAGTCAGATTAATGGCATTTCCCCAAAAAAAAGGTGAAATCTGATGGCAAGAATCATTACAATTACCAGCGGCAAAGGCGGAGTCGGCAAAACATGCTTAAGCCTTAACCTGTCTTTATCCCTTGCATCACAGGGATTTAAAGTCTGTCTCCTTGATGCTGACCTTGGCATGGCAAATGTCAATATACTTACAGGCATATACCCTGACAAAGATCTTGGGAATGTGATATCAGGGCAGTTCACCTTGGATGAGATCATCATAAAAAATTATCAGGGAATTGATATAATACCTGGAAGTTCAGGTATTGAGCAGATGACAGAACTCAGCCCTACAAGGACGGGAACTCTGATAAGCGCATTTCTTGAGCTTGAGGATTATGATTATTTTATTTTTGATACCTCGGCTGGAATTTCACCCCAGGTGGTTTCATTTTGCATGGCTTCCCACGAAATCATACTTGTGGTTACGTGCGAACCAACCTCACTTACAGACGCATATTCCATGCTCAAGGTATTGTCAAAACATAAATATTCAAGGCCTGTGAGGGTTGTGGTCAACCAGGTGAAATCAGCATCAAATGCAAAAAAAGCCTATGCCAGGCTGAAAAAAACCACAGAAAAATTCCTGAAAATAAACATGAAACCCCTGGGAATTGTTGCATCAGATAAAAATGTGCGTGCTGCAGTCGTTGCCCAGACCCCGTTTTTCATGATCTTTCCGGATACACCGGCATCAAGATGCATCAGCGCTCTGACAGCAAGACTGACAGGTGCACCGGGCACGGGAGCGGATGTCCCTCTGGAAATCTTCTGGGACAGGTGCCTGTCTTTTATGCACAGGTATTCAAATCCACAGAAAAACGCTGAACCTTCTGAGAAGCAGGAGGAAAAACCATGTTCTGCCAGCGAATATACCCGGCTCAAAGATTCCCTGGCATCCATTGAATCAAAACTGTCCATACTGGCTAAGGAAATGGCTGAACTCCGGACAATGGTCACCAATATTGCACACCATACAGGAAGAGCAGCCACAATTTCTGACCCGGAACCGGAATTATCCCCGCCTGAGCCTGAAAAAATCCACCTTGATTTTGAATCATGGCTGGGCAGGCACAACCCTGACCGGACAGATACAACAGCAGTTCAATGATCAAGATGGAATATATTCATACAATTTTTAAGTTCTTCTGGATTTCCAGTATGTTTGGTTGCATCATCGGACAATTTCACCGTATACTGCCACGGCTTGTCCTGTGACGGCCTGCACTGGCTGAGTTTGATCACCATGTTCAAAGGCTTCACCCCCACATCATTGGTAAGAGTGGTTCCAATGCCATAGGCATCTCTGATCCTTCCCCTGCAGTATCCATGTATATCCACAGCTTTTCTGACATCAAGGCCGTCTGAAAACACAATGGTTTTGGTGGCAGGGTCAATATGCAGTCTTTCATAATGTCTGACAAGCTTTTCAACAAACAGATAGGGGTCGCCTGAATCCTGCCTTACCCCGTCAAAAAGCTTGGCATAAAAAGTATCAAATTCAGCCAAAAACACATCAGTTGTAAAAGTGTCTGCCAGCGCAATGCCCAGATCACCGCGGAACACCTTTACCCAGGCATCCTGTGCAGATGAATTGGCCATCTTGTATCCGTTCAGAACAGCATGAAACATAAACCACTCATGGGCAAGAGTACCAATGGGGGTCATGCCGAACTTATGGGCAAAATGCACATTGCTTGTACCTATCATTGTTGAATTTTCAATACTCATGAAATCCTTGATCATCTGCTCATGGTTTGCAGCGGAAAAACGCCTGCGTGTGCCGAAATCTGCAAACCTGACCCCGTTTGAAGACAATATGCCGGCCTTTTCAAGGTTACGGGCCTTTATCTCGGATTTTTCAAAAATTTCAGGGCAGGTCATATTGAAAAAAGTTTCGCTTATGATTGCCATCAGGGGCACTTCCCACAAAATGGTTCTGTACCATGGCCCCTGTATTTTCACGCTCAACCGGCCCGCATCCTGGCATATTTTCACCTCGGAAGGGTCATAACGGTAGGTGGAAAGAAAATCAAGATATACAGGGGTTAAAAAATAACATTTTTCTTCAAGAAATTTCTTTTGAGTTTCTGACAGGCGCAGGTCAGCCATTTTTTCAATTTCAGCCATGATCTTAACAGCAAACCCGTCGGGAAAAACAGTACAGCCCCGGTTGGTGAACCTGTACCTGGCCTGAGCTCTTGGATACAGCATATGGACAGCCTGCTGCATAGTGAACTTGTAAAGGTCATTGTCCAGAATACTTTGAATCATATAATGCAAACTCCCTGCATATTAAATATTAAATATAAAGTTTATATGTTCGGCATACAGCAAAAATCAAGTCTGAATTTTATTTGACTAATCCATAAAACTTGGATAGAAATTTTTATGAAATATGTCTGTCTCAGTCACAGATATGCAATACAGTCTGACAAAGAAAGGCGTTTGATATGAGAGACAAGCCTGCCCTGCAACCGGACAGAACTCATACTGCCGTACTGGTGGTGGATGTACAGGGTGATTTTACTGTGCTGAAAAATGGAAGCCTTGCAGTCCAGGGAACTGACCGGAATTATATTGACCTGGTGAACCATGCCACACAGCAGCTTAAATCCGCAGGATATAAAATTTTTGCAACCCAGGATATGCATCCTGCAGAACATATATCGTTCCATACAAACCATCAAGGCAGACAACCATACGAAACCCTGAAACTTGAAGGACGGACTCAGATGCTGTGGCCTCCCCATTGCATCAGAAATACGCCCAATGCTGAGATTCTCATTGACAGAAAATTGTTTTGTGCTGTGGTTGAAAAAGGCACTGACCCAGACTATGATTCCTATTCAGGTTTTTCTGATGACAGGGGCAGAAAAACAGAGCTTGAAAATATATTGAAAGCCAAAGGGATAAACACCATTATCATCTACGGCCTTGCCACTGACTATTGTGTAAAGGCGACTGCAATGGATGCTGTAAAATCAGGATTCAGTGTTATTCTGATTGAAAACCTGTGCAGAGGGGTTGATCAGAATACAAGCCTTGCCGCATTAAAGGAAATGAGTGAGGCAGGCATTAAAATTGTGCCTTCGCTTTCAAAGATCATTGAAAATAAAAATTAAAATGATAAAATATCACCCTGACAGCACAATATCAATGTGATCTGGTTTATCACAAAAATACAGGAAAGGAGATCATGTGAAATCCCGGGCTCTTGAGGTAAATCTGTCCGATACAAGAGTGGATGTCAGCATTGACCCTGAATATAATGTTCTCCTGGAAATTGTTGATTCCTATGTGGGCATAAAAAACAGGATTACAATTTTCTTAAAGGAATTATCCCATCCCTACCGCAACCGGGAATTCATTATAAGTGAGGCAAGGCACTTTTCCCTTCAGTATTTCCATCTTTACCGCCGGCACCCCAGGGGTGCTCAGGCCTTAAACCTGTTTGCAGGTATTTTTCTTGACACCTTTGAGTCAGACCCAGATACCAGCCTGAAAACAGGAGCTGCGGACAACCTTGTCCTGTTCATTCAGAATATATTGAAAGAATCAGGCCCTGATATTCCTGATTCCTACCTTGATGTAGTTAAAAACACCCTTGAAAAAATTGAAACATACAACAAAACAGATTTTTTCTATTTTGTGTAATCCTATTACCAGCCCAACAAAATTGCAAATCTGCTGCTGGACAATGTCAGGAAAGAACATGGTGTCTTTGGTGCCATAAACAGATTCATGGTAAAATTTCACGGTGATTCGTTTGATTACTGGCTTTCCAGGGAAGATCCCCTTTCATGGGCCAGCCGCAGCATGGATATAAAAACGCTTGACAGAAACCTGGTTAAAATATTGGAACAGGTCTCACACACACGCATCCAGGAATGGAAAAAGGAGCTTGAAAACATCACTCATTCACTGGACAGCAAATCGCGCGAAACTGCAAAAGCACTTGCAGCGCTTGTGAACTACCAGAAATTTGTAGGCATAGTCCAGTCAATACCCCGGCAGATAATGTCCGGCAGAAAAGATAATATCCAGGCATGGCACCTGAAACTTACCTTTCTTTTCTATATTATCCATATTCCTGGCCTTGCAGCCATTCATGTCCAGGCTTTAAGGGAAATAAACACCACCCTTTCCCATCTCATAGACAATGCAGACTTCAAAAAGGACATCAGCATCATTGATCAGGCGTTTCTGCTGCTCAAGGAGCACAAGGGCAAACACCCTGAAACAGTCCTGGACTGTATCCACAAAATAGGGGAAGCTGTCTACAGAACTTCCCAGATTGATCTGATCAATCATTTCATTGACAGAACAGTGGATCACGGCTTTCAATTTCCCATGATTGAAGGAACAGGAGAAGACTGGCAGATAAAAAGCAACACAGCCCATGTAAAAAACATCAGAATTTTCCTGGACCTGATAAGCCGGCACCCAAAAAAATCCAGGAGGCTGCTGTCCGCACTGATTATCTCACTTGCCATAGGCGGAGTATTTATAAAAGATACAGATCTGTTCCCAAGGGATATCACAAAATTTCTCAATTCAGACATAGGGCCTGTTTTTAATCTTGTAAAACAGCTTGCCCGGCTTTTACCCGCCTTTTTCAATGAAATAGGCGCAGAAGGCCAGTTAAGGGATATTTCAACTGCTCTGGACGAAGCCTGCCAGCGGAAAGACAGGCTTATACATTTTTTAAGAAAACAATGCCATGTCGAAAGTTCAGGCAGGATTGTGGACTTTATCCAGGAAGTGATCCTCTTCTGGAAAACCAGGGATAAATCAAAACTCAGGCCATATGTGCCTCCATCCATATACAAAGAGATAGAAAGCACAGGCCCCTTTGTGGACGGGCCCTGCCGTATCCTCAATTCAATCAGGCTAAAGGGGGTGTCAGCCCCGACAGACTATCTGCTCTATACGGAAAAAGCCCTGAACAATCTGATAGACGATGTGGACGGGGTACAGGATATTGACAGGGCAAGGGTGAAAATGATTTTTGGATTTTACAGGCTTTTGAATCAGAAATACAGGGTGGACAACCTGGAGCTGAAAAAATACCTGGCATCGTTTAACAGCGAAAACCTTCCTGACACAAAAAAACTTGTCCAGGCCCTTGATGAAAAAAAACTTGAACACAAAATTATGAAACTGCTTTCCTACATGAAGGAGCTGAAAGATGTAATCCTTTCTGAAAAGCATTATGAAGCCAATGAAGCCATTTATCACAAACGCCATTTCGCGGTTGACATACCATCCATGTATGGAAGTTATAATGAAGCCAAATTTGATGCCCTCGGCCTGACCCTGAGAGTGGAAAGCATTGTGAACGTGCTGTTTGAACAGCTTGTCAGCAGCATTGACCTTCAGGTTATTACAAAATCCACTTTCCAGCATATATATAATATACTTACCCTGTTCAGGCTTGCACTTGAGCTTGATGGAATCGCTTCCAGCCAGATGGATGTCCAGATGGACTTTCTCAAATTCTCCGTTAATATCAGAACCTGCACATTTACCCAGTACCTGGATATTTTCAAAGGATTTACAAAGGCCATAACCGATATTATTCACGACCATTTCAACAATATTCATTCATCCAATCTTAGCCAGATTGAAGCAAGGCTCGGCAGGGATCAGATACTTGAAAAATATATGCCTCCGGATTCTGCAAGAACCCGTAATTCAAATTTTGACCAGAGGGTTGCGGAAATATTTTTCAGGGATCGCATTGCAACATCTCTCGGGCTTCAGCAGCTTGATGTTTTCCTCAACCGGATACTTCACACCCTTTTCCAGCAGTCTGAAAAACTGTCACAAATCCATCTTAGCCGGCTTTTAAACTATGACCCCAAATTTTCCGTAATAGAAATAGACAGTTCAGATCCCATAAGCAGAAACATCATATTTCTGGGAAACAAGGGACTGAACCTCATCAAACTGAAAAAACTTGGAATTGCCATACCCGAAGGCTTTATCATCACAACAGAGGTATTTAAATGCAAAGAAATCATCAATGATTACAAACCAGCCAATATAAATTTCAAACGTTATGTGGGCAAAATGCTGGCAAGCCTGGAAAAAAGGACAGGAAAACATTTTGGCAACCCAGAGAACCCGCTTCTTCTGTCGGTCAGAAGCGGTTCATCCATTTCCCAGCCGGGAATGCTGGACTCATTTCTGAATGTTGGTATCAATGAGGAAATCGCAGCAAGCATCGCACAGATAACGCGCAACCCCTGGTTTGCCTGGGACAGTTACCGCCGTTTTCTTCAGGGCTACGGCATGGCTTTCGGCATAAAACGCGATGAATTTGATCTTATTATATATTCAAAGAAAAAACAGGCAGGCATAGAATTCAAGCGGTATTTCACAGGAGAACAGATGAAAGATGTAGCGCTTGCCTATAAACAGCTGCTGCTTGATTCTGGAATTGAACTCCGTGAGGAACCCATTGATCAGCTTTTTCTGGCAATCAACAAGGTATTTTCCTCATGGCAGTCAAAAAGGGGAAGGGATTACAGAAGGATAATGGGAATATCAGATGACTGGGGCACTGCTGTCACTGTGCAGTCAATGGTATTCGGCAATCTTTCCAGGCGTTCCGGCTCAGGCGTTGTTTTCAGCCACAGCCCGAGGCTGCCCGGTGATACCATAAGGCTGTGGGGAGATTTCACAATAGGCAATCAGGGAGAAGATGTGGTATCAGGGCTTGTAAAAACCCTTCCCATTTCAGAAACCCAGCGCGAGCTTGAGGAACGGGACTCAAAAACAAGCCTTGAAATGAATTTTCCCTTTGTGTATGAGCAGCTTAAAAAAACAGTGCAGCACCTTGTATATGATGAAGGATGGAATCCACAGGAAATTGAATTCACCTTTGAAGGGGAAAATGCCAAGGATCTTTATATCCTTCAGGCCAGAGACATGTCACAGAGGGACAGAAAAAAAATCATTGATTTTGACGCTGACCCTGAAACCCTGGAAAAGGCGTATCTGGGCCAGGGGATAGGAGTGAGCGGAGGGGCCATGGCAGGCAGAATTGTTTTCACTCTGGAGGAAATTGATGATTTCCGCAGGCACAATCCAGATGACAGGCTCATTCTTCTGCGCAATGATACAGTGCCTGATGATATTCTGGAAATTGATGCAGCAGACGGTATTTTAACGGCCAGAGGCGGGCTTACATCCCATGCCGCAGTTGTAACATACAACCTTGGCAAAACCTGTGTGGTGGGATGTGAAAATCTTGTATGCAATGAAACGGAAAAACATTGCCTGATCAACGGGATCAAAATGACCACAGGCGATCATATAAGTATCCACGGCCAGAAGGGTTCTGTATATAAAGGCATAATCAACATAAAATAAACTATTCATCAATGAGAGGAAAAAAATGAATACAGAAATTTCTAAAACACTTGGAATCAACGGGCTTGGCAGAATCGGCAAACTTTCTTTATGGCACCATGCAGGAAGAAAATATTTTGACAATATTGTAATCAATATAGGCCGTGATGTGGGGAAATCCTTTCAGGATATTATCCATTACATTGAAAGAGATTCAACCTATGGGAGGCTTGACTCTTTTCTCTATGGTTTCAATGCTGAATCTGTAATAAGTGATGTCAATGAAGCTGAAGGCACATTAAAAGTCAACGGGGTAAATGTAAAAATTCTTCAGGATCACAGGAATCCAAAGAATATTGGATGGGCAGATCACAATGCAAGGATCGTGGTTGACACCACAGGCCAGTTTCTTGATCCTTCCCTCGACGTTGATGCTCCAAAAGGCTCCATCAGAGGGCATATTGAATCAGGCGCTGAAAAAGTTGTTGCTTCTGCACCATTCAAACTCAAGGAAGGAATACCCATGCCTGAAGATGCTGTCACAACTGTCATGGGAATCAATGACGGAGACTATGATCCTCTGAAGCACCAGATAGTTTCCAATGCATCGTGTACGACCACCTGCCTTGCACACATGATAAAACCGCTGCTTGACTATTTTGGAATTGAGCGCGTTCTTTCCGCTTCCATGGCAACAGTGCATGCAGCCACAGGCTCGCAGCAGGTTCTTGACAGGCTGCCCAAAACCAATGCAAAGGATCTGAGAAAAAACAGATCCATCATGAATAATATCATACTTACCACCACAGGCGCGGCAAAAGCTCTGCAACTTGTTATACCTGAAATGGCAACCATAGGCTTTATTGCAGAATCCGTAAGGATCCCGACCAGTACAGGTTCGCTCATTATTCTTGTCATGAATTTCCAGGAGGAACTTAATAAAAAACCCATCCGCAGGGAACTTATAAATTCAATTTACGAAGAAGCCGCAAAATCCAATAAAAACGGTTATCTGATGTATACGGAAAAACAGAATGTCTCTTCTGATATAATAGGAACCCCCAGGGCTGCGGCAGTAATCGAAGGCCATGAAACTCACAGCCGCACAGGGGCCATTAATATAAATCTTGAACATGTACGCGGTATTGATAAAAATATTCTTGATATGATCAAGGATCAGGTCACAAGCATCCAGGTAACCCAGACAGTGATATATGGATGGTATGACAATGAAATGGCAAGCTATGTCAATATGCTTGGAGACAGAACAGTATCAATTGCCGAGGCAATGCATTAGAAATGATTAAATCCGGATCGTGTATCTGGTTCACGCTTATTGCCTGCCTCACAGGAATTATCATGGCAAAAGCTTTTCCCTGCGGTGCAGAAACCAGTGTTCTGCCATTTTGCCAGGGAGAGGAACTCATATATGATGTACGATGGGAAATGATCAGTGCAGGCAGGGCCAGATTCAGGGTCAACCGGATTTCCGGCCTCAATGGAATGAAGGCCAGGCATTTCACCCTTGAGCTTGAATCAAACCATTATATTGACATGCTTTATAAAATAAGAGACCGGGTGGAAGGATTTACAGATACAGGCTTCACCCGGTCTGTCTTTTACAGAAAAACCCAGTCAGGCAAAGATAAAAAACAGATTGAAATACATTTTGACCTGAAAAACCATACTGCGGAATATTCCAATTTCGGGGGCAAAAGGCCTGCAATTCATATCCCCCCTGATACATTTGATCCTTTAAGCGCATTTTACAGGATGCGCACTCTTGAATTTAAAACCGGTAAAACCCTGTGTTTTCCGGTTACAGACGGGAAAAAATACTTCATTCAAAAAGCTGTAATCATAAAAAAAGAAAAAATAAAATTATCTTCCGCACTCATTGATACCTATCTACTCGAACTTCAGGTAAACCATTTTTCAGGGGCTTTTAAGAAAAGTAAAAACCCGGGGGTGAAAATCTGGGTTACTGCTGACAAAAAGAAAATTCCGGTAAAAATAAAAATAAAAGTATTCATAGGAAGCATTTTTCTTGAACTTGTTTCTCCTATGCCACGGCAATATCAGCTGTCACACACCTGTCCAGGGCTTTCACAATATCAGCGGGACATATCACAAGCATCACTCCCCTCTGTCCTGCATTTATCATTACCTGATCATGATTCATAAGAGATTTTTCCATGACAACAGGAATATTGTGTTTTGTGGCAAAGGGGCTTATGCCTCCGACCAGATAGCCTGTCAACCGTTCTGCCGTCAATGTGTCAGCCATTGCCGCTCTTTTTGCAGAACATGCCCCGGCAATTTTTTTCAGATCAAGCTGTTTTGTTCCCGGCATCAGAGCCAGAACATAATTGCCTTTACCCAGGTCAACAACAAGGGTCTTGATCAGTTTTTCCAAGGGGAATCCAGTGGCTGAAGCAGCAAACTGAGCACCTTTTTTCCCATGCTCATATTTAACAAGCTCAAATAAAATATTCCGGTGTTTCAAAAATACTGCAGCTTTTGTGGACACAGCCTGCCTCCTTTGTTTGTCAGGTGCAGGATTATAACAAATCTCTTTGTACTTGACAAAAAACAGGCTCACACTTTATACAGTATAAATATTTTTTTAGATGTTTTATGAGAATCCTTAGGACATAGATATCACTGAAACAGAATGAAGTTCTGAGAATCAGTATTGCAAAAAGGAGACAAATTCCCATGAAAAGACTGTCAACCATCTTGTTCATCATTGTATCCTGGCTGCTGGCAAGCGGTTTCACAGCTACCCAGACAAATACAGGCGTACTCAAACACTCCACAGAAAAAAAACCTGTCCCGAAAATAGTAAAAAGGCCCAATCTGGTGGCATGGAACGCCTGGGTAACCCGCGACAGCAACAATAATTATACCTGCCACGCAAACATCAAAAATATTTCAGATACTGCAGCCAGACCAAATATGGTGGAAATATTTTTCAACGGCAGAGCTGTACAAAGACTTACAGCTCCCATGATGCCCCCGAACTCGGTTCACGTTTTCAACATGCAATGCAACACACTCAAAAGATTTGCCGGGCATACTGTCAGAGCCCATATAAAAGTGGATGTACGCAATCAGGTCAAAGAAATCCTTGAAAATGACAATTTTAAAAACTTCATTGTTGCAATTCCTGTAATATGGACACCCATCGCCAGAATGACTGCAACAATGGGAAACAATGGGAGAAATCTTTATTTCAAAGTCACCATGCGTGAAAATGTCACCAATTTTTCCGATCTCAAAGTCCTTTTTGCAAACAAGTATGCCCCCCTGCATCACATTGAAGCCGACGAAATTTTTGTTTTCGGGCCATATCCCCTGTCCTTTGCTAAAATAGGCAATGGCTTGGATACACTGGCTCTTGCCTACTACAAAAACAAACGTACCATGAAATTAAGAATAAAAATCGAGCCAAAATTCTCTGTTGCTGTAAAGGGGTGCTGGCCAATACAATAACAAGCCGCAGCCCTTCATGCGGTCTGCAGACAAATAATAAAAAAAACACGCAGGGAAGACCGGATGCCGCCAAAAAGGCTGATCATAGGAATAACAGGTGCAAGCGGAGTAATTTACGGAATCAGGATACTTGAGTTTTTAAGAAATACTGAAATTGAGACACATTTGATCATATCTGAAGCAGGAAAGCTCAATATCAGGATCGAGACTGGATACGATGTCAATAATGTCCTTGGCATGGCTGATGTGAGTTATACTGACAAAGATATGGCTGCAGCACTTGCCAGCGGTTCCTTTCTTACCGCAGGCATGGTGATTGCGCCCTGCACCGTTAAAACCCTTTCAGGCATTGCAAATTCCTATGGCGACAACCTCATTGTCAGGGCAGCAGATGTTCAGCTCAAGGAAAAACGCAGGCTTGCACTGATGTTCAGGGAAAGCCCTCTGCACAGAGGGCATCTCAGGCTGCTTGGCCTTGCTGCTGACATGGGCGCCCATATTATTCCGCCTGTGCCTGCATTTTACCACCATCCTGAAACCATTGATGATATAATCAATCAATCCGTGGGCAAGGTGCTGGATTTTTTTGAAATAGAGCATGATCTTTTTAAACGCTGGGATAATTGTGAACCTACAGAACTGAATCCTGGCAGATCATTGCCCTGATTGTGTATTGGTGATAAATGGTTTGTTTTCATATGACAATGGGTGCAGGGGTATTATTATTTTTCAGCGGCCTGTGTGCAGGGTTTATAGATTCCATTGCAGGAGGCGGAGGACTTGTCTCCGTGCCTGTGCTTCTTTCAGTGGGAATGCCACCGCAAATAGCCCTTGGGACAAATAAACTCCAGTCAAGTTTCGGCAGTTTTTCTGCATCCTGTTACTATATCAGAAAAGGACAGGCAGACCTGAAGGAAGCAGGCAAAGGTATTTTTTTCACCCTTGCCGGAGCTGTAATGGGTTCATGGCTGCTTCAGCAGCTTGATCCCGGGTTTATCCGGCATATTATTCCATTTATGCTGCTGGTTGTCTTTTTATATACCTTGTTTTCCGGAAAAATGGGATATGAAACCCATGATGCCATAATGCCGAGAACTTTGTTTTATACGGTTATCGGCCTTTGCCTGGGTTTTTATGACGGTTTTTTCGGGCCTGGTACAGGTTCCTTCTGGACGGCAGCCTTTGTAATACTTCTTGGATTTAATATGACAAAGGCAGCAGGATTCACAAGGATAATGAACTTCACGAGCAATATCGTGGCATTGCTGATATTTATTATCGGCAGCAAGGTTATTTATTCTGCCGGCCTGTGCATGGCCTCCGGACAGATCATAGGTGCTTTTGCAGGATCACGCCTTGCTGTCAGGAATGGAGCAAAATTTATCCGCCCTGTGTTCATGACAGTTATTCTTGCAACAATATTAAGACTGATTTATGTAAATTATGCATGATCTTTACATAAGAATTTACCCATGCCAGACGCCAGCCGGAAAAAGGCAGAGTTCATTCATTAAATTCGACGGTCGCTTTACCATTCATCAAATAGTTTTACCTGCCATTAAATAATAGTGTTGTGTTTTTTCATGCCTTCGTATAAAAGTTAATTAAATAATTGATTATTTTTTTGATTTACGGAGAAGGCGAATATGAAAAATACACCCATAGATGCATCTGCAGTAAAAAAAGAAATTGAAAAAATGGGCCTGGAATCAGTGGGCATGGCCTCCATCAGGGAACTTAACAGGATTGTGAACAATATAGAAGCTGCCACAGGCCAAAAATTTATAAGGATGGAAATGGGTGTTCCAGGGCTTGAACCGCCTGACATAGCCGTTGATGGCGAGATTGAGGCGCTTCATAACGGCGTTGGCTCAAAATATCCCCCCTTTGACGGAATACCAGAACTCAAACAGGAAATCTCAGCATTTGTCAAAAATTTTATCAATGTGGACATAAGCCCTGAATCATGTTTTCCAACTGTCGGATCCATGCAGGGATGCTACATGGCAATGATGTGTACCAGCCGCAGGGTAAAGGGCAAAAACAAGATCCTTTTCATTGATCCGGGCTTTCCCGTGAACAAACGCCAGGCAAGTGTAATAGGAATTTCCCATGAAAGCTTTGATGTGTATGAATTCCGGGGAAACAGGCTGGGCCCCAAGCTTGAGTCTTTTCTTGAAAAAGGCGATATTGCTTCCATCATGTATTCAAATCCCAACAACCCTGCATGGATATGCTTTACAGACCAGGAGCTTGAAACAATAGGAAAACTTGCAACAAAATATGACTGCATTGTAATGGAAGACCTTGCATATTTTGGCATGGACTTCAGAAAAGATTACTCCGTGCCGGGAGAACCGCCTTTTATTCCTTCTGTGGCACAATATACTGACAACTACATACTGCTTATTTCAAGTTCAAAATCATTTTCCCTTGCAGGCCAGAGGATCGGCATGACAGCAATCCCGGATAAACTTTTCAAATCACGGGGAAACAACCTGAAGCCCTGGTTCGGCAGTGATGAATTTGGATATGCCTATATTTTCGGAGCCATGTATGCATTGAGCTCAGGCGTTGCCCATTCTGTACAATGGGGGCTTGCAAAGCTTTTAAAGGCAGTCAATGAAGGCAGGTACAATTTTGTGGAAAGCGTGAAAATTTACGGCAAACGTGCGCAAGCCATGAAAAAGCTATTCACGGACAATGGTTTTAAAATTGTATATGACATGGATGACAATGAGAAAATTGCAGACGGGTTTTATTTTACTGTTTCATATCCAGGATTTACAGGAGTTGAGCTTGTTGAGGAACTGCTGTACTACGGAATAAGTGCAATTTCCCTTTCCACAACCGGAAGCGACCGCCATGAAGGCATAAGGGCATGTGTCTCCATGACAGGCCATGAAATGTTTGAAACCCTGGAACACAGGCTTGCAAGCTTTAACAGGGATCATAAATAGGCAGTTCCTATTTTTTCCTGCGTTTTGCTCTCAATGCCTGTCTTTCAGCGCGAGAGACCTTTTTTTTCCTTACCACCCCTGCCTTTTTTAAGGGCCAATTTACGGGACTCAAAGCCTCCTTGTTGCCAACTGATGATTCTCAATATAATGCTCTGTCATGCTCCAAGAATATCATTATAGATTTGCATATATTTCCTGCCTGCAATCTCATTAGTAAATTTTTCTTCATACCTTTTCCTGGCATTTTTCCCAAACTCAGAACATAAACTATCATCCTCAGAAAGTGTTATCATTGTTTTTCTCAATGACATTACATCTTTTGAAGGTATAACAAAGCCAGTTTTCAA
>CAYUOB010000024.1:0-28798 GCA_964446145.1 uncultured Desulfobacula sp.
AGGAACCGAAAAAAAACTGTAAATCAGGGCAATCTTATACATGTAGTGATTACAGGCAGGAAATGATGCTTTTAAGCCTGAAAAACAGGCTGGGTTCACAAGGCCTCAGCAAAGATGAAAAACAATCCCTTATGCGGGAAATTGCCGCGATTGAAAAGCAGATGGGGCTTGACTAGGAAAAATTTTTTTCCCTCACGGAAAAAATTTCAGCCATCATGCACCTTGCACTTCACACCCCCTGTTTTTTCTATGGTTGAAAGGTCAAAGCTCAGGATTTCACCATACCGGCTTAAAAATTTTTTCTGTTCCTGTGTGAATCCTTTGCGTGCATTTTCCGACATTACAATAAAAGACCGGTTCTGCCGGTTT
Source organism: uncultured Desulfobacula sp. (assembly GCA_964446145.1). Classification (GTDB taxonomy): domain Bacteria; phylum Desulfobacterota; class Desulfobacteria; order Desulfobacterales; family Desulfobacteraceae; genus Desulfobacula. The sequence goes on from CAYUOB010000024.1 coordinate 370, forward strand.
CTTACTTCAAGAATATTGCCGCAGAAATGTTTTTCCATCTGTTCCATTGTAATGGTCATTACCTCAAATGATTTTTCAAGCCTTGACAATACTCTGTTGCGCTGATCTTTGTCAGGAATGCAGTCCGCACATATCACAGCATATTTTTCTCCAAGGCTCATCATGACATTGGTATGATAAATCGGCCTGCCTGAAGAACTTCTTGTGTCAAACAAAATTGATTCAGGATAAAAACGAAGCCGTACAAAATTGTCAAACTGGTCAGGGTGGCACCTTTCTGACCTTGCGGCATATACCACCTCATCCACATGGTCTATGACAAGACTGCCTGTGCCTTCCAAAAATTTTTCAGGTTCATCAAGCCTGCCCACATTAATGCAGTTGCGTATGGTATATCCGTTTTTGTTTAAAAGTTTTTCAACCTCAAGAAGGCGCCTTTCAGCTTTTCTGTTTTTTGCCATCATGGGGTATGTTAAAATTGTACCGTCATGTTCGGTTGAAAACCAGTTGTTCGGGAAAATGGCATCAGGGGTTGTAATGTTTTGTCTTATGGGCGGTTCCAGGATCAGCACAATAACACCTTTGGCCCTAAGGCCGTTCACCATATTGTCAAATTCTTTGTTTGCCCTCTTGTTTATTTCTTTCTGATCCGCATCAGGCCTGTTCTGAAATTCATTGTCAATACCTGTTTCTTCATTGTAACCGAAATCCCGCGGCCTGACCATGAGCACGGTGTCAGCAGTTCTGGTAATCTTTATTTCCATGTTGTTCTCTTTTTCAGCCGGCAAATTCTTTTGGAAAATCATGCATATTATTCATCACTCATGAAATTCACATGTGCCCGGCCTGACATCATTTCTGCAATCCGGTTCATTGAGCTCAGAATCATGAGCTTTTCCCATTCAGGGATCCGTGAAAAGGCATCTGTAAATTTTTCCTGCAGAGGAGAAGGTTCCATGGCCAGAATAGCTTTGCATTTTTCTGACAGGGATATGAACACGGAACGTTTATCTTCGCTGCTGCGTTTTTTGATTACCAGCCCTTTTTTTTCAAGGCGCTGAATAATATCTGTTACAGTTCCCTGGCTTAAGCTTATGGCCTTTGCAAGCCCTGAAACTGTCATTTCTCCGTCGAGAAGCGCCTGTAAAATAATCAGCTGAGGCCCTGTCAGCCCGAATTTTTTATTCAGATATCTGGAATGCAGGTCAATGGCCTGGGTTATTTTCCTCAGCAGCACGAGCAATTCCCTGCAATAAATACTGTCTTTTTCGTTCACAGATCACCCTCAAAAAAAATAAATTAATTATTTCTATTTGCCTGATATTTTATTCAAAAGCAAATAATTTTTATCATAAAAAATTCTGCTGGTGTGAACAAGGTGCTGATTCAAATTTTACCGGGGTCAGGATTTATGTGTTTCAAAGAAAAAAGAAGTTTTGCCGAATGCGGGCTTAAGATCGTAAAGCCATGATGCCTCAGGGTCAAACCGGGCAAAAAAAGGTTTGTTTGTCCATTTGGGAGACCTTCCTTGCACAAATGACAGGGCAAAGGTTTTTTCTTTGTTTATCACAGGAGTGCCGTCAATTTTGATTTTTCCCGGAAATGAGGACATGACAGGGCCTTTTACGGTTCTTGCAAGACCGCTGACCATTGAATATGCATTGGTGAAAACAGAATAGGCCCTGGCCAGGGGAAGTGAAAAAAATGAAGATGCCCCTGTCTGTTATTTTCTTAAAAAGTTTCAGTATGTCTTTGCTGTCTTTGTCTGTCAGGTATCTGTATGGCCAGAAACTCAGGGTTCTTGTGCCGATCCGTATTGTCTTCAGGTGTGCGGCCTTTGAGTCCAGCAGGGCATCCACATATGTGGCAAGCCGTCTTGCGCTCATTATCATGGGATCGCCGCCTGTGATCAGCACATCTGTTATTTCAGGGTGAAGTTCCAGATATTGAACCATTGTTCTGACATGCCTTAATTCTATTTTGAATTTATTCATGCCGGAAAATTGCGGCCATCTGAAACAGAATGTGCAATAGGCATGGCAGGTCTGGCCCTGGGCTGGAAATACAAGCATGGTTTCCCTGTATTTATGCTGAATTCCATTCAGCTTCAGGTCACCTAGCATGGGAATATTGTGATCCAGCTGTCCTGCAGGATGGGGATTGAGCTCCATTCTTATGCTGTCTGCCAATGATTCCAGTCAATCAGTTCATTAACAATATAATTGCTGGTTTTAAATGGCAGAATCCTGCTTGTTATATCAATCTGGTTCAATATTTTTTCAGGCAGGTCTGCCAGCTGAGGAATGGCTCTGTAATTTTTTTGTGTGTATGCCTGGTATTTCATATGGATATTTTGTCTTTTAATATATTTTGTATTCAAAATAAAAATTATATGGTTTATGAATAGATCTATTGATATCAATATTTATTTTATTTGTCAAACCGATGAAAACACGGAAATAAACAGATTATATTAAAAACATTGTTTTAGTCCAAATTATTATTTTAGTTTGGAATCAATGCAGTTTTACTGGTTTATCCTCTTTGATTGCATTCATGGACCGATTTTATTATAGTTACCGGAATCGGGCGGAAATATACTGAAATTATTTGATCAGAGGTCATACACATGGACGGTTTAACACCTTCGCTTAAAATCTATCATGAATTAATGGCAAACAAGGTAGGGGATATTCTTCTTGTATCATGTCCCTATGACGCTTTTATAATGGAAGAAGAAGGCAGGCTTTCCACACGCATCATCAATGAATACAAAGGGCTTAACCTGTCCAGACCGCCCAGGCTCACCTGGGTATCTTCTGCCAAAGAGGCTTTTGAAAGGCTTGAAAGAAAAAAATTTGACCTTATAATCGCCATGCCCAGCCTGGACGGCATGGATGTATATACCTTTGGAGCTGAAGTCAAAAAACGGTATTCAGACCTGCCTTTTTTCATGCTGCTTCACAACACCTGCGATATTGACCGATATATATGCGGGCAGGATTCTTCTTCAATTGACAGAACATATATATGGGGGGGGAATGCAGATCTTCTGCTTGCAATTATCAAGAATTTTGAAGATGAAATGAATGTTGCCTTTGATACTGAAAATGCCGGTGTCAGAGTGATCATCATGGTGGAGGATTCTCCGTATCATTATTCAGCTTTTCTGCCTGTTCTTTACAAGCAGATCGTGATGCAGACCCAGTCGGTCATAGACGAATCCATAAATGAGGAGCACAGGCTGCTTAAAATGAGGGGCAGGCCCAAGGTTCTGGTTGCCCATAATTATGAAGAGGCCATTGCCCTGTATGAAAAATACAAGCCATATCTTTTGTCTGTTTTTTCGGACATGCGTTATCCCAGAAAGGGAAAGGAAGATGAACTTGCAGGATACAGGCTGCTGAAAAAGATCAAAAAACAAATGCCTGACCTTCCTGTGCTTATTCTCAGTACAGAAGAACACATAAGGGAAAAAGTCCTTGATATACCAGCAGTTTTTATCAATAAAAATTCAAATAACCTGCATGACAGGATAAAAGCCTTTTTTGTAAATCATCTCGGATTCGGCCCCTTTGTGTTCAGGCTGCCCAATGGTGAGGAAATAGCCAGTGCAAATGATTTAAGGGAAATGGAAAAACTTTTGTCTGAAATACCGGATGAGTCAATTGTTTTCCATGCCATGAACAATGATTTTTCAAGATGGTTCATGGCAAGGAGTGAAATAAGCTTTGCATTGAAGCTGAAACCTTACAAAATCAGTGATTTTCCAGACCCCAGCGACCTTAAAAAATTTTTGATCGACAGCATACGTGCCAGGCGCAGGGGCTCGCGTCAGGGCCAGATAATTGATTTTGACTCCAGAAAATTTGATTCAGACACGGATTTCATGAAAATCGGCAGCGGATCTCTTGGCGGTAAGGCAAGAGGGCTTGCATTTATGGCCTCTCAGCTTAAAAAAGCCTCTTTTCTGAAGGATAAATTTCCTGATATTGAAATCTGCATTCCCCAGACCTTTGTGATCTCCACAGAAGGGTTCAAAACCTTTATTGAGGAAAACCGTCTGTTCCGGCTGCTTGAATCTGATAAAGACTTTGAAGATTCCCAGATCATAGACCGGTTTGTAAAGGCTGATCTGCCTGAATGGCTGATGGCAAACCTTAAAACCTATCTTCAGAATGTGCATTATCCCATTGCAGTGAGGTCTTCCTCATTATTTGAAGATGCCCACTATCAGCCTTTTGCAGGGCTTTATGAAACCTATATGCTTGCCAATTCCCATCCCAGCCTTGAAAAACGTCTTGCCAAGCTTGTTCTGGCCGTAAAGCTCGTATATGCCTCAACTTATCTCAAGGCTCCGCGCTCCTATGCCAAATCCACCATGCACAGAACCGAGGACGAGGAAATGGCTGTGATACTTCAGCAGCTTACAGGAACAGAATATAAGGGATATTTTTATCCTGCTGTTTCAGGAGTGGCCCAGTCTTATAATTTTTATCCCATAGCCCATCTCAAGGCTGAAGAAGGTATTGCCTATATTGCCCTCGGTCTTGGCAAAATTGTCATGGAAGGTGGCAAAACTTTAAGATTCTGCCCCAGATACCCCCAGTTTCTTCCCCAGTTTTCAATGGTGAATGATATACTTGAAAATTCCCAGAAGTATTTTTATGCTTTGAAACTTGATGATATGCACAGTGATGAGCCTTTGATCAAAGATTATTCACAGGACCCTGCACTTGTAAGGCTTGACCTGAGTGAGGCAACAGACCATCCCGTGGTAAGATGCCTGTCCTCCACCTTTTATGTCCAGGACAACAGGATAAGGGATTCTTTTTCAAACAAGGGGTTTCCGGTTCTGACCTTTGCCAGTATTCTCAAATACAATGCCTTCCCCCTTGCAGCCCTTCTTGAGGAAATAACAAAAATAGGCAGCAAATGGATGGGAGCTTCAGTTGAGGTAGAATTTGCCGTAACCCTTCCTGAAAATGAAAAACCCCAGTTTTCCCTGCTGCAGATCAGGCCCATGGGAAGGTACAAGCAGAACCTTGAGGTCAGAATCACTGAAGAGGAAATAAACCGGGCATTCTGCTATTCCACTCTTTCTCTTGGCAACGGCGAATACAAGGATATAAATGATATTATCTTTGTTGACCCTGAAACATTTGACCCTGGCAAAACCATGGAAGTGGCAGCGCAGATCAACAAGCTGAATGCCATGTTCAATGAAAACGGCAAAAAATATGTTTTGATAGGGCCCGGCAGGTGGGGTTCATCTGACAGGTGGCTTGGAATACCGGTTGTATGGAATGATATTTCCAATGTAGGTGTTATGGTGGAAACAACCATTGAGAGCATCAAGGCAGATCCTTCCCAGGGCTCGCATTTTTTTCAGAATATTACCTCGCTTGGCATAAGCTATATTACAATTTCGGACAAAGGGGATGATTTCATTGATTATGATTTTTTCAGATGCCAGAAATGTGAAAACAAAACCGCTTATCTCAAGCATATCAGATTTGAAAAACCCGTAAGTATTCTTGTGGACGGGAAAACATCCCAGGCGGTCATGATGCCCTATAAAGATGAGCAGCCGGAGGATATAATGGAAGATGTTCCCATAATCAATTCCTGAAATTTTAAAGGATCAAAACACACCATGATGAACTGCACTCCTGACCTGATTTTGTACGGCGGCCGGATTCATACCTGGAATCATGGGGAAGAACCCTGCACAGCCATTGCTGTGGCAGGCAGAAAAATTGCAGCCATTGGCCATGACAGGGATATACTTTCTCTTGCATCGGGCAGAACAAGGACAATAAATCTTGAGAACAGACTTGTTCTGCCGGGATTCTGCGATTCCCATTTTCATTTTTATGAATGGGCCTTGAATTTTTACAGCATTGATTTTTCCTGTGCCGCGTCCCTTGAACAGGCGCAGGCCATTCTGGCCGGAAAAATTCCGGATTTTGAAAAAGGCAGATGGATAACAGGCTACGCTCTTAATGAATCTGTATGGCCGGACAGGAAACTGCCTGACCGCAGAGACCTGGACAGATATGCGCCTGATAATCCTGTATGTATTTTCAGGTGCGACCTTCATTTATGTATTGTCAATTCAATGGCACTTGAGCTTGCCGGAATAGGGCCTGGTACACCTGATCCTGAAAATTCAATTATTGAAAAAGACGGTTCAGGCATTCCCACCGGTGTCTTAAGGGAGCTTGCACCTAATCTTATCAGAGAGGCAATGCCTGAGATTTCGGAAGATACAGTGGCGGACAACATGTGCAGGGCCATGTCCTGTGCCCATGAGCTTGGAATCACTTCTGTCCATGATGTAAGGCTCATGGGAGGGCTTGACAATGCAGATGCCTTAAGACTGTGGCAGCGGCTTAAAAGGGAAGGCAGGCTGAAGATACGGTGCCATGCAGGGCTTGCAGGAGAAATGACTGACCAGGCCATTGAGCTTGGTCTTTGCACAGGGTTTGGAGATGAACTGCTTAGAATCGGACACCTGAAGTTTTTTGCTGACGGAGGCATGGGCGCAAGAACAGCATGGATGACACAAAAATACCTTGATGCTGAATACGGCATGCCGCTTACTCCTGTCAGTGAAATAGAAGATGCCGCACTCAGGGCGGAAAAAGCTGGGCTGAGCATTATGGTGCATGCCATAGGAGACAGGGCAAACAGGGAAATCATAGCCATGTTTCAGAGAATCGAAGGCAAGAAAATAAATCCCGGCATAATCCCCCACAGAATAGAGCATATGCAGATGGTGCTTCCTGAAGATGCGGAAAAACTTAAAACTCTCGAACATACAGCTGTTTCATGCCAGCCGAATAATCTTGATATTGATATCTCCATGATAGACAGATGTGCAGGCCCAAGGGCGAAATATGCCTATAACCTGAAATCCATACTTGATACGGGGATTGCCCTGATGCTCAGCTCTGATGCACCTGTGGCGGATAAGAATCCTCTGTTCGGTATATATTCAGCTGTAACCAGAAAAAAAAGGGATAAAACCCCGGAATCGGGCTGGTACCCGGATCAGGCCCTTTCAGTTGACCAGGCTGTCAGGGCATATACTCTCACTCCTGCTGAAGCATCAGGAACAGCCGGGATTTTAGGCTCACTGGATCCTGGCAAATTCGCAGATATGGTTGTTCTTGACCGTGATATCTTTAAAATATCCTGTGATGAAATTGCAGATACCAAAATTGATATGACGATTTTCAATGGAAAAACAGTATATGAAAGACTGTGAAGAAAAACGCATGGCCATTGAATGTACAGGCCTTGATTTTACATATCCCGGAACCAGGATTCCTGTGATAACCAATCTGTCCTTTTCCATGCAGGGCCCGGGATTCATGGCGTTGTTCGGTCCGTCCGGATCCGGCAAAACCTCTCTTGCAAAGCTGATTGCATCTGCCAGGCCTCATGATGATGAGAAATTTGTTTTCACCGGAATAAATACAATCCTTTATTCATACAACCTTGAAAGGCTTCCTGGATGGTCCAGCACAGGAGAGCATCTGGACAAGATTACTGCCCGCAGCAGGCAGGAACTTAAAAATGAACTGGTAAAAATTTTTCAGTTGCAGGATATACTGGGATCGCGTTTTGCACAGCTTTCCATGGGACAGCAGAACAGAATCAACCTCATCCGCTATCTTGTGCAGGATTTTGATCTCCTCATAATGGATGAAAGCCTTGCAAATGTGGATGAAAAACTCAGAGAATCCATTATTCTTGCCATCAAGGACCTGTTTGCCGGTAAAATGTTTTTATATATTTCACATAACCTCATTGAGGTTGCAAAGTTCTGCCGGCAGATTCTGGTTTTTGGAACACCGCTGGAGAACAGGGGTTACTGCCTGACACAGGGCCTTGACCATAAAAAGGGGTACAGGCCTGAAAAAGACAGGCTTGATTCTGCCATGCTGGAGATTATGAATGCTTTTTAAACGGATTTTCCAGTTTATGATTGTTTATTGTGCAGGGATCGTGTTTCTCCTTGGCATAAAAACCTGCCTTTCCCTGTCAGATTATGTGATTCCTGGAATATCCCTGCTGATGGAAACAGGAAGGCAGATGGCAGCCAGGTATTTTTTTGATGTGATAAATACATTGTCTGTCACTGTTCTTGGTCAGTTCATTTCAATTATCATGGCTTTCGGGGTGGGAATAGCAGGCCGCAGGTCATCGTGGATGGGATCGTTTATCAAGGTTACTGCATATAATATTCAGGCTTATCCCATTGTGGCACTTGCTCCCATTATATTTATTCTGCTTGGAGACGGATTTGTTTCAAGGCTTTTGATTGCTTCCATGATCTGTTACTTTCCGCTTCTGCTGTCTGTTCTGGGAATAATGGCAACTCCTGTTGAAGATGTGGAACATTTTTACAGAATAACAGGAAAAATGCGCTGGCAGCTTGAGGTTAAAATAAGGGCATTTGAAAATCTGACCAAGCTTGTGACCGTGATTTCAGGCAGTGCCACCCTTGCCATGGCAGGAACCATTGTGGCGGAATTTATTGCTGCAAATGCAGGAATCGGCTACAGCATAAGAATTGCGCTGTACCAGAGTGATCTTGCAAAAATTCTTGCAGCTTTGTTCATGATAGGTATTATAATATCCATTTACCAGGGAATTCTGGAAACAGCAGGGGAACGGATCAGAAAAACATGGTCTGTTCCCCGGGGAGGTAAAATATTATGAAAAAGATTGTTATCCTGATTGTTTTGTTTGTGTTCTCCTGTTCAGTTCCTGTTCTTTCCGGACAGATAAAGCTGAATTACCGCCTTAAATGGCTGTTCAATGCAAGTGTTGCAGGTGATATCTATGCTGATGCAAAGGGCTTTTTTGACAAAGCAGGGCTTAAAGTGAATGTAAAGGAGGGCAGCCCTGAAAAAAATGCCATTAATGAACTGGAGCTTAAGCATGCTGATTTTGGAGTGGCATCTGCGGACCAGGTTATACGAGCGCTTGACAAGGGTGCAAAAATCGTTGTCATCGCACAGCTTTTTCAGATAAATCCCATGCAGTGGATATACAGGGCTGACCAGCCTGAAATAAAAAAACTTGAAGATCTGAAAGGCCGTAATATAGGTGTTACATTCGGAGGCAATGATGAAACTATCATGAACACATTGCTTGCAATGGCGCACCTCACCGGAAAAGATGTAAATATCAGGGGGGTAAGGTTTGATTTCACTCCTTTTTTGAAAAATAAAGTACAGGTGTGGCCGGTGTACAGAAATTCCCAGGGAGTTATACTTGAACAGAGACTGGCTGATGCAGGTGAAAAAGTGTATTTTTTCAATCCTGCTGATTTTGGGGTAAATTTTGTGGCAAACTCGGTTATAACTTCAAAATACATGGCAGAGCGCAGGCCTGATATTGTAAAAATTTTCATTAATACCCTTCTCAATGCATGGGAAGCTGCAATGGATCCTGCAAATGCACCTGAAACAGTCAGAATCATAAAAAAATTTGACAGAACCACTTCAAAAGAAATTATTGAAAAACAGCTTGCTGTAACAAGAACCCTGGTCAAACCCTCAAAATCTGTCAGGATTGGCACAATCAATACGCAGGCGTGGAAACAGACGGAAAAAATCATGCTGGACAGGCATCAGATAAGAAATCATGTTCATGTTGAACATTGTTTAATGACCGTCAGATAGGGTTATGTCCGGAGCATTACAGAATTTTTCAGCGTATGCATCAATCTGGGATTCTGCTTCAATTGACAGGTCAAGAAGGCGGGTCATGGCAAGCATTTTTCCCGTAACATACAGGCAGTGTTCGATTACTTCAGCTTCTTCAGCCTTTATTCTGGCTTTCAGAAAATCTTTGTTTACCTGTACCTTGAATCCTGTCTGTTTTAAAATTTTTGCCACAAGCATTACCCTCAGACTCCGTTTGTGCATGTCTGCTGCACCGCCCTTGAATGATATGGTGATGTGATTCAAAAAAGGATCATCTGATACATATGAATCAATGGCAACATAATGGTAGCCCATGCTCAGGCTCAGATTCATGTAGCTGGGTGTTACAACGGCAAAGCTTCTTGTGTCATAACTTATGTTTTCAAAGGCAGGTGTTCTGATCATGGCAGTGAATATACCGCCCGGAGCTGCCATCTGTTCCGGCCCCTGCCATGAAACATCAGGAGCATTCATTCCCTGCCATATGGCGTTAAAAGGCCTGCACAAGACAGCATCAGGCTCAATCCACTTTCTGTCAGGCGTTGTTACGGCATTTTCAAAAAGATTCAGCAGAAAAATACTTAAAGGAATACTGGTTTTCACTTTGTAGATATTTTTTATTTTGCCGAGCTTGGCCTTGTCCTTCAGTGAAAACATTTCATTTAAAGCAGTTTCATGGCAGAATCTGATGATATCATGCCATGTGGTACATGATTTTTCATTGAAATCGGCAGATCGCGGGTCTGTCAGGTTGAGGGGAAATATAAGGTCTGCGATTTTTTTCAGCATATGGTAGGATTCTGTCTGTTCAATATTGACCATAATGGGCTGAACCGAGATTTTTTCATTCAGAAGCTCATTGACAATTCCTTCATAAATAATGCCGTTTGTGGCATCCACGGTTATTTCCCTGCCGTTTTCCAGAATGGAAAATATATTGGGCACCCTTACAACACATGGGACTTTAAATTCCCTGACAACAGAAGACATATGGTCAGTCAGGTTGCCCTTTTCCACGACCACTGCGCTTGCCTTCTGAAAAGCGCCGATATACTGTGGAGATGAATTTTTAATTACAAGCACTCCTCCTTTGGGAAAATCAAAAAGGTCATGGATATCAACGGCCTTGAATACTTTGCCTGCACCTGTGCCTGCTGCAACTGGCCTGGTTCGGTCGGAGATTATGGGAGCCTTTATGTCAACTGAGAACGAGTTTTGTCCTGCATTGAGATGAAGCGGTCTTGACTGGAGAATAACAAGCCTTTTATCCTTGTCAAAGCACCATTCTATATCCTGAGGGCATTTGAAATGGGCTTCAATTTTCATGGCAGCTTTGCCCAACTCATTCAGCTGCTCCCTTGTAAGGCACGGTTTTGCAATAAATCTGTCAGGTACTTTTGTTTTTTTAAGGCCGCCCTGGCCCTTAAGTTTGAGAGCTGTTTTTTTAGGGACAATTTCCTGTCTGCAGAGCGCAAAATCAGAGGTACGGGACAGAATATAGGTGTCTGCCGACACAATTCCTTCAACCAGAAGCTGGCCCACTCCCCATATGGCGGAAATCACAATCTCCTGTTTGTCCGGCCTGACCGGATCTGTGGTATAAAGAACACCTGAGCACCTTGCATCAACCATTTCAAGAAAGCCAACACTCATGTTGACATCTTCTGATCTGATGCTTTTCACCCTTTGATACAATATGCTGCGTGTGTTGTATTTACTTGCAACAACAGCCTTGTATTTTTCCAGAAGCTGTTTTGTGGGAACATTTAAAATACTTGAAAACTGTCCTGCAAAGGAATGTTCGAGGTCTTCTCCGATTGCGCTGCTGCGTACAGCCCAGAAAATATGCCTGTTATGTCTTTTTTCCAGGTCTCTGCTTTCCTTTGTGATTACATCCCTGATTTCCGCTGGAATTTTTACGTTGGCGATCAAATCTTTTATCTTTTTTTCAGCAGCCAGCAATTCATGGCTTTTATTGACATCAGTATCATGGAGAATATCCGTAATTTGCTCAGACAGATTATTGTATTCGGAAAAATGGGTGTATGCACATGCAGTCAGCCCGAATCCATCCGGGATTTCAAGACCGCACCTGTTTTTAAGCTCTCCCAGGTTTGCCATTTTGCTGCCCACCTTATCAATATATTTTGCACTGATTTTTTCCATGGGAATAATTATGGGAGTGTATACAGGCTCCCTGCTGCCTGAAGTGAATTCATACACATTTTTTTCCATGGTTTCAAATGTATTGAGCAGGTGGGCATGCCCGCTTTCAGATAATGTGGAAAGGTCAAAAATAATATTCTTAATTGTGCGCGCCAGGTTTTTTATCATGCTTTTAAGATAGGGCATGCTGATGAGCTGGCGGTTGTAATATTTGTTTTCAAGTTCTGTCATCAGATCAAGGGCATGTTCATTTTCCCTCAGCAGTCTTAAGAACGCCTTGTATCTGATTTGCAGGGAAGTACGCGGTTTACTGGGTTTACGGCCGGATTTATGCTTCAAGTTTTTCCAGAATCGGATCATTGGCAATTCCTTATCTGAGTTGTTTTACAGGATCAGTATGGCTGTCATGTCAATTTTACAGTATAAACCACGGCCGTGCCAGAAGTCAAAAAGGAATATGTCCTGCTTTAACCCTTTGTCCAGATTATGGCTTTCCTTTTTTCAGGCAATTGTCCTTGAAGCTCATCAATCTCCCCGAATTTCAGGACATTTGCCATGCAGTGCTGGGCGCAGGCAGGTTCAAGCCCCTGTTTTACCCGGCCTGCACAAAAAATACAGGCCTTTGTAAAAAACGGCATGTTGGTGATGTATAATCTGCCGTTTGAAAGGGTGTGTATGAATTCATGTACCTGTACGCCCGCAAGTTTTTCAGCAGGCCTTTGATATTCCTGTCTGCAGGCTATTTCACAGGTTTTACATCCTGTGCAGTATTCATAATCTATGAGCATTCCATATTTTTTTGTATCAGACATTTTTTTATCCTTTTTTTGTTTTCAGCATTTTCTCAATCTGCACATAAGATGTTTGACAGGGGCGCCGAGGCCGTCTTCTCCCTGGTTGTGCATTGGAATCAGCATATTGATATTGGATTCAAATGTATTGAACAAAGGATCATCTTTTTTTTCAGGAAACCACCATCCATGGGCTGCCATAACCATCCATTCAGGCACGATTTTCGTAACCTTTGCCTTGAATTTGGCCCTGCCAAGCCAGTTTTCAACAAAAACCCATTCTCCGTTGGTTATATTGTTTTTTGCGGCTGTTTCAGGATGAATTTCCACCACAGGGTCTGGGTCAAGCTGCCGCAGCCAGGGGATATTCCTGTGCTCGGAATGGAAAAAAGCAGGAGATCTTCTTCCCGTGGAAAGTATAAGGGGATATTCCTTAAAAAGATCCGGTCTTGAAACAGGAGTAAACGGAGGTTCTCTGTGATATGGCAGAGGGTTGAGCCCCCAGTCTTCACGCAGTGTTGAATATAATTCAAATTTTCCGGTGGGCGTTGTGAATCCCGGCTTTTGATCAGGCCTTAACAGCCCTTTTTCATGCCTTCTGTAAGGCCTTGACGAATTTCCTTCAGGCGGCAGTGCCCAGCCTTTTTTACTTAACGTGTTGAAATCCATGCCAGAGGGTTTGAGAATTTCGTCAAACAGTTCATGGATGGTATTCCATTTAAAATCCGGGTCAAACCTTTTAGCCAGCTCAAAATTAATTTCAACGTCAGGTCTGCATCCTTTGACTTCAACAGCTTTATTAATGGTCTGCAAGGGAACCCACCAGGACCTTACTCCGTCTTTTTCAAGGAATGTGGCGGCAGGAAGAATAATGTCCGCATACCTCAGGGAAGGTGTCATGAAAAGATCCACCCCCACAATGAAATCGAGTTTTTCAAGTACTTTCTGCCATAATTTCGGATCAAGGCCTATCCCGGATAAGGGATTGCACGTCTGCATCCATAGGCCTTTTACAGGATAGGGTTTTTCACTTAAAATCTGTTCTATTACCTTGTCAGTCTGACAGCGCCATATGAATTTGTTGAAAACAGGATAATCATCTCTGCCAATTCTTGGTTTGTCCTGATCCTGATGTTTAAGTTTTATCACCCCTTCTGCTCCTGGAAGCGCATAGGCCACAGCATTGAATGCAGATCGGGTAAAAACATTGCCGCCCGGTATATCCAGATTGCCTGTTAATGCCCACAGAGAGGCAATTGCATGACAAAGCGGGGTTATCTCAGGGGTCATATCAATGGGTACGCCCCAGTGAATTGCCCCAGGTTTTGCCCTTGCATATAAACGGGCTGCTTTGATAATGTCTTTTGCCGGAATTCCTGTTATTGCCTCAACTTTTTCAGGAGAATAATCAAGTGTGTTTTCAATAAATTTATCCCATACACTTGTGCATTCCACTATTTTGCTGTCAGCAAGTTTTACATTAAAATTACCTGATATACAGGGTTCAATTCCAGCTGGCCTGTATTGCTGTTCTTTTGTGTCCCATATGGCCGGGTTACCTGTTTTTTTATCAATTACAACAAAATTGTTTTTTGACCCGTTCCGGTCAATGTCACATTCCCGCAGAAGTTTTGAGTTGTCTTTTCTGACAAGCCTTGGCCCGTCTGTAAAATTCATCAGGAAGTTTTCATCGTAAAGCTGTTCTTTGATGATTATATACAAAAATCCCATGGCAAGGGCAGCATCTGTTCCGGGCCTGATCTGAAGCCAGTGTTCTGCCCTGGATGCAAACCATGACAGCCTCGGATCAACACTGATAATTTTTGTTCCTTTTTTCATCAGATCCACAATCCAGTGGCCGAACAGGTTATCCGGGCAGGTTGCGGAAATATTGTAACCCCATACAATCATTACTTCCGGCACAGTGTATTCAGGGTTTTCATATCGTCCGGGAAGCCACTGGGCTGCGTCAAACACGCAGAAATCGCCCTGGATCGTATCAAGAGCTGCGATTCTTGGGCTGTAGCAGGCATTGCCGCTGAGCGCAAACATCACATTTGGACTGCCAAAGGCATATGCAAGCATGCATATCCAGGGCCCTATGTCTCTTCCGGTTCCCATGGAAAAAATCATGCTTTCTGGCCCTGATTCATCTCTTATTTTTTTCATTTTCCTTTCTATAATATCAAAAGCCTCTTCCCAGGAAATTTCTTCAAATTTATCTTTTCCCCTGGGCCCTGTCCTTTTCAGCGGTGTTTTAAGCCTGTCTCTGTGATCAATATACTGGGTCATGGCCAGAGCTCTGGCACAGAGCCGGCCTTGATTCCAGGGATGATCCGGATCCCCCTCTATTTTTATAAGTTTTCCGTTTCGGATATGGGCCAGGACTCCGCACCCGCCATGACATCCCGGGCCTGCTGACCATGTGGTTGTTTTAACTATCCTGACTTCATTGTTTTCTTTTTTCATGAAATGACCCCTCCCCTGGCAATATTTTGTCAAGCTGTAAGTTCTGTATATAGAATACAGTTCTGTATATTAGAACACAATATTTTCTGGTGTCAAGATGATTTTAGGGCAAACCTGCCGTAATTATTTTGAAAATGTTTTGATTTCATCAATAACCTGTTCGCACGCCTTGATTCCGCGCTGCATTAGAAGCTCTCCTTTATGGAAATCATCCCATGCAATTCCATTTACATCAGGATAGATCACAATATCTGATCTGCCTGCAAATCCGCCTGTGGCCTGCCTGTGAACAATATTGACGGTACGGGTGAGAATTCCCAGGATTCCTGGTGCTTTGCCGGAATCCTGCATATCAGTGCTCCGGCTTTCCACACATACTGCAATAATTTTGTCAGCGCCTTTCTGTTCCAGAATATTTACCGGAACAGGGTTTAAAAGCCCGCCATCCACCATCCATCTGCCCTGATGCCTATGGGGTACAAATACACCGGGCAGGGAAAGGCTGGCCCTTACAGCGCCTGCAACATTACCGGTTTCAAATACGACTTCCTCTCCTTTCATTATATCAACACCCACAATAAATGTGGGAATGAGAAGGTCCATGAAATCAGCTCTGTTTACTGCTGTGGATACAAGGTTAAGAGCTTTTTTCCCCTTTAAAAATCCCTTCAGGGGCAGAGTGTAATCAAATATTTTTTTTCTTGCCTGTCTGCGTGTGGGAAAAAGGTCAATGGTGTATTTTTTCAGGTGGGCAACACTGCCTTTTGCAGCGAAAACAGCACCCACAAGGGCCCCCATACTGGTTCCTGCAATCATATCAATATGAATATTATTTTCTTCCAGAACCTTGAGTACACCAATATGAGCCCATCCCCTTGCTGCTCCTGCGCCCAGTGCAAGCCCGATTCTGACTCCTGCCATCTCCCTTGCAACAAGGCGCGCTCCTTTAACCGGGAAATGTTTTTCAGTGTCTATCTGGTCATTGAAGGCTTTGTCAGATCTGTCCACCCATATCTGCGGTGTTTCAGCAAGGTTAAGGGCAGTTTTAAGCTCTTCCCTTGCAATGCCGCAGGTTCCGCAAAGATGGCTTACTCCTACCCTTATCCGGTCAAGGCCTTTTCCTGCTTTTTCTTCCATATGCCTGAGTATTTTTTTTACTGATGGCAGGGCATGGGCTGTGTTGTTTATCAGCAGAAGGTTTTTATCACAAAGCCTTGCTGCCTGCTGTTCAAGACTGCCGAAATAATGGGAAAGGCTGAATATGGTTATATCATAATGAAGTTTAAAATTTTCCATGAAAAGCGGCAGGGCAGGGGCAAGCTTTTCATTGAACCCCCTGTTTACCTGCAGCACTGAAAAACCTGATTCATGGCAGAACCATTTAAAATCGTCGGGCTTATATATATCTGCAGGCAGAAGTTTGAACAGGGCTTTATCAGGGCAGGTAATTCTGTTGAGGGCGAATTTTTTCATGATATGGCCAGGCTCAAGATGAGGCTCCACAACCAGAACCTTTGCAGAAGATTCCGTTGATATGTGGTATGCAAGGGAATAGAGAAAATGTGAAAGCCCAAGATCAGGCCCTGTGGCTGAAACGGTATAAAAGCGCGGCCTTGCCGCCCTGGCCCGGGTTTCCGGGCTGAAGGACAGGCGCCTGGCATAAAGCCTGCTCAGGAAAAGGCCGATATTTTTGTTTTCGGATAAAAGTTGGTCAAAATCATGTTTTTTAAGGCAGAACAGGGTTGCATCAAGTGTAACTTTTGCTGTTGCATTTCTCGGAAGATCTGACAAAAGGGCCATTTCACCGAAAAAATCCCCTCTTTTAAGTTCAGCCTGAAAATTTCTGCCATTATCTGCATCCCTGTATATCAGCACCGTACCTGATCGTATGATATACATGGCATCGCTTTGATCGCCCTGTCTGAAAATAATGTGATTTTTTTTATATTCCGTAAAATCAAAGCATGAGGCTATTCTGGATATCTGCGAACGTGAAATGGAGGAAAATAAAGGGACATTTTCAAGGAAAAGCTCAAGGTCTGTATTGTATCTGCCCTTTTTCACGGTTTCAGGTTCACATGATATAAAGGATCGCCCACAAGCACCATCTTCCATGAAAGATATGGAAGGCTGATAAGATATGATTCAGCAAGGCTGAAATATCCCTGGGCAAGATATTTAAAGAAAATTTCAGGTACGGGAAAGGCCTGGACATAGGGCTCTCCCACAGGGCCAATGGTGGCTGCGATTCCATTATCCAGCATTTTTTTGCACCACACTCCGGTATTGGCGTTTTTAAGGGTTGAGCATTCTGAGCTTGCAATATGATATCCAACAGAGCCCTTTGACCAGGTAAAGGCGTCAATATATCTTGCAAGGCTGTACCAGCCACAATATAAGGCAGTATCAGGGCATTGCCCTTTTTGAAACAAGGTATTGTCGTCATTTATTATCACAGGAATTTTATGGCTTTTCGCAATTATGTGCGCTGCAAGATGAATTGATCTGTCATAAAAGGCATAGCCTGACAATTTTTTTCCGCCCGGATCCTTCCATCGTGCATCAAAATATGCCTTTCCTTCAAGGCCTTTCTGCTCTGCCTCAATGCTGTCGTCAATAATTCTTTTTACAATGGATGGGCTTGCCGCGTCAAGCCGGGCTGTCATAAGAACCTCTGATTTTTTTACAGGAACTGACATTCCCCTGAATCCAAGATAATAGGGATTGGGCTGCCACATCTCAAGTCTGTACCTGTTTTTTTTAACCAGTGCAAGTTCTGAATCAAATGAAGCTGCCGTATCAATATTTCTCAGGTATGCGTTTTTCTGTTCTTTCAGTGCAGCCAGTTGTTTCAGTTTTTCAGGGTCTGGTCTGGCAGAAGAATTAAGGCTGGTTTCCAGTGCCTTTTTTTTTGTCTCAAAGGCATTGAGTCTTGCAAGCTGAGCCTGGGTCTTTGAAGCCGGTGCGATTTTGAGCGGAACCCCGAACATTGTGACAACAGCTCTGATGTCAGAGTTCCTGTCAAGGAAGCGTTTTATGGGCGGGACAGCTTTTGTGGTGTATTCAAGCCTGGAACAGGTTTCATTGTCAGTCATGAATAAAAGTACAAGGTTTTGTTCCGGGATATGCCTTCTGCGCATGTAATACTTTGCAAGCCCCCGGCTTTTTGCTGCATTCAGATTGGCAACAACAAGCACTTCTTCAGGCGCAAGGGCATGGACACTTGTCACACATGCAAGGCATAACAGAATTGCCGGGATAATCTTTTTCATATCAGATTCCGGCGCTGATGATCCGAAGGCCCTCCAGGGTGAGGCTTGATTCAACTTTTTCAATTGAATCTGACACGCTTGATATCAAAGCGGCAAGCCCGCCCGTTGCTATTACCTTTGGTTTTGTTTTCATTTCAGATGAAATACGGTGAACCATGCCGTCAACCATTGCAGCATTACCGTAGATTATACCTGATTTTATGCTGTTGATTGTATCTTTGCCTATTACATTTTCCGGGGCTTTGAAAATTTCAACCCTTGGCAGTCTTGAAGCTCGGTGGAAAAGGGCTTCCGCGGAAATCATGATTCCCGGAACAATTGCACCTCCAAGGTATTCGCCTTTTTGTGAAATAATGTCAAAAGTGGTGGCAGTGCCGAAATCAATAATAATCAATCCTGTTTTATATTTTTCAAAGGCTGCAATTGCGTTGACAATTCTGTCGGGCCCGACTTCATTTGGATTGCTGTAAAGGATGGGCATAAGCTTTTTGACCATGTCCGGGTTTACCCACATGGGAGCAAGGTCAAGGTATTTGCGGCAGAAAGCATCAAGTATGGCCACAGCAGACGGTACAACAGATGAGATAACGATTTTTTTTATTGAACTGCGTTCAATCCCCTTGTCAGTGAACAGGGCATTGGCAAGTATATTGAATTCATCTGCAGTTGTGTCCTTGATTGTACTTATCCTCCAGTCATGAACCAGAATATCGTCATCATACACTCCGATAACAGTATTTGTATTTCCCACATCAATCACAAGAAGCATGGATTTCTCCTTTATTCAATTTTTACGGTAAAAACCCTGGGAGAGGCATCTGTCATCACAAGCCCAACAGGGATATTGATATAGGCATGGCGGGCATATACTCCGGGGCCAAGGCCTTTTAAATCAATGAATGAATATATTTTGTCCGTAATTTTTTTATTGTTTGCAATTTCAAAGGGTCCTTTTATCTTAATGGAAATGCAGCCGGGTTCTATGGTAATTTTTCTTGTGGAACCCCATACCTGGACAGGAATATCTTTCATTGCTTTTTCAAGCAGTTTCTGCTGGATGGGAATGGTTACAGCAATGATATGATCTGGAGATGCCTTTATGAATGAACCGGGCAGATCAAGAGGCAGTTCTTTTTTAAAGTTTTCATCGGCATTTGTGATATCAACCGGTTTGGTTTTCAATTCCCTGATATTTTCAATGACAGAAGCAGGCCCTGTAAGTTCCACGGCAGCAGGCACTGCCGCAGCATCAAGAGCTATGTATCCCTTGGCAGGCTTTCCCGTATATGGGACATTGACCTGAAAACGTTTTGTCATTTTTTTTTCAAGGCTGACGCTGAGGTAGGGGGGGTTAATATTTAAGATTTTTATGGCAGGGTCCATCGGGATTCTGCTTTTTTCAACAGGTATCAGATAAACTCCTGGCTCTATGGAATCTGAATCTCCGGCAGGATCAAATTCAAGATCCGTGTAAAGATCCACTGAATAACGGGTGTTTTCCCTGTTGATTTTGTCAAGCAGTTTTGACTCAGCCTGAATTTTTATCTCGATTTTGTCTGTATGGAAATTTGTCAGAACAAGATTGTCAGGAATATTGGAAAAATCAACAGGGATCAGAAGATCTGTCTCGGCAGGCTGAGTGTTGCACCCGCACATAAAAAACAAAAAAAAACATGATAAAATTAAGCCTGGCCCATGATTTTTAAATTTAAGCATTCCTGATCGCATCAATGATACGGGTAAAGGATTTTGCCTTTTCAACATCGTGCACCCTTACTATATGGGCTCCGTTCAGAATTGAAGCTGCAACAGCGGCAAGCGTTCCATATTCTGTTTTGATATTATCCGGACCTATGGGGTCTTTTTGGGTATCAGACAATATATTCTGGATAAATGATTTTCTGGAGGGGCCCATCAGAACGGGAAAACCAAGATCTGTAATCCTGGCAAGGTGTTTGATAAGAACAAGGTTGTGCTCAATTGTTTTGCCGAAACCAATTCCAGGATCAAGAATTATGTTTTTTCTGGAAACTCCCTTTTCCATGGCAAAGGCAGCCCTTGCAGCAAGATAATCTGTTATTTCGATCATCAGATCATCATAGGAAGGTGCTACCTGCATGGTCTGCGGGGTTCCTTTCATGTGCATGAGAACCACAGGAACATTCATACTGGCGGCAAGCTCTGCCATGGCAGGATCTTTTTCAAATGCTGAAATATCATTGATAATGGCAGCACCGGCATTGAGAGCTTCTTTTGCCACGCCTGATTTGACGGTATCAATGGAAATGGGAACATTGATGCGTTCTGCCACAGCTTCAATTACAGGCACGACCCTGTCAAGCTCTTCCTGCTCAGACACCGGCTGTGCAAAAGGCCTGGAAGATTCTCCGCCTATATCAAGGATATGGGCGCCATCCCTGACAAGTTTCTCCGCCTGGTCAAGGGCAGAATCAAGGTTATTGAACCTGCCCCCGTCGGAAAAGGAATCAGGGGTGACATTCAAAATCCCCATGATACAGGTTTCAGGGCCCAGCTCCAGCCTGAACCTGCCAAATTCAAGCACAAACCGCTGCATTATATTATTCCCCCTGGTCAGAGTTGTCTTCAGTTTCCCCTGAATTATCATTTTCTTCATCGTCATCATTATTTGAGACATTTTCCCGGGCTGATTCCTGGGATTTGTCCGGCTGTTTCATATTGGCCGGCAGGGGCTGTTCATTTTTTCTGCCGAAAAAATCAAAATCAGGACGCATTTCAGCTATGAGTTCGTCAAGCTCAGAGCCCATGACAGTTTCCTTTTCCAGAAGAAGTTCTGTCAATGCATGGAGAATATCTATATTTTCTTCAAGAACCTTTCTGGCTGTCTGATAGGCCTTGTCAACAATTCTTGCTATTTCAGCATCGATTTTTCTGGCTGTTTCCTCGGAATAGGCCTTTGCCTGGGTCATTTCACGGCCTATGAAAATATTTTCATCGTGGTTTTCATAGGAAAGCGGAGTCAGTCCCTCTCCCATGCCAAAGGTTCTTACCATATTGCCTGCAAGCTTGGTGGCCTGCTTTATATCATTGGCAGCTCCCGTACTGATCCTTTTGAAAATAAGCTCTTCCGCAACCCTGCCTCCAAAGGCAATGGCAAGTTCATTTTCAAGCTGATCCTTGTATTTGAAATCACCTTCTTCAGGAAGGAACCAGGTAACTCCGGCAGCCCTTCCCCTGGGAATGATTGTAATTTTATTTACAATATCTGTATTGGGAAGAAACCTTGCCACAAGCGCATGGCCGCCTTCGTGATATGCTGTTGTCTTTTTTTCTTCTTCCTTTATGACCTTGGATTTTCTTTCAAGCCCCATATAAACTTTATCCTTTGAATCTTCAAAATCCTTCATGGTCAGTTTTTCATGATTGCGCTTGGCAGCCAGCAGAGCAGCTTCGTTTACAAGATTTTCAAGGTCTGCGCCTGAAAATCCCGGAGTGCCCTTTGCCAGGATAACAGGATCAACATCATCGGCAAGCGGAGTTTTTTTCATGTGTACCCGCAGAATTCCCTCACGGCCCTTGATGTCAGGCATGTCCACCACCACCTGACGGTCAAACCTGCCCGGCCTCAGCAGAGCCGGGTCAAGCACGTCTGCCCTGTTGGTTGCAGCCATGAGGATCACCCCTTCGTTGGATTCAAATCCGTCCATTTCCACCAGAAGCTGATTTAAGGTCTGTTCCCTTTCATCATGGCCTCCGCCAAGCCCTGCCCCGCGCTGACGGCCCACAGCATCTATTTCATCAATAAAGATTATGCATGGGGCATTTTTTTTGCCCTGGGCAAAAAGATCCCGTACCCTTGAAGCTCCGACACCCACAAACATTTCAACAAAATCAGAACCTGAAATGGTAAAAAAGGGTACTCCAGCTTCTCCTGCAACAGCACGGGAAAGCAGGGTCTTTCCTGTACCAGGATTTCCAACGAGCAGAACCCCTTTGGGTATGCGGCCGCCAAGACGGGTGTATTTGGAAGGATTTTTCAGAAAATCAACAACTTCACTCAGTTCTTCCTTGGCCTCATCAATACCTTCAACATTTTCAAAGGTGACTTTTTCCTTTTTATCGTCCAGCAGTCTTGCACGGCTTTTTCCAAAAGAAAGTGCCTTGCCGCCTCCTGCGCCTCCCTGCATCTGGCGCATGAAAAAAATCCATACTCCTATGAGCACAATCATGGGCAGCCAGGATACTATGAGCGACATGAACCAGGAATTTTCAGCCGGGGGTTTGGCTTTGATCGCAACTCCCTTGGCTCTCAGAAAACGTATCATGTCTCCGTCATCCGGGGCATAGCTTTTGTATCTTGCACCGTTTGTATCAGTAAGATAAAGATCTCTGCCCTGGATAACCACGCTCTGTACCCGTCCATTGTCAACCATTGACAGAAATTGTGAATAATCCACTTCAGTCTGGCCTGCCTGCTGCTGGTTAAATACATTGTAAAGCATGACCATCATGAGGACAATGACCAGCCACAGGGAAATATTTTTATAAAATTGGTTCAAATTGTTTCCTTTCCTTGTCTGTCAACATGATCACCCGGTGGTTTCTGCATGGTCTGTACAGACAGAGCCGCCAGATGATTTTTATAAAAAACTATTTAAATATATAAACTTAAATATATAAACACAAAATTCAAATATACAAGAAAAAGTTTCAGCCAGGTTCATACCCGTCTTTTCCTGTTTTGTAATTTTTTTTGTTTTTTCCCAAGTTCCCTTAAATTTACAGCTTCTTTTTTGATTTCAATAACCTTTTTGTGCCTGTATATCCGTATCCTGCCAGGCAGGTCAAGGCTTGTGCCGGGTCGCCCCTGCGGTGATATCAGCTCTGTAATCTGTTCCAGATGAATCAGGCTTATTCTTCTCAGGTCTTTTTTAACCCATTTGACAGCATTTCTCAATACCCGGTTCTGCATGGCAGGATGCAGGCCTGAAATCCTTTTTGCAGAAAGACAAACCTGCGAGTCATTTTTTGATACCAGGCATTTTTCAAACCATGAATCTGCTTCATTTTCCAGATAATCTTCCTCCTGCCTGAATATACTGGCGGTTCTGTCAATGGCCAGGGTGACAGAAGGGTTGTATTCAGCTTGCAGTAAAGGAATCAGGGTGTTTCTGATTTTATTTCTCAGGTATTGAGTTTCAAGATTTGAAGAATCAATCATGTATTTTTGACCGCAATCCGCCAGAAAATCAAGTATTGCTTCTTTTGATGACCTGATAAGCGGCCTTATGAACCTGTTTTCCCTTTTGGGAGGAATGCCTGAAAGGCCTTTCAGCCCTGACCCCCTTAAAAGGTTCATGAGTACAAGCTCGACATTGTCATCCCTGGTGTGGCCTGTGGCAATTTTGTCGAATCCGTGTCTGTCTGATATGGTGCTGAAAAAGTCATACCTGAGTTTTCTGCCTGCTTCCTCAATGGAAAGCCCGTGTTTTTCTGCAAAAAGGGCTGCGTTACTCCTGAGTGCGTAAAATTCAAGCCCGGATTTTTCTGCAAATTCCTTTACAAAGGTTTCATCTCTTTGTGCTTCATCTTTTCTCAGCATATGATTAAGGTGGGCAATACCAAGGCGCAGGCCATAATCCCGCTGAAGGGATAAAAGGGCAAGGCTCATGGCAATGGAGTCAGGGCCGCCGGACACTGCAATCAGCACTGAATCCCCCGGGGCAAGCATTTCAAATTCTTCAATACAGGCTTTGACAATATTTAAAAATTTCATATCAGCATGCAAACAGGGGCAGGTCAACTGCCTTCATAAGACCGGCTGCACAGGCTTTTTCAAAAAATACTGCAATTGCTTTTTCCCCTGTTGTTCCGATATCCTTTGAAAAATCATTGACATAAAGGCCGATGTGCCGGTCTATTACATCCCTGTCAAGTTCCCGGGCATGAAATTCAATATAATCCCTTGCTGAATCAGGGTTGGAAAATGCATGATCCATGCTTGCCCGTACAAGATTTTGTATATCGCATGCAACACAGGGGTCAATGCCCCTTTTCACGGCAATGCACCCGAGGGGAATGGGAAGGCCGGTCTGTTCTTCCCACCACTGGCCGAGGTCGGCTTTAAGCTCAAGGCCCATGGACTGGTACACAAACCTGCCTTCATGGATGATAACGCCGAAATCCGCTTTGTTTTCCTGTATGGCAGGCATTATTCTGTCAAAGGGCATGGGAAGAATATCAAAGTCCAGCCCTGCAAAAAGATCTGACATGTAAAACCTGAAAAGATGATACGCTGTGGTTCCAAGGCCCGGAACAGCAACCCTGGGCTTTGTGCTGTCTTTGATGGCTCTGCCTGCAAGGGACACGATCAATGGGCCGCAGCCCATGCCAAGGGCAGAACCGCTTCTTAAAAGAGCATACCTGTCAGCAAGATTACCAAATGCGGCAAAGGACAGTTTTGAAATATCATATATGCCTTTTTCCGCCTTAAGATTGAGGGTTTCTACATCTTCAAGCTCAATGTCGAACACATACCCTTTTAAATCTATCAGGTGCTGTGCAATGCCTTTAAAAATAAATGTATCATTGGGGCAGGGTGAATATGCAAGGCTGTAATTTTTTCTGTTCATATATTATTTTTTCCGAAATCAGGTAAAGCAGGGCAATTGCTACGCTAGTATTTACCAGCAGAAAGTGTTCAAATCAAGCGAATATTGCTCCGTGGATTTTCAGGCCGGTATTTTTGGGCTTGATTTTCCGCACGCGCTTTACTACAAAATATTCACGTTATTAATCTTTTGTGGAAAGGACGGATTCCCATGACCCAGGCAACGGCTGAAAAGATATTTACACGGGATTATCTGGATAGTCTTCTGCCCCCTGAAACAAGCGACAGATTTTTTGAGGCGCTTTACGGAGATGTGTCAGACGGGGCCTATGATATAAAGCTTGAATTTATTTCCGCCAGAAAGGACAGGATTATTCTTGCCTTTAACCTCATTAAAAGGCCTGGTAAATGTCTGGTGTGCAGCCTTACATACGGGCTTCCAAAGGTTTTTTCCCGTCATCCCCTGATTAATATCGAAGGAATGGTAAAAAAAATCAGAGAAAAAGGGATAAAGGTGAAGGACTGGTTGCTTGGCGACACAGAGGAAAACTCTTCATCACTTCACGTTATTCCCCTGTTTTTGAATCTTGAGGAATGAAAAAGCCGGCTGTGTTTAGGACAGCCGGCCTGCTGTTTTTTATCAGGCCTTTGGAAGATCTGGAAATTCTTTGTTTAAAATTTTATTCCATTCATCCACCTGGGCCTTGGTCTTTTTGAAAAGAGAACCCACATTTCCCTTAATGGTGATTTTTTCGATTATATCTCCCTGGGCAATACTGTCCACAACCTTCTGGTCTTCCTGTGTTTTTACAACTCCAAAAACAGTGTGCATTCCATCCAGATGAGGGGTGGGTACATGGGTAATGAAAAACTGGCTGCCGTTTGTTCCAGGCCCTGCATTTGCCATGGAAAGTATTCCGGGCCTGTCATGCTTGAGGTCTTTTTTGAATTCATCCTTGAATTCATAACCCGGACCTCCCATTCCGTTTCCATAGGGGCATCCGCCCTGGATCATGAAATCAGCAATGACACGGTGAAATTTTAGTCCGTTGTAATATTGTCTTTTTGCAAGGTTTGCAAAATTTGCGCATGTGACAGGGGTCTGGTCTGCAAACAGCTGAATATTGATTGTTCCTTTGCTTGTTTCAATAACTGCACTTAATTCCGGCATATTTTTCTCCTTGGTCTGTTAATATTCGGGTATTGTCAGAAATTAAGCGCTTGTTTCAGATTGTCAAATAAAAAAGCATGCCATTTTTTTTGCCGGAAAAGGGAAAACCCCGGGATTGAGAACAAAAAAAATTCTTTGGTTCATTTGCCAGGGGAGTGATCAGAATGAAAACAAAAAAAATACATTTTATCCGGTTCAATCCCGGGGCCTGGCCGGTGTGTCCGTATTCAGGTTCTTTAAAACAAAAAAAGCGCATGCCCGGATCGTTGCATATTATCCGGTAAAACGCCCTTGTTTTGACAGTTTAATTGATACACCATTGTATTTATTCAACTGGAACTAAAACTTAGAAAACTATTGCATGGGGTGTCAAGCTGTTTTTTCATCATGATTGTCGGCCGGGATAGTTTTTGTTTCTGACCTGACGTGCACTTCCCGCTGGGGAAATGGTATATTGATGTTTTCCTGCTGGAAACGTTTGTAGATATTTGTGTTGAGCCTGTGAATAATTCTGCCTTTAAGCACAGGTTTTTTAACCCAGCATAATAATTCGTGATCCAGGCTTGAATCTCCAAAGCCCCTGAACCTGACACGCGGAACAGGTGTTCTGCAGACATCTGCAAGCTCTGATGCCACTTCCAGCAGCACCTTGTGTACCCTGTCAATATCAGAACCATATGCAACTCCGACCTTGATACGGATACGGAATTTTTCATGGCGGCCCCCTGCTTCATTGATTATTTTGGTATTGCCCATTATGGAGTTGGGAATCGTTATTTCAACATCATCCCTGGTTAATATACGGGTGCTTCGTATACCGATATTTGTCACCTGACCCCGCTCTCCTGAATTAAGCACAATAAAGTCTCCAAGCTTGTATGGAGCGTCAGCCATGATGAAAACCCCTGAAAAAAGGTTGGCAAGCGTATCCTTTGCAGCAAACGAAATGGCAAGGCCAAGGATTCCGGCTGATGCAACCCATGCGGTCAGATCAATATTCCAGACCAGGAATATGCTGTAAACGGCAAGCCCGGACACCATGACAACCAGCAGGTTGTTGAACAGGGGCAGAGTCCGCACCTGAATGAGTTTCATCCTGTTTTCATCCAGGCTGGCAAGATTGCATAATATCCTTAAAAACCTTGCAAGAGCAAATGACCAAAGGAAGATTGCACAGGTTTTCAACAGGCTTGCTATAATAAAATCCACACCAGGGCTGAGCCCGAATTTTTCAGTTGCCAGTGCAAGACCGAAAAATATAATCGTAAAAAAAACAGGCCTGTGAAAAATATCAATGATCTGGTCATCCAGAGTGAGGTCTGTTTTTTCCGCCCATTTTTTTAATATGCGTGTCATGACAAGATCTGTAACTTTTGCAAGCAGCCCGAACAGCAAGATAAGCATGACGCCCTGAACATAAGGGTTGGGAGCAATTCCTGCCAGAATTTCAAATAATTGTTTTTTGGTGGCACCCATTGATAATCCTGTTATAATCAATCGAATTCTGTTATGAAAAATACTTGATCTGTTATGGCATTGTTTTAAAAAAATTAAAACTTAAAAAAACAGATATATATTTTTTGTGGGAATTAAAACAGAAATAAACCATCTGTCCAATCGTGACCTGCTTGTCCCGTATGCACTGCCCTATCTTGCATATGTGGGAATAGCCTCCATAACCCGCGGCATACTGCCTGCTGAAATTTCATATGTGCTGAAAATCATAGTCGTGCCTTCCCTGCTTTACTGGGCCTGGAAATGGTATTGCCCGCTTACCGGTCCGAAAAAAATTGCAGGCTCTGTTGCAGCTGGAATATGTTTCGGCATTGCAGGTACTGCTGCCTGGTGTATTCTGATGAAACCCTTTGCTCCGCCTGATGCAGCAGTATGGACAAAGCCGGAATTTCTTCTGAGGCTTTTCAGTGCTTCGCTGATTGTCCCTGTTTTTGAGGAAATATTTATCCGGGGATTTGTTCTCAGGGCTGCATTTCAATGGGATATGAACAGGAAAAACGGGGTAAAATCTCCATTGAAACATATGCTGGATTATGATTGTATCAATGATGTCAGGCCAGGGGCATGGACAGTCTTGGCTGTTGCTGTTTCAACAATTGCATTTGCAGCAGGCCATGTGCAGGCCCAGTGGCCTGCTGCTGTTGTCTTCAGTGTGCTGATGGCTGTGTTGTGGATTGTCAGAAAAGATCTTTTATCGTGTATAATAGCTCACGGCATAACCAATTTTACCC
>CAYUOB010000025.1:0-28535 GCA_964446145.1 uncultured Desulfobacula sp.
ATCAGGGACTCAAGACGCAGTGATCCATTTGATAACTAAATTTGATATTAATTTTTTGATTCTCAGGTCAGATGGCGCCCAAACGGTTTGAAATTTTACAGAACATTTTCTTATATAAGGTTTTTGGCACTTGCCTGGCTTATATTCAAACTCGGATATATGCTCACACGTGGTCTGCAGATTTTTAAACTGCCTTTTTATCACCACTTGGGCTTTTGCATTCCACTGGACAGAGTCCAGGTGAGAGGGGCAATTGTCCGAACGGTTGATGATGTAAAGAGGTTTCCTTGTCTTTTCCGGGGGAACAACCAAAGGAGCATACCCCAAATTATGTGGTTGTTTTTTTCAGTTTTTTACTTGCATTTTGCCAATTTTTGGGTGATATTCTTATTCATTTGAAACGTCTTTTCATGATTGTGTAATAAGTTTTGTTAAACTCGATATACACTTTATTGACAGGCGTTTCTCTCATTTTTTATTACTTATTTCACGCTTGTTTTGGGGCTAATATTATATTTCGGCAGTGGCTCTGAGGGTTCAGGGTGTTCATCTATTACAGGAAAAACTATGTGGAATGCAGCGCCTTGACCGGGCAGGTTTTCCGCTGCAATACTGCCTCTGTGGTGCTTGACAATGCCGTGAACCACGGCAAGGCCCATGCCTGAGCCCATGCCGAATGTTTTGGTGGTAAAATAAGGATCAAAAATCTTATCCATATTTTCAGGGTCAATACCGGGGCCTGTATCCTGGATTGTGATGCACAAATGTTCTCCTTCCTTGATTCCTGGATATTTTTCGCATTCCTTCCCGGCGATGTTAATTTTCTTTGCACTTATTTTAATGATCCCGCCTGTTTCTTCCATTGCCTGTGCTGCATTTGTGCAGATATTCATCAATACCTGATTGAACTGAACCTGATCTGCCATGATTGGTATTTTATCATCCGGAAGGTCAAACTGAAATTCAATGGTGGCAGGCATGGCAGATTTGAGAAATCTGGAGTCTTCCCTGACAGCGGAAATGGCATCCATTGGTATGAGTTTCTGGTCGGTTTCTCTGCTGAAATTGAGCAGCTGTTTGACAATATCACGGCCCCGCAGGCATGAAACCTTTATTTTTTCCAGTTTGGAAACAGCTGGATTGTATTCTGGTATTTCGTGAATGGCAAGTTCGGTATTGCCGAGAATAATATAAAGAATATTATTGAAATCATGGGCAATTCCACCTGCGATCCTGCCGATTGATTCCATTTTATTGGCCTGGCGAAGCTGGGTTTCAAGACGTTTCCGTTCTGTAACATCCCGTGCCATTCCGCGGAATCCTGTTCCCTTGCCATTTTTGTCCTTTATCAATGATACAACGGTTTCAATAAAACATGGAGTTCCATCCTTGCGTATTAATTGCCAGTCAATGGCTTTGGTGGGCAGGCCTGTTCTGTATACATGGTTGAATGCCTGGTAAATTTTTTCGGCATTTTTTTCATCCATGCATTTTCTGTTGTTCATGCCTGCAAGCTCATGTCTTTCATATTTTAATATACGGCACATGGATTCATTGAAAAAAGTGAAGTTTCCGGACAGATCCACCTCAAAATACCCGTCTTCAATGCTTTCAAGAATGTTTCTGTATTTTTTTTCACTTTCCTTAAGGGCAGTTTCCGCAAGCCTGCGTTCATGTATCTGCGCTTGCAGTTTTATCTGTTCTTTTTTCAGGGAAGCGGCAAGGTCCTGCGTTTTTTTATGGGAACGGGTAAGGCCTTTCAGCAGTACAGATACGGAAATTGAAGCCAGTGCATTGAGGAATAGGAAATTTGTGCCTGATATGTACATGGATTTTACAGAAGTGAAAAATGGAAAATCAGGCACCCATTTTCCCGTGGTTATTAAAAATCCCATAATTGCAAAGGTCAGTGCATTTATTGCAAGGGCCAGTATGGCAGCACGTGAACCAAGCAGAACCCCGGAAAGAACAGCAAAGGCAAAAAGCCATGCAGGCCCTCCGCTTAAGGGGCCCACTGAAGTGATTATGGCAAGCCCCAGTACATACAGGATTATCATCACAAAAACGGCGCGTATGATATAGTTTATCCCGGGCCTTAGCAGCAGGTAAAGTCCTGCAATCCACAGACTGATATCACAGAAGGCAAGTTGCCATAATTTTTCCGCCATAATGGTCGGAATAACAAATGCTACAATGAAAAAGCCTGCCACAACTCCGAACAGCAAAATGGTTGACAGTATCTGCGCCCGCCAGGCAGCGAGGGTGTCTGTATCATCAATATCATTCTGGTTTATTCGTTCCATTACAGCGTGCCAGAATTGTCTGAACATTATTTTCCCCTTGTTTAGGATACGGATTGCTCTGAATATGTTATTCAAAACTATATCATAGAAAGCGGTGGCCACAAAAATATTTCTATGGATCATGAATCATGATATGATGACCTGAAATATTTGGATATTTATTTAAGATTGTTTAAAGGAGACATAATGTCAAAGGAAAAGGTTGTTCTTGCATATTCAGGAGGGCTTGATACTTCTGTTATATTGAAATGGCTGCTTGAGCAGGGTTATGAAGTGTTTGCCTATATGGCAAATATAGGCCAGAAGGAAGATTTCAGGGCCGCGGAAAAAAAAGCGCTTGAAATCGGTGCCACAAAAGTTTTTATCGAAGACATGAGAAAGGAGTTTGTTACTGATTATATTTTTCCGGTTTACAAAGCCAATACTATTTATGAGGGCCGCTATCTTCTTGGAACAGCCATTGCAAGGCCGCTTATTGCCAAAAAACAGATAGAAATTGCCCGAGAAGTCGGGGCAGCCTATGTTTCACACGGTGCAACCGGCAAGGGAAACGATCAGGTAAGGTTTGAACTTGCCTATTATGCCTTAAACCCCAGGATAAAGGTTATTGCACCCTGGAAGAATGCTGAGTTTCTTAATGCCTTTAAAGGCAGGACTGACCTGCTTGCCTATGCTGAAAAACACGGGATTCCTACCAAGCAATCTGTATCCAAGCCGTACAGTGAGGATGACAACCTGCTGCATATTTCCCATGAGGCCGGTATTTTGGAAGACCCCGGACATGAATGTGATGATAATATTTATTCTCACACCATAGCACCTGAAAAAGCCCCTGACGTGCCGGTTAAAATTAAAATTGAATTTAAAGACGGTATTCCGGTCAAGGTTACAAATCTTGAGGACAATACCGTGAAAACAGATCCCCTTGAATTGTTTGAATACCTCAATAAACTTGGCAGGGAAAACGGAATCGGCAGGCTTGACATGGTGGAAAACCGGTTTGTGGGAATTAAGTCCAGGGGAGTGTATGAAACTCCAGGCGGTACAATTCTGCATGAGGCTCATAAGGATATTGAAGGCATTGCCATGGACAGGGAAGTCATGCGCCTGCGTGACATGCTTTCAGCAAAATTTGCTGAGCTTGTTTATAATGGATTCTGGTTCAGCCCTGAAATGGAGTTTTTAAGGGTGGCAATTGACAAGAGCCAGGAAGTTATTGATGGTGAAGTTACTCTCAAACTTTACAAGGGAACTGCTTATCCTGTTGCCAGGACAAGCCCTTCTTCTCTTTATGATCAGGACCTGTCCTCAATGGATATTGAAGGCGGTTATAATCAGGAAGATGCTGAAGGTTTCATAAGAATAAATGCCATAAGGCTGATGGCTCACAGAAATATCATTGAAAAAAATAAAAGAAAGGCTGTCAGATAAAGCCTGCAATCTGCCCGGAAGCCGGGAACTCAGTTGCCGGCTATGGGTTCTACAAATCTTGATTCTGAATCCCAGGGAAACAGAATCCATGTATCCTGACTGACTTCAGTTACATAGGCATCTACAAGGGGTTTGCCCGCAGGTTTTGCGTATACAGTTGCAAAATATGCATCAGGCAGCATGTTTCTGACAACCTTTGCTGTGGAACCGGTATCCACAAGATCGTCTATTATGAGGGTATTTTTTTCTGATTTTTCAACGGCTTTCAATATGCTGATCTGACCTTGAACCTTGTAGTCATAGCTTTGAATGCATATGGTATCAATATAGTGAATGCCAAGTTCCCTGGCAATGACGGCAGCAGGTACAAGCCCGCCCCTTGTTACGGCGACAAGGCATTCCCATGCCCGGCCAAGATCATGTATGCGCCATGAAAGTGCTTTTGCGTCCCTGTGAAGCTGCTCCCATGAGATGGGATAGCTGTGCTTGTATTTTTGTTCCTTGTTCTCAGACAATTCCATGCCCCTGCGTATAAATTACTATTTGGTTTTGACTTTTATAAAATCAGGCTTTATTTTAGCCCAATACAATAAAAACATAAAGGATAATAATATTGAAAAAGATAAATGCAAGATGCCCTGAATGCGGGGGTGAACTTCACATAAAGCGTACGTGAAAAAGGGTATTTCTGTGCTGCAGGTCCTGCGCAAAAAAATACCCTGAAAATAAATACAAGGACATGATGGATGATTATCTTGAGGAACAGCTGGCAAATGTTCCTGTGGACAGGTTGTGAGCACCTGAAAAGGCTAAACCTGGATAATTTTTTCTGCCACCTGCATTGAGGTTACAACATCGAGCATATTGGTTGTCTCTCCCACTGCCTTTTCAGACATCAGATCAAGGTGTGTGAGGCAGGTTCCGCAGACAAGAATGCTGACTCCTGACCTGTCAAGCTCTTTGAGGTCTTCAAGTACCTGAGATTTTGCAGTGCAAAGTTTTACACCATGGTTTAAGAGTATCAGCCGCCACAGGTCATTGCCCATCTCTCTGAGCGTTTTAACAAAATTGATCATGAGTTTTCTGCCAAGCTCATCATCGCCTGTTCCCATCTGAACAGAAGAGATGACAACAAGAATTCTGCCCCTGTCTTTCCTGTTGTCTTCGGAGGAATCCGCGGCTGTCTTGCTTTCAGCGCTGTTTGGTATATTATCTGAAGAACTGGTGCCGGATACAATGAAATTGTTTCCTTCAGGCCTTGTTGAAACCTTAAACCCCTGAAAATTCAGGAACCTGTTTATATTTTCCGCTGCAGCCTCATTGTCGACAACAACGTTGATCTGCTCTGGTGAGCAGGTTTCAAGATATTTTTTGGTTTTAAGAACCGGGCCAGGGCACTGAAGGCCTGTGCAGTCTATTTTGTCTGTCATTGTGTTATTCCTGAATTTAACATATAAATTTTCAATATTTTAAAATTTGTTCATGTACAAGTCAAATTGCTATATTGGATACAAATTCCTTTTGATATTGAAATTTACAATAGTTTTTGAAAATGGTTTGACACAAGAGCCGTGATATGGTCATAGTTTCATGCAGGTATTGGGTATCTGGACACTTATAACAGAGGAGAAAAATACATGGTCATTATATCAAACGTCACTTATCCGCCTGAAAGTACAAGGGAAATTGCAAAACGTTATCTCAAGGCTCCTGTGCTGCCTGATTTTCTGATTAAAAGAGGCCCGTATGTTTCTGCAAGTAAAACAGGAGGCATGAATTCCATCACCTTTTATGAACTGGACGATGACAGGCTTGCAGAGGGCATGAAGGTTCTTGGAGACAGCCTGGCCATTTATTTTGGAGTGCCCGGGTACAAATATGATTTAAAGCCGTATTTTGAACTTGAGGAAGGCTTGTCCATTCTGGGTTTATGATTTTTTAGGATTGTTTATGGCCCAGGCGCAGATATTTTCAAAGTCCCTGAATCGCCAGGAAACCGGAAATTCCCTGCATTGCCTGGGCTTTACCCCGTTTATCCTGCATCCCTTGGAATTAAGAAAAATACACTCTCCATTGGCTTTGTCGATTAAGGCAAGGCAGCGCCTGTCGCGTGTGACACGCGTATAGGTTTCAATGAAATTAAGAACATCCATGTGTAAAAATGCAGCAATGATATCAGGCTCATTTTTTTCGAGCCTGACATAACCTTCCTGGCGGCAGCATGCGCCGCATCCAAGGCATTTGAATTCTGATATATCCATGCTCATACAAAAAGATTCTGGTTGGGGCCGGATAAGATTTCCGGACGTTTTTCAAATATGGATTCAAGGGTATTGCGCAGATCTGTCATGGTTTCCTGCTTGAGAAGTTCTTTCAGTATCTGGTGCCCGAATTTGAAGTTTGCACAGAAATACACTGAGAATTTTTTGAATAATTTGACAGCATAGTGTTCATCATAGTGAATGGAAAGAATACGAGCCATTTCAAGGGCTGTGCCGGAAAAAATATTATTATCCGGTTTAAACCCCTTTGTCCATTCCGCAAATATCCACGGCCTTGCAACGGCCATTCTGCCTATTGATAATCCCTGGCATCCTGTTTGTCTGAACATTTTGAGCCCATGTTCCTGAGTGAAGATATTTCCGTTTCCAAACACAGGGATATTGACTGCATCCTGCACAAGGCCGATCTGCTCCCAGCACGGAGGCCGGCTGCGCCTGTCAGGAGCTACTCTCGGGTGAAATGTGAGAGCGTCAGCTCCTGAATCTTCAAATCCTTTTGCCATGTCCACGGCAAATTCCGGGCTGTTTTTCCAGCCTGTGCGGAATTTGACAAATACAGGGATGGAGACATTGTCACGTACTGTTTTTACGATTCTGAAACAAAGCCGGGGATCGCGCAGAAGGGCTGCTCCTGCCCCTTTTTTGCAGATTGCGGCAACAGAACATCCGAAATTCAGATCAACTCCGAAAAAACCTTCTTTTTCTATGCGTATGGCAGCTTTTGCCATTGTGTCAGGTTCGGACCCGAAAATCTGGCATACAAGGTAATTCAGCTCCTCCTGCCTCCACCTGAATACCGGGGAAATTTTCTGGTTTTCAAAGGGAACAGCCCTGGCGCTGCACATGCCAGTAAAAAGCAGCCCGAAGCCGCCGAATTCTGATATCAGCTGCCGCAGCGCAATATGGCCAAGCCCTGCCATGGGGGCCAGCACCATAGTATTGTGTATGGTTCTGCCACCTATAGTTATATCCTTTAGCAGATAATGTGCAAGCATGGCTGCAATAAAACAGAAGGCAGATATAAGGTCAAGAGCAAAAAAAAAATTGAATGTCAAATTTGACACTTATGTGTTTATTAACTAAATTATGTATTAATTTTTAAACCAGTGTTGAAAAGGAGATATTGTGAAGAAATTAGCTAGTGTGTTCATCGGGTTTATGGTGCTTGTAGTTTTTTGTGGTTGCGGTCAGGGAAAGTATGATGATGCAGTCAAGGTCAATGAGGATTTTGTCAAAATAACGGAAAAATATATCAATGATCTTGACCATGCAGAATCAGGGGCTGATGTTGCCAGGGCAATTAATGATTTTACGGAAAAATTTGAGCAACTGATCCCAAAAATGAATGAAATCCATAAGAAATACCCTGATATGATGACCAGTAAAGATCTTCCTGAAAAATTGAAGAAAACAAATGAAAGAGCTGAACAGGCAGGTGTCAAGCTGGCCAGCTCATTTATGAGAATCATGAAATATATGGCTGATCCTGAAGTTATGGAGGCCCATAAAAAATTTGCCAAAACAATGCAGGAGATGAATAAATAACAATAGTTCCTTCTGTATCATCTTTATTCACGCATCAAAAGAAATCTCACGGGCCAGATTCCACCCCTGCTGGCCCTGCAAAACCCTGCCTTGACATACTGGGTCTGCTATAATATTTTAGACTGTTATTTTTATAGGACAAATGCAATGACCCATACGCACGAACAGGAAAAAAAACAGTTTCAAAGATTGTTCCGCAATCAGGGAGTTGACCAACTTGATGCAAGGTTCAGGGTGCTGGAGGCTTTTTTGACTCTGGAGCATCATGTGACCATTGATGATATCATGGACAGGGTTGCCAGTGCAGGAGACAGGATGGACAGAGGTTTTGTGCTGAGCACCATGGAACTTCTGTGCCGGTTCGGCTTTGCTTCAAAAAGACAATTCAATGTTAATGATATTCAGTATGAACACCGTCATCTCGGGCTTCACCATGACCACATGGTCTGTACAAAATGCGGGCGCATACTGGAATTCAGAGATGAAGCCATTGAAAAACTGCAACTCAAACTTGCTGATGCCTATGGATTTCTCATGCTTCAGCATAAGATGGAAATTTACGGGATCTGTTCAGAATGCCTTGCAAAGCGCAGTGATGTTGTGCCTCTGCACAAGGCAAAAACAGGAGAAAAGCTTATTGTCAATTCTGTTATTTCAGGCAAAAACATGCAGGTTCGCCTCTCATCCATGGGGCTTAAAACCGGTGATATGATTGAAGTTGTATCAAGTGGATTTGGAGGGCAGGTTGTTATTGCCGCAGGTGATAACAGAATGGTTGTGGGCAAGGGCATGGCGGAAAAAATCATGGTACAGCCCTTTGGCCCAATGAAACGTGCAGGTCATATTGAAGAGGATTCTCAGGCAGAGGCTTCTTTGCCGCCTGTGAAACTCAGCCAGATGAAAACAGGCCAGGAAGGAATTATCCGCAAGGTGTCAGGCCGGAGCATCCTGAGGCGCAGGCTCCTTGAAATGGGAATTAACAGGGGAACCAAAATCTATGTTGAAAAATATGCTCCCTTAAAGGATCCCATTGAACTTGTTGTAAAGGGTTATCATATCTCCCTCAGAGTGGAGGAAGCCGCTAATATACTGGTTGACAATGTAAGGTTTAAACAAAAATGAAAAAACAATTAACCATTGCCCTTGCAGGAAACCCCAATTGCGGCAAGACAACCATATTCAACAACCTGACAGGAGCAAGGCAGAAAGTCGGCAACTGGCCCGGGGTTACAGTGGAAAAAAAAGAAGGCTCCATGATCCACGGTGATTATGAACTTAAGATTGTCGATCTGCCAGGAACATACAGCCTCACACCTTTTTCCATTGAAGAAATTACAGCAAGGGATTTTATCATTAATGAACATCCTGATATTGTCGTTAATATCATTGATGCATCCAACCTTGAAAGAAGCCTTTTCCTGGCGATTCAGATTCTTGAGCTTGGGCGTCCTGCCCTGTTTGTTCTGAATATGGCAGATGTGGCAAGGGCCAGAGGAATAAAAATTGATGAAAAAAAATTGTCCATGCTGATGGGCCTGCCTGTTGTATTCACTGTGGGAAACAAGAACAGGGGAACAGACAGGCTTGTTGAAGCGGCCATTGAAGAAATTGCACGTTTTGATGAAGGCAAGAAGACGAGACAGATCAGGTACAGCAATGAAATTGAAAATTGTATCTCAAAAATTGAAAAAATGATTCCTGATACCGGTGATTCCTTTGAGGGCCTTACAAGATGGATAGCCATCAAAATTCTTGAGGATGACAAGATAATAAAGGCCAGGCTTGCACAATTATATCCCGGTGCGGCCGATGATATCCTGAACACTGCACAGGAATGCAGAAACAGAATATACCGCCTGTTTGAAGATGAATTTGAAATAGTGCTTACCGATGACAGGTACGGGGTGATTGCAGGGATAGTCAAGGAGACAGTGAGCAGCCTCGGCACGACCAGAATGGACATCTCGCGCAATATAGACCTTGTGCTCACAGATAAATTTCTGGGAATACCTGTGTTTATTTTTTTTATCTGGGCCATGTTTCAGCTGACTTTTTCCCTTGGCGCATATCCAATGGAATGGCTTCAGGCAGGAGTATCCCTGCTGTCGGATAATATTGACAAACTTATGCCGGCCAGTTTTTTCAAGGATCTTCTTTTAAACGGGATTATCGCCGGCATAGGCAGTGTTGTCATTTTTCTTCCCAATATTCTCATACTTTTTTTCTGCATTGCCCTTTTTGAAGACACAGGTTATATGGCAAGGGCAGCATTTTTAATGGACAGGGTTATGCACACTTCAGGCCTGCATGGTAAATCCTTTATTCCCATGCTCATGGGATTCGGGTGTAATGTGCCTGCAATCATGGCCACACGGACTCTTGAAAATGAAAAGGACAGGATACTGACCATTCTGATGACACCTTTCATGTCATGTTCCGCAAGGCTTCCTGTGTATATAGTGCTTGCAGGAACTTTTTTTGCCGGGCGTGCAGGGACAGTGATTTTTGGTTTGTATTTCACAGGCATTCTTGTTGCCATATTGTCCGGAAGAATTTTTAAAACCTTGCTGTTCAAGGGGCAGGACGCTCCTTTTATCATGGAATTGCCGCCCTATAGAATGCCCATGCTGAAAAGCCTTGTGATACATATGTGGGACAGAAGCAAAATGTTTCTTAAAAAAATGACAGGGGTTATTCTGATCGGTTCAGTTTTTATCTGGGTATTGTCCAATTTTCCGGCGGCATCCGTTGATACAGACGGCAGATTTGACATGCTTATGAACAATATCAGGTCTGATTATGCTGTGAAAATAGCCCACGCAGAAAACAAACAGGCGGCAGCTACCCTGAAACAGGAACTTGAAACAGAATTAACCATTCTTGAAAACAAAAAAGAACAACAAAAGGTGGCACAGTCATATATAGGCAGAATAGGAAAATTTTTGGGGCCGCTGTTCAGACCCATCGGGATTCAGTGGCAGTCAAGTGTGGCTCTGGTGACTGGATTTGTTGCAAAGGAAGTGGTTGTGAGCACGATGGGGGTTTTATACGGAGTCGGGCACAACGGGGGCAAGGCCCTTGAAAAAGCATTGAAGCGCTCCGGTATGACTCCTCTTTCAGCCCTGTCCATGATGGTTTTCGTACTGCTGTATGTTCCATGTTTTGCTACGGTTTCAATGATTTACAGGGAAACTTCGGCAAAATGGGCAGGATTCAATCTGTTATACACCACCGTGGTTGCATGGACCATGTCTTTTCTGGTATATCGTACGGGAATGATTCTGGGGTTTGGTTAAAATAACATGGAGGCTTTATGCAGCGTATAATAACTGCTTTTGTTTATGTGAATCTATATATTTTATCTGTGGTATTGATGAATATCGCAGTTCCTGCACATGCAGCCCAGCGTGTGTGCGTGGTTGCAAGTATTGCCAATATGCGTTCAGGCCCTGGCACGAAATATGATGTGCTGTGGCAGGTGGAACAATATCACCCCCTTATTATTATTGAAAAAAAAGGCCCCTGGTATAAAATCAGGGATTTTGAAAAAGATACTGCATGGATACATAAATCCCTTGTGGGCAGGATGAAGACCGTTATTACCATTAAAAACAAATGTAATGTAAGGTCAGAACCGGATACAAAAAGCCGTATATTGTTCACTGTTGAAAAGGGAGTGCCGTTCAAGGTGCTCAGGCGCAAGGGCAACTGGATCAGGATAGAGCATGCAGACGGCGATATAGGCTGGATTTACAAGACTCTTGTATGGTGAGAATATTAATTATTTAATTTTCATAAAGGTGGAACTGATAGATGGCAAACAAGAAAATATCAAATGAGCGCAGAAAAGAACTTGAGCAGATTGACCCCTTTCAGCAGACTCTGCTGGATGCAGCAGCATGGGCAAAAAAATATAAGGCACAATTATTTCTTGCAGCAGCCGGTATTGTAATCATTGCCGTGGTTACTGCAGGTATAATGATAAGCTTTCAGAAATCTGAAACAAATGCTGCATTGCTTCTGAACAAGGCGCTGATGCACTATTCAAACGTAAAGGCTGATGATCCAAAAAAGGCCTATGCTGCCGTTGAAAATGAGTTTAAGACCATTTTTTCAGATTATTCCAATACAGAGGCAGGCCGCAGGGCTGCATTGAAATTCGCAAGAATATGTTATGATGCTTCCATGTTTGACAAAAGCCACAGGTATTATGAAAAAGCTTTTGGGGCATTTAAATCAGATCCTTTAATGAAGAACCTGATACTGGCAGCCCTTGGACGGGTCTGTCTTGCGGAAAAAGATATGAAAAAGGCGGCTGAATATTTCCTTGCAATTGACAATGGAACCACTCCGCTTTTAAAGGATGAAGCAGAATTTAACATGGCAATTCTTTATGAAAAAGAAGGAAAGCTTGAGAAAAGCAGAAAATTGTACGAGAAAATTGTCATGAACCACGCAGATTCCATGTATATGCCCATTGCTGATGTAAGAAAAGATGAGGTAAAATAATCAGCTGCCCTGTTTATCCACAAGATTGAATTTTTTCAGTTTCTGATTGAGTCCGCTTTTGCCTATCCCCAGAAGTTTGGCGGCTTTTGTCTGAACATTGCCGGAAAGTTTCATGGCACGCTGTATCATCCTTTTTTCGACTGCAGCCAGGGTTTCTGCAAGGCCGACTCCTTCAGGGATCCCATCCAGGTCGAGAATTGAGGGTATGTACTGGCGGATGTGCAAAGGCAGGTCTGATGTGGTGATACTGTCCCCGCTGCACAGGATGATGGATCT
Organism: uncultured Desulfobacula sp.; assembly: GCA_964446145.1. Lineage (GTDB taxonomy): Bacteria > Desulfobacterota > Desulfobacteria > Desulfobacterales > Desulfobacteraceae > Desulfobacula. Next base: position 12,347 of record CAYUOB010000025.1, read on the forward strand.
TTCAATTACATTTTCAAGTTCCCTTACATTGCCCTGCCACCTGTAATCACATAAGATCTGCACTGCTTCAGGTTCAATGCGGATGACACGGCCGGGGGGCTGGGCTTCTGAGCTGTATTTTTTGATGAAATGGCTTATGAGAAGAGGGATATCCTCTGGCCTGTCACGCAGAGGAGGTATGACAGCCCTTACAACATTCAGTCTGTAAAACAAATCTTCTCTGAACCTGCCTTTTTTTACCTCTTCTTCAAGATTTTTATTGGTCGCTGCTATCAGGCGGAAATCAACGGAAATCGGAGTTGTGCCGCCGACCCGTTCAATTGTTTTTTCCTGCAGCACACGCAGGAGTTTCACCTGGAGAGGCATGGAAAGTTCTCCTATTTCATCCAGAAAAAGGGTGCCTTTGTCAGCGATCTCAAACCTGCCTTTTTTCATTGAGTCAGCCCCTGTAAAGGCTCCTTTTTCATGGCCGAACAACTCGCTTTCCAGCAGAGACTGGGCAAATGCAGAACAGTTCACAGCTATGAGAGGCTTATCTTTTCTTGTGCTGTTATAATGTATGGATTTTGCCACAAGCTCCTTGCCTGTGCCGCTTTCTCCCTCTATCAGAATACTGGCGCTGGACGGGGCAGCTTTTTTAATGATTTCATATACTTCCTGCATGGGTTTGCTTTTGCCTATGATATTGTCAAAACAGTATTTTGAACTTATGGCATCCTTGAGCGCACTGTTTTCCTGAACTATCCTGTAAACTGATATTGCTTTGGCGATATGGGCAATCAATGCCTGGTTTTCAAAGGGTTTGAGTATGAAAGTATATGCTCCTTTGTGCATTGCTTCCACGGCTTTTTCAACACTCCCATAGGCAGTCATTATGATGACAGGAACCTCCGGGCTGATTTCCTTTATTTTTTCAAGTAATTGTATTCCGCTCATTCCCGGCATTTTCACATCGGTAAGCACAAGATCTATTGGCTGTGTTCTTAAAATATCAAGGGCTTCCATTCCGCTGGAAGCAGTCATGGAGTCGTATCCCTCCTCTTTTAACAATTCCCCTATGATCATGGGATAGTTTTTTTCATCATCAACAATCAGAATCGTTTCCATCTGTATCAAATCTCCTGAACCGGCAGCCTGATTTCCGCATTAACCCCATCTGGGTCACCGTTTTCAATTGTAATGGTTCCGTTATGGGCTTCAATCATATTTTTGACAATTCCAAGCCCAAGGCCTGTTCCGGTGTCTTTTGTCGTGAAGAACGGTGTCCATATTTTTTTTAGAACTTCCTGATCAATTCCCTTGCCATTGTCAATGAAATTGATGATGATGCATCCGGACTCATGCCGTGCTTTTACAGTGATGCATCCATTTTTGTCCATTGACTGGAAGGCATTAATAAAAATATTTAAAAAAGCCTGGTAAAGCATTGTATTGTCAGCCATTATTTCGGGCAGGTCATCGGGAACATTGCGGGTAACCCTGATGTTGTTTTTTTTGATTTGGGGTGCGAGAAATGCAAGGTTTTTGTCAATAATCTCACTGATTTTACATGGATGAAGGTCAGGAATTCTTGGCCTTGCAAAATCAAGGAAGTCTGTGATAATACGGTCAAGCCTTGCTGATTCCTCCACAATGATATCCGGTATGGTGGTGCTTGCATCCAGCTTTTCCATCTTTTTTTTCAATAATTGGGCACTGCTTTTTATGATACCCAAAGGATTTCTTATTTCATGGGATACTCCGGCCGTCATTTCGCCTATGGCGGAAAGGTGCTCTGCGCGGTTGAGTTTTTCTTCCAGTTTAAGCCTTTCTTCGGCTCTCTGTTGTATGATTTTTTCACCGTGCTTGACCACAAATCTCAGAACAATAAAAAGTATACCCATGACAACAAAGCATGATCCCACAATAAGGCCCTGTAGCTTGAAAATTTTTTTATAATCATCTGAAATATCTCTGACAATTTCGACAACCCCCATGACAGGGCCTGCAAGATCGGGTGATAATTGCTTTTCTGCCCTAAGGGGAGAAAAGGTGATTATTTTTGTTTTCTGGGGAAACCAGAACAAAAGTTCAAGAAAGCTTCCCTGCTGCAGGAGTTTGGAACTGGTCTGATTGTGCATGGCTTTCTTATAATGGACACCCCCGGCATTTTTCTGACCTATCCTGCTGCGGTCATAGCTGTATGAGATAATATTGTTCTCATCATAGATTGTTACCATTTCAACGTTGAAGCTGTGAAGAGTTGATCTTACCACCTTGTCCATCAGAAGAAATTGCTCTTTTTCCCTGAGCCTGACCTTGCCATAACGTATCAGAACAGGAAGCATAAACCTTGATATGATCTGGTGGTTGAGGTTTGCCACAAGCAAAGATGCATATTCTTCACTTTTTTCCAGAAGGATATTTCTTACCCAGTGCGCATTTAATGCGGAGATGACAATTGTTGCTGTAAACATGATCACAAGAGAGGAAAAAGTAAAGAATTTGACCAGCCTGAAAGGTTTTACATGTTTTAAATTATTGTTTTTTTGTAACATTTATTACATATTTTTACTGTTTTTGTTTGACAGTCTGCTGCGCCCTCTGTTATTACTTGAACAAAGAGCACGATAATACTTGACTTTACAGCAATATCGTATCAAAGTACAGTAATATTGAGATGGGGAATATAATATTATTTACTGTCTTTTTACCGTCTTTGAGAATGCGGTATGAATTTTAAAATTACCTGTTTTTGTGGAAACCTATGATATTTGGCAAAAAAGATCATCTTGTGGGTCTGGATATCGGTTCCTCTTTCATTAAGGTTGCCGAGCTTAAGGAGAGCGCTAAGGGATATACATTGCATAAGTTTGGCATGATCCGGACTACGGCCGGTTCTATAGTTGAAGGCAGGGTGGCAGATCCTGATGCCCTTGCAAATGACATCAGGACACTTTTCAAATCCCAGAAGATCCGTGAAAAAAATGTGGCCATTTCAACCGGAGGCCATTCAGTTGTCATAAAGACCATCAACACATCAACACGTCCTGAAAAAGAACTGCATGACACCATTTATTCCGAAGCGGAACAATATATTCCCTATGATATTGATGACGTTAATATCGACTATCAGATCCTGGGGGAAAGTGAATTCACCCCGGATCAGATGAATGTACTGGTTGTGGCTGTTAAAAAAGACCTGGTGGCAGAATATATTGACCTTATACATCTTGCAGGCCTTGATCCCAAAATTATTGATGTTGATACATTTGCCCTGCAGAATGCATATGAAATTCTTCCCTACGAAAACAGGGAAAAAACAACTTTGCTTATTGATGTGGGGGCTTCAAAGACTTCGTTAAATATAGTAAAAGCAAATTCATCTTTGATGATGAGAGATAATGTATCCGGAACAGGCCAGATAGTGGAGGAAATAGTTAACCAGTTTGAAGTTGATTCAAATATTGCTGAACAGGCCATGAACGGAGAGAAGATAGAGGGTATACCCAGGGATGCGGTCAGGGAGATATGCCTGAGAATTGCCCAGGCCTGGTGCTCTGAGATAGGCGAAGTGGTCAATACCTATCAATCCGGTAATGATGAGAAGGTTGAGAAGATTATATTGAGCGGTGGAGGTATTTTTATTGAAGGATTTCAGGATAGCCTGCTGGCTGAGCTTGAGGCTGATATTTCGATAATCAATCCATTTGAAGCCTTAAACGTCAGTGAGAAAAAATTTCCTGAATCCTTTATCACCCGGGCAGCCCCGCTGGCTCCCATTGCCATTGGACTAGCATTGCGAAAAGTAGATGATAAATGATAAGAATTAATCTGTTACCATTCAGGATTGCCAGAAAAAAAGAGAATATCAGACGCCAGATTTCCATCTTTCTTTTATTGATATTGCTGACTATGGTGGCTTTTTTCTGGTATACTCAGGTGATCAATAACAAGATTGAGGCAGTGCAGGAAAAAACAAAGCAGGTCGATTATCAGATTGCCAAGTACAAGGAAAAGGCAGACCGGGTTGCAAAGATCAAGAAAGATCTGAAACTGCTTAAAGCGAAACTGAAAATAGTAAAATCGCTGAAAAAACAGAGAAGTCGGCAGTTTATCCTGTTTGATGCCATGACAGACCTTGTTGTGAAAGACAGGATGTGGCTTACAAGTTTTAAAACCGATTCAAAGCATGTCACAATTAAAGGGATTGCTTTTGATAATCCCACAATAGCAGATTTCATGAAAAAGCTTGAAAAATCAAAGCTTTTTGACAAGGTTGATCTTAAAACCTCCAGACTGAAAAAATTCAAGGGAGATGTCATGTTGAAATCCTTTGAATTATTGTGCAGAAAAACACAGCCAAAAAAAAAGGCAAAATCAAAAAAGTCTAAAAAAGGCAGGAAATGAGCAAAGGGAACGTCAAACTTGATGGTATAAAGGAAAAGATGAGCCTGTTTTTTGAGAAAGTGGGTGCACTTACAAAATTGCAACGCCTTCTCATCTGTCTTGCAACTTTTGCTGTGCTGGGCGGGGGATATTATTATTTTTTCTTCATGCCGCGGTATGACAGGCTTGCCAAACTGCAGAAAAATTATCAGAATCAGGTGAAAACCCTTGCAACTTACAGGAAAAGAGCCTCAAAAATTCTTAAATATGAGAAAATGATGGCAGCAGCCAGAGAAGAATTTAGCCTTGCAATGAAAGCGCTTCCGGATAAAAGGGAACTGCCTGGGCTGCTGACTGCAATCTCAAGGGCCGGAAGTGACGCAGGTCTTGTTTTCCAGTTATTTAAACCTGAAAATGAAATTAACAAAGATTTTTACAAACAGATTCCCGTGGCCATAAAAGTGGAGGGCCGTTATCATCAGATTACCGATTTTCTTTTTCAGATCATGCATCTCAACAGGATTGTTAATATTAATTCTGTATATGTTAAAACTAGAAGAGCAGGTAAAATACTTGAAATGAGCTGCCGTGCAGTAACCTATATGTTTGTTGAAAGAAAGGGTAAATCCGGCAAACACAAGGGCAGAAAAAGAAGAAAAGGATAGGTGATGAAGTCAAGGATAATCTCATTATTGTTTATGTGTACGTTTGTTTTTGCGCTCTGTGCATGTAATGACCCGTCTTCATCAAAACACCAGACAGCTTCAGATGTTGTCTCGGGCAGAATAGCTGTTAAACCGGGGCCCGTAAAAAAAAATGCAAAAATAAAAAAATCAGTTTCTGCCGCTGTTGTCAAACCTTCTGCCAAGACATCCCCTTCATCGCAGGCAGACATGAACCCGAAAAAAGAATTGAGGGACGATAACAAGGGCGCCCATTATGATCCAAAAGGCAAGATAGATCCTTTTAAACCCCTGCTTCAGGAAAAAGCTGTTGTGCCTGTGGTGGCAGGCATTAGAAAGCCGGCGCACATTTTAACGCCCCTTGAGAAAATTGAATTAAGCCAGATTCGTCTTGTGGCTGTCATCATAATGAAAAAAAGACGAATTGCCATGGTGGAAGATGCAAGCGGAAAAGGCTATGAGGTTAGAGTGGGAACATTTATAGGTAAAAACCAGGGACGGATATCTGAAATCAGACATGACAGTATAATTGTCAAAGAATTAATAAGAGATTATAGAGGAAGGCTTAAGGAACGTGTTAAGACAATCAGGCTTCATAAAAATGACAATGGGGAGTAATATGCCTTTTTTTCAGATGAAAAAAATACGGTTATCAGCAGAATTATTGGTGATTGTTCTGACAATATTCATGGCGGCAGGGTGTGTTACCCATAAAAAAACTTCGGTGAAAACTGCTGAACAGGTTAGTGAAGGGAAAGTCAGACATGAGACCAAGGCTTTGCCGGAATCACAGGAGACAAGATATATCAGCTCCGTTTCTTTTGATCATAAGGATGGCAATTTTAAAGTCAGGATCAGGGGTAACCGCAAACTTGTATACACTTCGATAAAACAATCCTTTCCCTTTGGCATTGCAGTATATTTCCCTGAAACAGGGCTTTTAGAACCTATAAAACCGCTTATTCCTGACAATGACACCATAAGTGATATACAGGTAAATTATGCTGACAAGGAAAAAACCACAGCAAGGGTTGAGATTCTTCTGAAAAAGGATCTTGATTATAAAGTTGTTCAGGAAGACACAGGGCTGCTGGTTTCGCTTGCGGGATCTGCTTCTGAACCAGATGCTGTGTCTGCATCTGGGCAAAACCCTGCTGTGCCTTCTGCCGGCAGAGTTAAACAGAAAAGTTCGCTTGATGAATCTGAGGCCGGCAATACAGATGCAATTTTTGGCAAAACAGCTACAATGACTGATATCCGGTTCAATGTGGCACGTGGCGGCCAGTCTGATATTGTCATACAGACAGATCATCCTGTCAGATACGATGTCGCACCGAAGGGCAAAAATAAAATTTATCTGAACCTTTATAATACAATTATTCCCAAATACCGCAGACGTCCTTTTTTGACCAGATATTTTAAATCAGCTGTATACCGCATAATGCCTGAGCAGGCTCCTGGAAAAGATAAGAATGCCAGAATAGAGATAGAGATACGGGATCAGGTTCCATACAGGATCGTTCAGAATAATAATAGAATTTCAATGATTTTTGAACCTTCTTCCATTGAACCTCCTGTATTTGCCAAAGCTGAAAAGAAAATTGTTTCAGGCTCTGAAACATCAGGCCCGGTTGTGATCAAAGGGCCTGATTCACATGCTGTTGCACAGGGCAGACCTCCTGAATCACTTAAAGAAACAATGGCGGAAGAAATTCTGGGGGCACCCAGAAAATATACAGGTGAGAAAATTAAACTGGATTTTTATGAAACTGATATTAAAAATGTTTTCAGAATCTTAAGAAGTGTGGGCGGTCTTAATTTTGCAATTGACAAAAATGTCAAAGGCAAAGTGACTCTCAGCCTTCAGGATCCTGTTCCCTGGGATCAGGTGCTTGATCTTGTTCTTAAAATGAATGACCTTGGTATGAAAAAAGAAGGCAATGTCATTCGTATAGCAACTTTGGAAACCATTAAAAAAGAAGAAAAACTTGCCCAGGAGGCCATTGCTGCCAGAAAAAAATCCATTGAACAGAAAAAAAGCCTTGAGCCCCTTGTTACCGAATATATTCCCATTAATTATTCTGATGCTGAAAAGGATATCAAACCCCACATAAGCCAGATTTTGACAAAGAACAGGGGTAAAATAAGCGTGGACAAGCGCACGAATATGGTCATCATAACTGATACCAGGGCCAAAATAAAACAGGCCAGGGAACTTATATACCGTCTGGATCAGGTTACTCCACAGATAATGATAGAAGCAAAGGTGGTTGAGGTAACAAAGGATTTTTCAAGGGAACTTGGGCTTGGACTGAGTCTGACCAAAACTCAGACTGCACATTCAGGAAGGGACAAGGATTTCAGCATTGCTTTGAATTCTCCTATTACATCGCCGGTCAATTCAGGTTCTTTTAATTTTTACAGAATTTTAGGGTCCAATTTTTTGAACCTGAACGCCCAGATTGCTGCATCTGAAACAAAGGGTGATGTAAAGGTGGTTTCCTCTCCCAGGATTCTGACCCTGGACAACAAAAAGGCCAGAATCAAGCAGGGCCTTGAATACGCATATCTTGAGCGCGATGACACAGGAGGCTCTTCCGTTAAGTTCAAAAATATTGATCTGCTGCTTGAGGTTACTCCCCATGTCACTCCTGACAAGAGGATTTCCATGACAGTCTATCTGACCAAAAATGATATTGATTCCGTTACCAACGGTGTCCCGTCTCTTTCCACAAATGAGGCTCAGACAGAACTTCTGGTTAATAACAATGATACCATTGTCATCGGCGGTATCGTGAAGACAACGGATAATAAAAGCAGTTCAGGAACCCCGATACTTTCGGGAATCCCGATCATAGGAAGACTTTTCAGAACAGATATTAATAAGGACAAGAGAAACGAGCTTTTGATCTTTATAACTCCATCCATTGTTCAGCTGGCGCAGAAACGCAATATAACTGAGGAGGAGCCTGGGCCTGAAGAATCTGTAAAAAATTAATTCAGTTGAACTGTATGTTTTCTGGCTTCTCTGGCCAGAGGAGATGTTTCAGGCTCTGTCTGAATGACGTGATTCCAGTATTTTTGTGCTTTGTTGAATTCTTTTAATGCTTCATATGCTTTTGCTGCATCAGAGTAAAGGATCGCAGCCTCAGGGTTGTTTTTTATGGCATGGGTCAGCAGCCTTACAGCAGATTCAGGTGAGCCTGATACAATGAAAGTGGTTGCAAGCCCGTGTATGGCAACCAGAAAGCCGGGGCGCAGTTCCAGGGATTTTTTGAAATATTTTACAGCTTTTTTGTACATTTGCTGGTGAAAATATGCCCAGCCCAGATTGGACAAAGGTATTTCAGGAGTTGCATATAAAAGATTGTTCGCTACCTGTTTGAAACATTTTATGGCAGGCTCCCATTTTTTTTCCTTCAGCAGTGCTGCGCCCAGGTTATTTCTTGCCAGTGCATAATCCGGCTTGAGTTCAAGTGCACGCTGAAATTTCTGGCGGGCAAGCTCATACCTGTCTTTTGCCAGATACACAAGTCCCAGGCTGTTATTCAGATAAGGATCGTCCGGTATGGTTTTATAGGCTTCCAAAAGGTTTTTCAGCGCTGCTGTGTACTGGCCTGCATTATAGTATTGTTCACCAAGGCGCTGGGTTGCAATTGCGATTTGTTTTTTGCCTTTACCTGGTTTGTTGTGTACAGCGCATGATGCTATCATAATCATGCATAGCATCAGACATGATAATTTTTTCATGAAACAATCTCCTTCAGGGTTTTACGCAATCATATGAATCAGCACGCAGGATTTTAATATTTTCATTGTTAAGATAAATCCTTGCATCAGGAGTGGGCTTTGCCAGAGCGATAAATAATTTGTCCTTGTCATCTAATTTTACGGCATACAGGCCGTGAAGGATTTCAATATTCTTTCCTGTGTAGAATGAGGGGTCAGCCCATGTATCGTATCCAAGATGTGAAAAAATTTTTTTTATTATCTGGACAGGCCCAAGGCCGGGATTGATGTCTATGATCTCAAATTCCCGTTTTTTGAGTATATCCAGGGCTGCTCCATATACGTTTCCGAAATTCAGAAGAATATCAGGCCTGTTTTCCCTGACAATTCTGCCGAAAGCAGCTTCAAGGACAATATTGTTGATGGTAAAAGGTATTTTTGCTTCAGGAATGTATTCGTAATCTGTATCTGAAAAAATTGCCCTGATCATTTTTTTGCGGCATGCAGTGATGTTTGCAGAAGGCTGGGGCCTGGATTCTGTTTTTTTAAGGGATGCAAGAGTTTTTGAAACAGATTGTACTTTCAGGTTTTTCCAGTATGTCCTGATACTTTTCAACAACTCCTGATTGCGGTTTTCACCCGGCAGAATAAGAATTTTTTCTCCGGAAGATGTTTCAATGAGCGGGTTTGAGGAGAGATTCAGAATCCTGGTTGAATTATTCTCTCCCGGGAAAACCATTTCTCCTCTGCTCAGAAGAGTCCCGCCTATTAATGCTGCATAGCGCTTTAGCTGCAATAATTGATGAGATGTCAGTGCCTCTGCTTTGTACGGCAGCGGGGTTTGCCCATCAGGCCTGCCGGACAGAGCAGTTTTTTTGCCCATAAAAGCCTGGAACCATGATGCCGATCTTATGGAAGGGTCTGGCAGGTAGATATCACGGCCTTCATATACTATATTGATATCCTTGATATTTGGATTTGCAAGCCTGAAAGCCTTTATGCCTTCTTCAGAAAGTTGCCCGTTTTTTTTCAGAAAGCTTTTATCCATCAGGCTTGAAACGTTTTCTCCTTTTTTTACCAGATGTTTTTTAATATATGGTTTTAAGTCAATATCCCTTGGCAGAGCTGAGAATTCAACAACGGAAACATCAATTTTTCCTGATTTTGTCTGGTTGTAATCCTCTTTTTTTATTTTTTTCAACGGGATCAGGATATGGTTACCGGGCTCAATGGCATCAATATTGCTGATTTCAGGGTTAATGCGCTTAAAGATTTTCAGAAAATACGGAAAATCCTTTTCAGATATCTCTCCTTTTGCCCTGAATATTTTATACAGCCAGTCATCTTTGTGGACCACATAAGGTTCGCACAGAAAATTCTGGTTTTTATACCTGAAAATGGAATATTGTTTATAGGAGGTTGTTATGCCGCCGGCCTGACACGTGGCAGTACAGGCATATGTAAAAATACAGGATATCAGCCCTGCTGAAAATAATAGTTTATAAACAATATTATTTTTCATCTGGTATTTAAACTTTTTCCAGATCAAGTTTTTGTGCAATCTGCCCGCATATGCTTTCCACAAATTTTTCCATGTCTTCTTTTCCGAGACGTTTTTCCTGTGACGGAGCTGTATCTGAGTCCTCCGGCATTATTAAATCCGGCAGATTGGTATTTGCTGGGTCGGTTTTTATTTTATAGTTGTCCGGAATTTCTGATTTAAAATAAAGGTCCTGAAATTCTGAAAATTTAAGCGCATGTGCTGTTGAGTCAAGAACAGCAGTTTCAGCGCTGGTAATTATTTTTTGTTCTAAAGCCTTAACAAGGCCGGCAAGGCATTCTCCTCCCTGTGTACAGGCTATGTGCCCGTTTCTGTTGGCAGCAATCTGCCAGTCCATTATGGATTGCTCTGTTACCTGCACAAAAAACACCCTGGGGCAGCCGGCAAGGCGGTTATATTTTTCCGTTATCTGTATAACCCTTGGCATGGAAACAGGATTACCTATCATTGCAGCCTGGGCAATGCTTGGTTTGGTATCCACCGGCATGAATTTTCTTTTTGCTTTATCAGGTTCAAGATAGTAGCGGAAAACAGGATCTGCATGTTCAGACTGCACTCCGATTATTTTGGGCAGGCTGTTAATTATGCCTGCTTCATAAAATTTTATGAACCCGTTCATTACAGCGGAAATGTTGCCTGCATTGCCGATGGGAACGACAATAACTTTGTTTTTCATATCCCAGTCAAAATCCTGGGCTATTTCATATGAATATGATTCCTGCCCCAGAATACGCCATGCATTTTTTGAATTCAGCAGGGCAACATTATATCTGGCTGACAAGGTTTCCACAATTTTCATGCAATCATCAAATACACCCGGAATTTCAAAAACTCTGGCTCCGCTTCCAAGGGGCTGGGAAAGCTGCTGGGATGTCACTTTTCCATGGGGCAGGATAACGGCAGATTTAATTGCTGCGCCAAGATATGAAGCATAAAGAGCAGCAGCAGCAGATGTGTCTCCTGTTGAGGCACACACAGCAATAACATTGGAAACTATATTTTTGTCCAGCATATATTTTATGCTGGACAGGGCGCTTGCCATGCCGCGATCCTTGAATGATGCGCTTGGATTCTGGCCGTCATTTTTATAGAAAAATTTCAGGCCGACTTTTTCCTGCAGGAATTTATTGGCTTCCACAACAGGTGTATTGCCTTCTCCAAGATAGATAACTGATTCAAGAGGTATACACGGGCCAATGAATTCGTGATATCTGTAAATTCCTTTTAAAGCAGGTATCTTAAGTATTTTTCTGAAGTCAAAAATTTTCTGCCATAATTGACCCGGTATTTTTTTAACAGAATCTGTATTCCTGTCATGAATCAGCAGAACCTGGCTGCATGACGGGCACACATATAAAAGATTGTCAACAGAATATTCAGCAGAGCACCCAAGGCATTTGTAATATAATTGTCCTTTTGGTTCTGGAATAATATATGGCTTTACATCATCGGGGAAAAAATCAGTTCTCATTTGGGATTACCTCCTGTCCCCCCATATAGGGAACAAGGACATCCGGAATAACGACAGAGCCGTCTGGCTGCTGGTAATTTTCCAGTATGGCTGCAAAGGTTCTGCCCACTGCAAGCCCGGATCCGTTCAGAGTGTGGACATATTCAGGTTTTTTCATGTTTTTTCTTCTGAATCTTATCCCTGCACGTCTTGCCTGAAAATCAAGGCAATTGCTGCATGAGGAGATTTCTCTGTATTTACCTGCGCCATCATCCTGACCCGGCATCCATACTTCTATGTCAAAGGTTTTTGTCGCTGAGAAACCAAGATCTCCGGTACAAAGGGTCACAACCTGATATGGAAGCTCAAGCATCTGAAGGATTGTTTCTGCATCTGCAAGAAGTGAATTCAGTTCATCAAAGGAGGTTTCAGGGGTGGTCAGTTTGACAAGTTCCACTTTATTGAACTGATGCTGCCGTATCAGACCTTTGGTATCCCTGCCGTATGAGCCTGCTTCAGACCGGAAACACGGAGTATATGCTGTGAATTTACATGGCAGGGCAGATTCGTCTATGATCTCACCTGCATACATATTTGTCATGGGAACTTCCGAAGTGGGTATAAGGTAATAATCCCAGCCCTGGAGCCTGAAGAGATCCTCTTCAAATTTCGGCAATTGGCCTGTTCCGGTCATTGTGGTGCGGTTTACTATGAAAGGAGGCAGGGTCTCTGTATATCCGTGTTTGGTAATATGGGTGTCCAGCATGAAATTGATAAGAGCCCTTTCCAGCCTTGCTCCGCTGCCGATATAAAGGGGAAACCTTGCTCCTGCCAGTTTGGCTGCCCTTGCAAGGTCAAGTATGCCCAGCGTTTCGCCGATTTCCCAGTGCGGTTTTGGCTGAAAATCAAATTTTTTTGGCTGGCCCCAGGTTTTTTCAAGCCGGTTCTGTGTATCATCTCTGCCCTCTGGTACGTCATCATGGGGAATATTGGGTATTGATATGAGAAAATTTTTAATCAGTTCATCAACTTCACTAAGCTGCTTGTCAAGAGTTTTAATGGTTTCAGATACTTTCCTCATTTCTTCAATTATGGCTGAGGCATCTCCGCCTGATTTTTTCATCTCAGCTATTTCATCTGAAACAATATTTCTTTTATGCCTTAATGCTTCAATGTCTGAAAGGAGCGCCTTTCTTTTTCCGTCATTTTCCATGAGAAAGGCAAAATCAATTTTAGCCTTTCGTTTTTCCATACCGTTTTTAACATGATCCAGGTTTGCTGCTATATATTTTAGATCCAGCATTGATTTTTCGTTTTACCCCTTTAATAATCGCTATATTCCTATATTTAAAAGATTAGTCAACAACCTAACCTGATACCACGGAGGGTGTAAACAGTCAATGGTTATTGCAGGTTGACAATTCATAACACGTGTATAATATTTGCTAAAAACTTTTTTTGTAAAATGAAGGGACAGAAAACTTATGGATGATATAAAAAATGCAAAAAAAAACAATCTGGCTCTGGTTGCTGAACGATTGGACAAGCTTACAAAAGAAGAACTTGAGGCAAAGTACAGGAAAATTGAGCACAAGCTTTTTGAATTTGCCAATTTCATGGAAGCCCAGCTTGCATTTCTGTATACTCCGGTAAGCCATGAAATTCCCACAGCCAATATTATTAAAAAAGCTTTACAGATTGAAAAGGGAATTGTCCTGCCGGTATTTACTGAAGCTAAAAATTCCATAAATCTTTATAAGATAACAAATTATGACAAGGACCTTGTCGAAGGTTCCGAGGGAATTCTTGAGCCTGATACCTCAAAATGCAAGAAAATAGCACTGGAAGATATTGATATAGCCATCATACCCGGCCTTGCCTTTGATGATAAGGGGGGAAGGATAGGATTCGGCAATAATTTTTATACCAAGCTTATAACAAAACTGCCTGAAACATGCAGAAAGGTTTCCCTTGCCTATGAGGATCAGATAGTTGATCAGATTCAGATGGAGTCAAGAAAATTTACCATTGATATTATTATTACAGATGAGCGTGTGATCTACAAGATTTAATATTGTATGGTTTTTTGTGCAGCAATGGTCAGTCCTGAGGGAATGACAAGGTTTTTTTAGGACTGATTTATTGCTGCAGCAAATTTTCTCAGGTCAGGGGTTTTGCCCATTACAATTACAGTGTCTCCAGGTTCGATCAGGGTTTCAAAATGCGGGTTAAACAGCATTTCCCCTGAAGCTTTTTTAATGGAAATTATGATGAGGTTGAAATCCTGTCTTATTCCAGAGTCCTTTAATGCGATATCAGTGTAACGGCTTTTTGTCGGGACAAATAATTCTTCTATCTGTATGGCTTCCCGTTTTCTTGACAATGCAACATCAAGGAAGCTGCTGACACTGGGGCGCAATAATTTCAGGCCCATTGATACTGCTCCTGTATCATATGGAGACTCAACTATATTGGCCCCTGCAACCATGAGCTTATTTCTCACTCCGGGGCTGCTTGCACGGGCCATGATGAAAATATCAGGGTTGAGCTGTCTTGCTGTCAGAACAAGAAAGACATTGGCAGTATCAGTTCCAAGGGCAGCCACAAGAAAAGAAGCCTTTTCTATGCCTGCCTTGGTCAGAGTATTTTCATCGGCAGCATCACCCTGGAGATAATGCATTTTGTCCTGTGTTAATGTATCGATAAGGGTTTCATCCTGTTCTATTACCACAATATCATTTGTTTCTTCCCTGATGAGCTGGCATAATACCCTGCCTATACGTCCGTAACCGCAGACAATATAGTGGTTTTTCAGTTTGCTGATTTTTTTATCCAATCGTTTTCTCCCCAGAAGAGATTGTATTTCTCCTTCAACAATGGCCTGCATGATAACTCCTGCAATATACAGATAATATCCAACACCGGCAAATATCATGATAATGGTGAATATTCTTCCTGCACATCCTGTTTTATGTACTTCCATAAAACCCACTGTACTCATGGTGATAACAGTCATATAAAGAGCGTCAAGAAAATTCCATTTTTCAATTATCATGTAGCCGCTTATGCCGATAAGCATTATAATACCGGATACTATCAATGCCAGCAGGATTTGATCAAGTCTGTTCATAAATGTATAAATACTGGTGCGGGCATTAAAAATCAAGACAAGATTGAAGACAGTGTATAACCTTGACTGAAAGGCTGTAATACTGTTATTAAGGGAGCCATGAAGGATGAACCCAAAAAATATGCCCGCCGCCGCCTGGAAATGGTGGAAAAACAGATTGCTGCCAGGGGAGTGACCGATCCTCTTGTGCTTCGTGCAATGTCTGAGGTTCCAAGGCATCTTTTTGTCAGTGAAGCATTATTTGACAGCGCCTATGGGGATTTTCCCCTTCCTATCGGTGAAGGTCAGACAATTTCCCAGCCCTATATTATTGCTGAAATGACCCAGGCCCTTGGGTTGAGCGGAGATGAAAGGGTTCTTGAAATTGGAACCGGATCAGGATATCAGGCTGCTGTCCTGGCAAGGATTGTTTACAAGGTTTATACCATAGAAAGGAATAATACCCTTTTTCTGCAGGCCAGAAAACTTTTTGATGCATTGAAATACTATAATATCGTGACCCGATATTCAGACGGTACCCAGGGCTGGAAGCAGGAAGCCCCATTTGATGCAATTATTGTTACAGCAGGAGGGCATAAAATTCCAGACCCGCTTGTTGATCAGCTTGCAATGGGAGGCAGGCTGATCATGCCTGTGGGCGGCAGTTTTTCACAGGAATTGATAAAGCTTGAAAAAACACCCGGCGGAATTAAAACCCGTAATCTGGGAGCATGTAGATTTGTGAAGCTGATCGGCCAGCATGGCTGGAATGAATAACAGGCATATCATTCAGATGAAACCTTATACAGACGCTACAGTTTTTTTTCTGCTCAGGGATATTGCAATGGGTTTCTGTCTTGGAACCGCCAATATTATTCCAGGAGTGTCAGGCGGCACTTTTCTTTTGATTTTTAATATATATGAACGGGTTTTTACTGTGCTTGAGCACATTAATCCCTCCAATATAATCCATGTGCTGAACAGTGCTGCAAAGATTATCTGCGGGCCTGCCAGGCAGGCGCATCTGAAGAATCTGGCACAGTTTTTTGAATCAAAGGATTTTTTCTTTGTCTTAAGGCTGGCAACTGGGGCTGTGGGTGCAATTTTTCTTCTGTCAGGGCTTATGAAATATTTGCTTGTACATTATTTCAGCCCGACCTATGCATTGTTTTTCGGGCTTATCCTTGTCTCCATCATAGTGCCTTTAAGAATGATGACCCAAAAAAAGATTTAAAAGATTCTGTTTATTGCATTCGGGGTTTCTGCAGCCATATGGGTCTGACTGGCCG
>CAYUOB010000026.1:0-27521 GCA_964446145.1 uncultured Desulfobacula sp.
GTTCTTTCCATTACCGCAAGAACATTTTCCTTTAAACCGCAGAAAGATATCTGTCTTCCGCTGCTTCTGACCGTGTCAATGAGAATGGATATGGCATCTTCTCCTGAAGCATCAGTATCATTGATCCCTTTTGAAGCGATCAGGACATGGAGCAGTTCAGGTTTTTCTGCAATATATTCAAGGACCTTGTCCTCAAGATAGGTTGCATTGGTAAAAATCAGGGAACCGTCAAAACGGACAACAGCAATGTGTCTGCATTGTTTCAGCCCTGCCTTTACCGCATCTCTCAGGCTGCTGTCCCTTGCCCGGGAAAGCAATGACACGCTCGGCCTCAGATGCTTGTATATGAACAGGGCAAAGGTAAGTGCGACACCGATCATTATGCCTTCTTCAAGGTGCGGGGCAAAATACAGGGTTGCACCAAAGGAAATCAGCGAGATTATCCCTTCTGAACGCTTGGCTTTCCATGCATGGATAAAACCTGATGCATTCACAAGTCCTATCACGGCCATCATTATCACTGCTGCCAGCACAGACTGGGGCAGGTGGTATAAAAGAGGGGTGAAAAAAAGCAGGGTCAGGCCTACCATGATGCTTGTAACAACAGATGATATGCCTGTGACTGCATTGGCCTGAAGATTGACCGCAGATCTTGAAAAGGAACCTGAAACAGCATAGCCCTGGCCAAAGGCTCCTATGATATTGGCAAGGCCCTGGCCTATCAGTTCCTGGTTTGGATCAAGTTTCTGGCCTGTTTTGGCAGCCATTGATTTGGCAATGGCAATTGCTTCCATGAAGCCCAGAAGAGATATGATGACTGCAAAGGGCAGCATCTGAATGAATGCGGCAAAATAGGATGTCCCTTTGGGAGCTTTTGGGATTGCCAGTTTAAGGCCTTCTGGAATTTTCCCCACAACAGCTCCTGCTCCCATCATTTTGATCCGGCCTGTATCAACGGGTTTGTTTCCAAGTTTAAGCCTCCATTTGCGCCCGTCTGTCTCAAGGCCGGCCGGCAGTGTCGAGGCAGTATAGAAAACAGGAGCCTCCTTGGAATCTTTCGGAGCCATGAAAAGAACAAGCCTGAGAGATTCGCGTTTGAGATGGGCAGCATTTTTTATTCTGTCAATTTCCGCCTGGACTAGCCCGAGCCTGTACTCAATATCCAGTCTTTTTCTGGTGGCATCCTGTGAAGGGTGTTTTTTTTCTTCTGCTTTGACAGATTGCAGTGTTTTGTTCTGGTTTGCCCTTTTGAGGCTGAGAGATTCAATCGAGGACAGATCCCGGTTGAATTGCGTGATTGTTTCCACAATTGCATGATCCCTGATATTTTCAATGGGGATAAAAACATCATGGTTGAATCCTGTGAATTTTGAGATCAGGATTGTTATGGCAACTGCGACCAGAACATTGGGAATTTTCGGGTTGACGCGCTTTAACACCACCATTATCAGGATGGCGAGCAGACCAAGGCCCAGGGTTGGAAGATGGGTATAGTGAAGAGCTGATCTGCATACATTTATTATTGTCTGGTAATGGTGCGGGGCCTTATCCACATATACTCCGAAAAGTTTTGACAGCTGGGATGAGGCAATCACTATTGCCGCAGCATTGGTAAATCCGTTGACAACCGGATGGGACAACAGATTCACAACAAGACCCAGTCTGAATACCCCGAGAAAAAGCTGAAAACATCCCACAGTCAATGCAAGGATAATGGAATATGCAATGAACTGGGCGCTGCCGGCAGTTGCAAGCGGTTCCAGTGAAGCCGCTGACATAAGTGATACAACGGCAACGGGGCCTGTGGCAAGCTGACGGCTTGAACCGAACAGGGAGGCCACCATTGGCGGCAAAAATGCCGCATAGAGACCGAAATATGCAGGAAGGCCTGCAAGCTGTGCATATGCCATTGATTGCGGGATCAATACCATTGCCACTGTGATTCCGGCTATGACATCGGCACTGAGTTTTTTTCTGTTGTAGTCTTTGAACCACAACATAAAAGGAAAAAATTTAAAAATCATAATCTGTCTCCAGAAAAATTATATTCATTGTTTATATTGTCCGGACAACAGCACCACGGCTTTGCCCGGTCTGAGCCATAATAATATTTCAGATATTCAGATTAGTTTAATTATACGAGCCCCCTGAGTTTGTCAACGGTAAGTGAACGCTTATGTTGCATAATGGAACATAAGCTGTTTTGTGAACTTATCGGTTGTCATTGTTTGCAGTATGTTTTATAACATGCATAAAACAATAAGGAAATCTGTATGGAACTTTCAGTTTTTGATTTGTCAAAACATCTCGGGGTGGCACCGACCACCATTGAACGATGGGTACGCCAGGGCAAGTTGCCGGTTTTCAAAACAGGAACGCATTACAGATTCCGCACAAATGAGCTTGCTGAATGGGCTGCCAGGCATAATATCCGTCTGAATCTGTCAGGCAGGGCTGAGCCTGAAAAAAAGAACGATGAGGCTGTCATGTTGTCGGAAGCTGTTAAGAACGGTGGTATCTATTTTGGCATCAGAGGTGATGATGTTAAAACCGTACTTGACTCGTGTCTTGATCAGATTTCCACGATACCTGATGATTTCAAGGCTGACCTTTTAACCCAACTGGTGGAAAGAGAACAGGCCCTTTCAACCGGAATAGACAACGGCATTGCCATTCCCCATCCAAGAAGCCAGTTGGCATACCTGCAAACCCCGCTGGTTCCATTATGTTTTCTTGAAAAACCTGTTGATTATAATTCCCTGGATCAGGTACCTGTATCTGTTCTGTTTTTTTTATTGTGTCCTTCATTGAAACTGCATCTGCACTTGCTGTCCGTACTTTCATTTTGTCTGCGCAATACACAGTTCAGAAAAATGCTGGAATCATGTCCCGAACCGGATCAGATAATTGAGCAGATTGAGCTCTTAGAGAAAACTAACCCGATTTAGCTGAGCAAAACTGAATAGATGTTACACTTGAAAGACTGGTATAGAACTGTATATAACAAATTGTTCCGGCTTGACGACCGCCTGCTTCTGATCGTTGCAGGTTCTGTTACCGGGATTTTCAGCGGACTTGCCGCTGTTACTCTGAGATTATCCCTTGAAGCTGCTGTTGAATGGCTGGAGCCTTTCCGCGAATACAGCTGGGCCTTTGTTTTTCCGGGAATAGGTGCCCTGCTTTCCACTTTTTATCTTGAAAAGGTTGCCAGGGAGGGTGCAGGGCATGGAGTGCCTGAGGTAATTTACTCTGTTTCAAGATATGGCGGGTTGCTGCGGCTTCGTTCAAGCTGGTCAAGGCTTATTTCCAATTTTTTCACCATTGGAAGCGGAGGCTCAGCCGGGCCTGAAGCTCCGGTTGTCATGAGCGGATCAGCCATTGGCTCCAATATTGCCAAGCTGCTTGTATTGAATGACCGCCAGCGTATCACCCTTGTGGGGTGCGGAACTGCAGGGGCAATTGCCGCAATTTTCAATGCCCCCATTGCAGGGCTTGTATTTTCAGTGGAAGTGATTCTGGGAGAATGGAAGTTTGTTAATATTATTCCCATTGCCATTGCTGCTGTTGCTGGTACCGAGGTCAGTGAAAGCATTATCCCTGAACAGGTTATTTTCAATCATCACCTGTTTCAGATCAGCATAGCAGATCTGTTGCCCGCGCTTTGCCTTGCAGTTGTTACGGCCCTGATTTCAGTGTGTTTTACAAAGATTTTAAGGCAGACAGGCAGGTTTGCCAGGCAGTTTACATCCTCCCTGTGGGCAAGGGCGATTTTCGGAGGGTGTGTTGTGGGATTGATCGGCATGTTCATGCCGGTTGTTCTTGGTGAAGGATATCATTATATTCAGGCCATGGTCTCAGGTTCTTTTCCCATGGGGCTTTTCTTAACCGCGGTTGCTGTTTTCGCAAAAATTATTGCCACTGCAATAACCCTGGGGTGGGGAGGGTCAGGCGGAATTTTTGCTCCCTGTCTGGTAATCGGCAGCCTTTCGGGTATCATGTTCTACAAGATTTTTTTGATGATATTTCCCTCTGCAGGGTGCGCAAGCGAAGGGGCTTATGCCCTTCTTGGCATGGCAGGTGTCATAAGCGGGGTCATGCAGGCCCCTTTGACCGGAATTTTTCTTATTGTTGAGATCACAGGGGGGTATGAAACTATTCTCCCTTTGATTGTGGTGTCTTCAATTTCATCCACCATGAGCCATTATATTGAACCGGCTTCCTTTTATTTCAAGGAATTGATTGAAAGGGGACAGTTTTTAAGGCCGGGAACAGATGCAAGGATTCTGTCTGATCTGAATATTACCGAGCTGATTGAATCCGGGTATGTCAGTGTTTCAGAAAATATGGTATTCAGGGAATTTATTGAATTGTTAAAAACATCTGATCAGGATTTTTTTCCCGTGGTTGAGGATAAAACCGGAGAATACAGAGGGATTATCCAGATAAGCACCATAAGAAAATATGCTCTGGATCCCGGAATATATGATATGATTTTTTTAAACCAGATAATGGATACAGATGTGATGACGGCCAGTCTTGAGAATGACCTGCAGGAAGTCCTGGATATGATGGATATCAATAATATGTCAACCATACCTGTGGTTGAAAATGACAGATTCATAGGCATGATTTCAAAAACAAAGATATTGGATTTGTATCGCAGGGAATTGATTATGCAGACCAGTGTCCACTGATGGGGATGATAAAATGAGCAAAGGAGATAAAAATGAATTATAAACTGCTTCACATTTTCAGAAATACTCCCTTTGGCAGGGAAACTTTTCTTCAGTCATTGTATTTTTGCAAAACCATAAGTGCTTTCCCTGTGGTGTATATCCCGAAAAGTGATAAGTTTTTAATGTATTTTTCCAATGATGCCATTCAGATTGACCTTGATAAATCATACCTTTTTTCTCCTGAGACTGCAAAAAAACATGCAGAGGAATTGTTCAATGAAATGGGAATGAAGCCCATGTTTTACGAGCCCAAAAATTTTACCGCCTCTTCTCTGCCCGACATTCCAACCAATTTTGATTTCATGTGCAGCCCGAGATCAATAAGTGATTTGTCTTCAAAAGTCGGGCTGGGCCACATAGGCCCCAAGGTGAGAAGAGTTCTGAAGCATGCAACTTTTCCCGTATTAATAACAAGCCCTGTGTTCAAGCCTTGGAAAAGTATCTCTGTTTTTTTCGGAGGTTCGAAAAATGCATTGAATGCCCTGAAACTTGGCCTGAAAATGGCAATGTCTTCAGGGTTTGATCTTAATTTTTATACCATGATGGAAAAACACAGTGAAGACTATTACAGGCAGATAGTAAGCAATGAAGGCCTTTCAGAGCCTTTTGACCAATTATGCACAAGCTGGAATTTTTATAAGATTTCCGATTTTGATTCAATGCTGTATGGGATTGCCCATGATTCTCTCATTGTTTTAGGTGCATACGGGCATGGGGTTATAAAGGATATTCTGATGGGCAGCAAGATGGAAAAAATCCAGTCCACTTTGCCCAATAACCTGCTTGTCACAGGCCCGCACTGCAAAATAAGCCTGCAATGATTGTGAACCCGGCGGGAAAATACCATGATCTGTTCCGCCGGGTAAATATTCTGAAGATTAGTGATCAGAAATCATATCCGTGTTCTCCGTGCAGGGCAGTGTCAACCCCTGTGATCTCACTTTCCTGATCCAGCCTGAATCCAATGGTTTTTTCAACAATAATACAGATTAACAATGTCATGACAGCAGCAAGGGCAATGGTGGCACAAAGGCCCTTGAACTGAATGAAGAGCTGATTCCAGGCAGTCCATGCATGGCCTGCCGAGGCCGAGGCGGTTTTAAGCCATGAATCGCGTATGAAAAAGCTCAATGCAAGAACTCCAAATCCGCTTCCAACTCCGTGTATACCGAAACAATCAAGTGTATCATCATACCCCAGTTTCATTTTTATCTGCAAGGCACCGTAACAGATAATGGATGAAAGTGCGCCCAGTAACAATGCTCCTGAAGGCAGAACAACTGCTGCTGCAGGGGTAATAACCACAAGGCCTGCAAGTATGCCTGATGCAAAGCCCAATGCAGAAGCTTTTTTAAAATGCAAGGCTTCAATGGCAAGCCATG
Source organism: uncultured Desulfobacula sp. (assembly GCA_964446145.1). Classification (GTDB taxonomy): domain Bacteria; phylum Desulfobacterota; class Desulfobacteria; order Desulfobacterales; family Desulfobacteraceae; genus Desulfobacula. Next base: position 6,119 of record CAYUOB010000026.1, read on the forward strand.
TTAAAGCTCCGCTGGCTGCTGAAACCTGTGTCATGGTCAGTGCTCTTGCCGTATCAAGACCGCTTTGAAGGGTTGAGCCTGCATTGAATCCAAACCATCCCACCCATAAAAGTCCTGCTCCCATCAGGGTCATGACAAGATTGTTGGGAGAAGCCGGATGTTTGGGATAACCTATTCTTGGTTTCAGATAAATGGCGGCAACAAGTGCGCTGATACCTGCTGATACATGAATCACAAGCCCGCCTGCAAGGTCAATCACTCCTGATGCCCCTGCATTGAAAAGCCAGCCGTCACTTGCCCAGACCCAATGGCAAAGGGGGGCGTAAACACCGAAAAACCATAGAGCTATAAACAGGATATATCCTCTGAAATAAACTCTTTCAGCTATTGCTCCGCTGATCAGTGCAGGGGTTATGATGGCAAATTTTCCCTGAAACATGGCAAGAATATATTCGGGGATTCCATTGGAAATCATGTTATCAATTCCCTTTAAAAAAACAAAATCGGAATTCCACCCGATTATTCCGCCGAAAATGTTGCGGCCGAATGTCAAAGAATATCCACAGATTACCCATAAAACCCCTATGACAGCGATTGATACAAAGGTATGCATCATGGTGCCCAGAACGTTTTTGGATCTTACAAGGCCACCGTAAAACATGGCAAGGCCCGGCATCATCAGCAGTACCAGTGCAGTTGAAATAAGCATCCAGCTTGTGCTTCCGGTATCAACTGCCGGTATGCCGGCCGCATGGGCAGAGTTTGAAGTCAGCACTATGGCAGATCCGATGCAGAAAAAAAGTTTTTTTACCGACATAAAATTCCTCCAGAATAGTGATTTATGGTTATTAAAATAATCTTTTGTTCCATGATCAGCAAAATTCATACCCCATGAATTACCCCTGATCTGTCTGACCCGTGTTTTTGTTTATATTTCAGACAGATACATTGGAAAATAAAATTAAAATAAGGCGAAACTTAAAACAGATGAAAAATAAATATCATTATTGTTATTATAATAATAATATTTATTTCATTATTGTATTTTAATTGCGTGACGGCTTTTGTGTATGAGTGTTGTGGAATGAAATAAACTTGACTTTTTAAAGGTATCAGGTAAAACTTGGCCCCATGATATTGAACCTGATGAAAGAAACTCAAATTGAGAAAGAAAGACTTTAGCAGGCCTTTTGGCAGATCGCCAGGCCGTATTCTTATTCTCGGATATGCGGGGTTGATAGCACTGGGCTCTGTTCTGCTGATGCTTCCTGTATCAACTGTAAGGGAAAATCTTGCTTTTATTGATGCCCTTTTTACCGCCTCCTCAGCTGTCTGCGTTACCGGGCTTACCGTGGTTGATACTGTGGGCGTATTCACTGTAACCGGTAAAATTATCATCATGCTGCTGATTCAGATTGGCGGCATAGGCATAATGGTTTTATCCACCCTTTTTTTATTTTCCATTGGAAAAAGAGTGAGCATGACCGGCAAAATGCTCATACGTGACACTTACAGCTATGGCGAGGGAAGGGGGGTATTGTTTCTCATCAAGGATGTGATTTTCTTTACTCTGGTCATTGAACTGGCAGGAGCTGTTCTGCTGTTTTTCAGGTTCCATTCCCGGTATTCAACCCTCAGGGCCATATTTTATTCTGTTTTTCATTCAATAAGTGCTTTTTGCAATGCAGGCTTTTCGTTGTTTACTGACAGTTTTGTGGGGTATCAGGATGATTTTCTTGTCAATATGACCATATGTACCCTGATCATCCTTGGCGGCATAGGTTTCATTGTCCTGTCTGAAATAAAACATCATTTTCCGTTTTCACGCCGCGCCTGGGGATTTTTGAGTCTGCATTCCAAGCTGGTATTGTCAAGCACCATGGTTTTGCTTGTGATGAGCACAGGTCTCATATGTGTGCTTGAATATCATAATACCCTGTCTGCACAGTCTTTTCCCCATAAGATTCTTGCTTCTTTTTTTCTTGCAGTCAATTCCAGGACTGCCGGATTCAACACCCTTTCCATCGGCAGTCTTACCAATGAAACCCTGTTTGTCACCATTATTCTGATGTTCATTGGCACAGCTCCTGGATCATGCGGAGGCGGCGTGAAAATTACCACATTCTCAAGCATGGTGATCCTGGGGTTTTCCAGACTGCTTGGCCAGGAATATCCCCAGATTTTTCACAGAAAAATTTCAGACACAAGTATTGCCAAAGCCGTAAGTTTAATTATGATCAGCCTGTTTGTAATTGGTGTCGGCATTATCCTTCTTCAACAGGTGGAAATAGGGGAAGTTTCTCATATGGCAAGCCGTGGGAAATTTCTGGAGCTCATGTTTGAAACTGTAAGCGCCTTTGGAACGGTGGGGCTTTCAACCGGAATAACTCCGGGACTTTCTGCGGCAGGTAAGCTTATTATATCGATAATGATGTTCATAGGGCGCCTTGGGCCTCTGGCAATTGCCATGGCCGTAAGCCGGGCCAGGACTCCTGAAAGATATTATTATGCACAGGAAAATATTATGATAGGATGAGGCATAAAATCTTATGAAACAATTTCTTATTATAGGGCTTGGAAATTTCGGGTATTATCTTGCAACTCATCTGTTTAACAAAGGGCATGATATTCTTGCAATTGACAAGAATCCAGACCTTGTCCAGAATATCAAGGACAATGTGACCCAGGCAATTGTGGCTGATGCAACTGATGTGAAAACAATTGAAGCCCTTGGTGTGGCTGATGTTGACACGGCTGTTGTCAGCATAGGTTCCATATTGAGCAATTCCATTCTTGCTGTATTGAATCTCCAGGAGGTTGGGGTGAAGCACATTGTTGCAAAGGCCATTAATGAACCCCACAGGCGTGTGCTTGAGAAATTGGGGGTCAATGAAATTTCATTTCCTGAAAAGGATAATGCCATTCTCATGGCCGAGCGCCTTCACAATCCAAATCTTATTGATTATTTGCCGTTTATGGAGGGTTACGGGATTATTGAGCTTGTTGTCCCAAAAAATTTCATAGGCAAAACCCTTCGACAGGTTGATCTGACCAACCGTTTCGGGGTTCAGGTTGTGGCGATCAAGGAAATGGTGCCTGAAAAAGTACATTTTATACCAAGGGCTGATTTTGTATTAAAAGACAGTGATATACTGATTCTTTTCGGTTCTGAGGATGGCCTGAATAAATTAAAGCATTGCTGACTTATTACAATAATGTCAGATTCCAGTTCCACAACCCCGGACGTTTTTTAAGTCTGATACCCCGCGGGATGCGTTCGTTGATGTGAATAAAAACACTGAATCCTGCCTTTTCAAGCAGATTCTTTTTTGACCTGAGATCAAGATACCAGTTGGGAAATACATAATAGTTATTATTGTGTTTTGAGACCCAGGCTATTTCGCCTTTAGGGCTTGTGAATGGTTTGTTCAGGGCAAGGTCATTGGAAATGCTTCTTGAAACTCCAAGCGGCCACAGCCCATGTATGACTATGCCCAGCGGCAGGGCAGTTGCTGCAGGAAGGCTTAATATTGTTTCCTTGTCAAGTTCAGGGCTGATAATGACTCCTGAAAATCCTGAAGCCTTCAGCCTGTATATTGCTGCTGAATTTGCAATATTGCAGAACGGGCCTGCCCACAGGGTGAGTTTTTCAGGATTCTTGAAAAATGATAATTGCCAGGGTGCATTTAAAACAAATTTTTTTGCTCCTTTTCTGATGGCACGGGATATATATTGGGCACACTTTTTTTCTTCATCGGGAAATATCACGGGATCAAGCCACAGCCAGTCTCCGGAAGAAGGGGAATGGCCGTAATTTCTGGTTGATATCCACAAAGCGTTTCCCTGTGCATACTTCCCATGCTTTTCCCTTGAAAGATGGATTTCGGTTGCAGGTGCCGGTATTTTTCCGGTGTGTTTGGAAATGGGCAGGCCAAGGGCTTTTTTAACAGGCCTTACCCCTTCTTTGTTTATATTTTCAAGTTCAGACTCCAGAATATCAAGCTGTCCGGCAAGTTCCTTTCCCCTGCGGTCTATGATAAATACAGGAGTGCCTTTTTTAATTCTGTGTTTTAATTTTTTGTTCAGATAGAATTTTGCTTTCTTGGGCACAGCCCTGGTTACTTTCTGGATATCATGGAAAGTATCGTTTTCAAATCCTATTCTCAGAAGGTCTGAAGGAAAAAGAGACTCTCTTGTGATGAAATAGGGGTCGCAGGGGTTTTTGACTCTTCCTGCAAAGAGCCCGGAACCTGTTTCAGAACTATGATCCAGAGGATTCCTTTTTCTCTGGGATAAAAGGTTATAATGTGTGAATTGCCTTCCCATTGCATAATCAAGAAACATAAGAGCCTGTTTTTTGTCTTCTGGATGGTCCCTTAATATTTTATAAGCCTTGACTGTGTAATATACATAATGGGGTCCTTTTTTTCTGCCCTCTATTTTCCAGGCTGTAATTTCAGGTATCTGTTTTAATACCTTGCATAGCACATCTGCTGAAAAATCCATGCAGGAGAAATATTGTTTTTTTTCTCCCTTTTGTTCATACAGCCTCCGGCATGGCTGTACACATCTTCCCCTGAGCGCGCTTTTGCCGCCAAACCATGAACTCCAGTAGCATCGCCCTGATACTGAATAACACAAGGCTCCGTGTACAAAAATTTCAAGTTCTGTCTTTTCAGGGAGGTTTTCTGCCATTTTTTTTATATCGTCAATTGTAAATTCCCTTGGAAGAACAATCTTGTTGAATCCCATCTGTGCGGCAGGCGCAAGCCCTGATGGAAAAGTACAATTGCCAAGTGTTGACAGATGAAATTGTTTTTTAAACCCTGCTTTTTGTGCAAGCACTATAATTGCCGGATCCTGTATGATCAGAGCATCACAGTCAACAAACCTGACCAGTTTACAAAGGATTCTGAATACTTTTTCTTTTTCTGTCTCCTTGATTATCGAATTGAAGGCCAGAAAAACTTCTATGTTTTTTGAATGTGCAAGCTGCGTTAATGCGCCAAGTTCTTCAATGCTGAAGTTTTCAGCTTCCATGCGGGCTGAAAAAATTTTCAGCCCGCAGTAAACAGCGTCGGCTCCTGCTGCAATGGCTGCTAAAAAGCAATCTTTGTTGCCTGCAGGGGCCAGAATTTTGGGTAGAGTCAAAATTTTTAAACCTTTATAAAATATTATTCCGATATGTTGTTGGAACAGGTCTGAGTATAAATAATACCCCGTTTTTTTAATTCAGTCATTATGAATTCCATGCATTGCCTGTCCTGTCCGATAAATTCCGGAACAATGATCCCCTTGCGGCTGAACATGCCTTCACGGATCAGGCGCAGGACTGCTGTGGCTGTATATCCTGTGGTGCGCGCCATGGAATGGGTCTGTGTCTGGGCATCATAGCGGTCAAACAGATCCCATGTATATGAAGTCTTGTGCCCGCCTTTCTGGCCTTCCACCCGCACCTTCATTATTGTAATATCAGCCTGGCCTTTTTTCAGTTCCCAGGACGGGAACAAAAGTTTGGCAGCAAGGTCAATGGGCCGTATTGTCTGATTGTTTATTTCCATTGGTGTTTTGCTGAAAAAACCATTATCACGCAGAAGCCTGATTTTTTCGATATGGCCCGGATATCTCATGGTTTTTTCCTTCATGTTCGGGATATCCATTGTTTTTATAAGGGATCTGAGACCGTCAGTATTAAAAGCCTCCAAGGTGCCCACAACTGGAAAATCAATCAGTTCAGGTTCGCTCAATGCAGGCTTCTCAATGATTTTTCCATTTTTGACATAAAAAGCCGGCCTTATATATTCCTCAATCACATCCACAGGAGAAAAAACTGCTTTATATTCCCAGGGCAGAGTTCTTATTTCAGGCAATCCGCCCACATATATCTCCGCGTTTAAAGCTTTTTCAAGCATGGTATCTGCATATGATACAAGCATATTGCTCATGCCGGGGGCCACGCCACAGTCAACCACGGCTGTTACATTGTTCTGATGTGCAAGTTCATCAAGGGAGAATGCATCTTCAGGAAAAAATGCAATGTCCACAACATCGGTTCTGGTCTCTATTATTGTTTTAAGTGTCTGATAACCCATGAAGCCTGGGACTGCACTGACAGCCATATCAAAACCCGACACAAGGTCTGACAGCAGGGCCTGGTCAGACAGGTCCTGGCAAATGGTCTTTATTTCAGGATTATTATTAAATTTTGCAAGCTTGTGTTCTGAAATATCTGCCACGCTTACTTGCATTGTTTTGTCTTTTGCCAGGTCAGCAGCCATGGGACTGCCCACAAGGCCTGCGCCAAGCACAATAATTTTCATGATGTTTCCTTTTTTATGAATTTGAGTTTTTATTTAAACCTCAGCCAGATGATGTGATCATAATCCGCTGAACCGGTTAAGATGGAGGACATGAAAAATTATTTTATATGCAGATATCCTGTTCATGCATGTCAATACACCATGAAACAGTATATAAGGTCAATAAAATTAATTGATTTTGGATCCGGGCTTTACAATTGCAGCCCGGGATTTTATGATTCCGGTGAGAAAATCTGTCAGCGCTGATGCAGATATCTCTTGTTTTCCGGATTTGCAGGGGAAAAACCAGATGATTTCATAATGCATTTGTTTTGGAGGATAATCGGAAAATTAATGGCAGGCCTGGATGATAATTTTTTTTTAAAACCTGGAAGCACAATAGGCATTTGCGCACCTGCATCATGCTTTGACCGTGAGCGTTTCTTAAATGGAATCAATGACCTTGAAAATATGGGTTTTGAAATAAAAATACCGGATGCGATCTTTGAACGCAAAAGATATCTTGCAGGAGATGATGAAAAAAGAGCCTGGGTTGTGAATTCTCTTTTTGTGGATCCGGATATCGACGGCATCATATGCGCAAGAGGAGGATTTGGGTCAATGCGTATTCTTGATCTGATCGACTGGCAGAGTATCCGTGCATATCCCAAGCCTTTCATGGGATATTCAGATAATACCGCGCTGCTGGTTAATATTGCTCAGAAAGCTGGATTTCCTGTTTTTCACGGCCCGGATATCCTCTGCCTGGCTGATGCTGACAATGCACTGATGTCCCGTGTGTACCAGAATCTTACAGGGATATTGACCCCTGTGAATTTCAGGTCTGGTGACGTGATGAACCATGGCAGGGCTTCTGGAATCCTCATGGGCGGGAATCTTACTACAATATCCCATCTTATGGGCACTAGGTTTCAACCTGATTTTGCGGATGCTGTCGTATTTTTTGAAGATACCGGAGAACCTGCCTACAAAATTGACCGCATGCTGACCCAGATGAAAATGGCAGGCATGTTTGATGAAATTCAGGCAGTGGTCACAGGGTCATTTGAAAATTGTCCCAATGATGAATATATTGATCAAATACTGCATGAAATTTTTATTACGTACAATGTACCGGTCATTTCAGGGCTGTCATCCGGTCATGGAAAGATTAACCTGCCCCTGCTCATGGGCACTGAAGTCAGTATTGATACTGACACACTGACCCTTGAATGGATGTGAATGAATACAGGCGGATCAGACAGAATCGGAAAATTCATGAAAACAGCTGTCCTTGATGCAGTGGTTCCGGGAGCTGTGCTTTTATGCGGGCTGGGCAATGAGATAATATTCCATGAGGCATTCGGGTATGCAGATATCTTTGAAAAAAGACCCATGTTAAAGGATACGATTTTTGATCTTGCTTCACTTACCAAACCCCTGGCCACCACACTTGCCGTTGCAAAACTTGTTGATGAAGGCCTGATTTACCCTGAACTTACCATAGACTCTGTTCTGCCTGAGTTTTCGTCCGGAAAAAAATCGGGTATTACCATTGATATGCTGCTGCGCCATCGTTCAGGCCTTGCAGCCCATCGTGAGTATTACAGGCAGATAATGCAAACCAGCGGAGAATCACGGTGCATGTTAAGAACACTTCTTGCTGAAGAGCCTCTGGAATACGGAGTGAATGAACGTCAGGTCTATAGCGATCTTGGATTCATGATCCTGTCATGGGTCGTTGAATCCGTATCAGGCACCAGGCTTGACCGCTTTGTACGTGAACAGATTTATAAGCCCCTGGGAATTGAAAGACTTTTTTTTCCGGAAACAGCCAGGCATGATTTTTTTGTTTTGGAATATGAAAACAATTTTGCATCCACCCAGAACTGCCCCTGGCGCGGGAGAGTGCTGACAGGAGAGGTGGATGACGAAAATGCCTGGGCAGCAGGTGGTATTGAAGGTCATGCCGGCCTTTTCGGAGATGCCTTGTCGGTTTTCATGCTCTGCTGTGAAATTCTTGATGCACTGAAAGGTGAACGGACAAAGGTGCTGCCAGCCGGAGTCATTCAGAAATTTGCCGTCAGGAATGATATGGATGAAATGGCTGCCGGATTTGATACTCCTTCAAAGGAAAATTCTTCTTCCGGCAGGTATTTTTCACTTTCTTCCGTGGGACATCTCGGTTTTACAGGAACCTCATTCTGGATTGACCCTGCAACCTCTTTATCCGTGATTCTTCTGACCAACAGGGTTCACCCTTCTAGATCCAATCAGGCAATCAGGCGTCTGCGTCCTGAAATACACGATATTGTGTACACACAGCTTATATAAAATATTAATGCTCAGGGTTTTTTGGCTTGTAAAAAACTGTCAAGTCTGTTAGCAAATAATGTTTAATGAATCCTTTTGTATTGTATTCAATATTATAAATATTATTCTTGAAAGAGGTAAAATGAGCTTTATAACAGATTCTTTGCTTGGTGCGTTTTCCAATGATCTTGCGATTGATCTTGGTACGGCAAACACGCTTGTTTATGTTAAGGGAAAGGGAATCGTACTGAGTGAACCATCGGTTGTTGCAGTAAGGACAGATAAAAGAGCTAAAAGCAAAGTGCTTGCAGTGGGTCTTGAGGCAAAGCGTATGCTGGGCCGTACCCCTGGCAATATTGTGGCCATAAGGCCCATGCGTGACGGTGTGATTGCTGATTTTGAAGTCACAGAAGCCATGCTTAAACATTTTATCAGGAAAGTCCATAACAACCGTAAAGCTCTTGTACGGCCGAGAATTGTCATTGCAGTGCCTTCCGGAATTACCCAGGTTGAAAAACGGGCTGTCAGGGAATCGGCTGAATCTGCAGGCGCAAGGGAAGTTTTTTTAATTGAGGAACCCATGGCTGCAGCAATTGGAGCAGGGCTTCCCATTACAGAACCTACGTGCAATATGGTTGTTGATATAGGCGGCGGTACAACCGAAGTTGCTGTGATTTCCCTTGCCGGAGTGGTTTATACAAGATCCTTGAGAGTTGCGGGCGACAAAATGGATGCATCCATAAGCCAGCACATCAAACGAAAATACAATCTTCTTATTGGTGAAAGAACTTCCGAAATTATAAAAACCACCATAGGAAATGCATATTCTGACCTTGAAAATCTTGAAACAATTGAAGTTAAAGGAAGAGACCTTGTATCTGGGATTCCCAAAATTCTTGCCATTGATTCAGAGGAAGTAAGGGTTGCCATTTCAGAACAGATTGATGCCATTGTTGAAACCGTAAGGATTGCCCTTGAACAGACTCCTCCGGAACTTGCAGCTGATATTGTTGATTCAGGCATTGTCCTGACAGGCGGGGGAGCTCTTCTGAAAAATCTGGATAAGCTTCTGAAAGAAAAAAGCGGGCTTCCCATTGTGGTCACGGATGATCCCCTGTCAACTGTTGCGCTTGGCTGCGGAAAGGTACTTGATAACATAGACATCTTAAGAGAAGTTGTCATAAACTGATTCAATGTTTTCACGGAATCTGCTTATTTTTGTGGGCCTTGCTCTGTTTATTGCCATCAATTGTATAGTAATAACCATGAGCAGCAAAGAAGCCTTGCCCGTCAGCGGGGTGGAAAGGTTGACAGTTTCTGTTATATCACCGTTTCAGAAGGCGGTGGCAAAGACTTTTGATACGACAAGGGATATCTGGAACACATATTTTATGGCTGTTCTTGCTGTAAAGGAGAATATTGAACTTAAAAAACAGCTCGGCAGGGCCCTTGAAATCAGAAACAGGTACAGGGAACTGGATCTTGAAAACAAACGCCTTAAAAAATTTGTCAATTTTACTGAATCGGTGCCAGATACATATGTTGCTGCCCAGATAATTGCACGGGATCCATCTCCATGGTTTAAAACCATTATAATTGACAAGGGAAGCGGAGATGGGCTTGTCAAGGGAAGCCCTGTCCTTGTTTCTGAAGGGATTGTGGGCCAGATCATCAAGGTTGCTGAAAATTATTCAAGGGTATTGCTTATTACTGACAGAAATTCAGCTGTTGATGCTCTTGTTCAAAATTCCCGTGTCCGTGGTATTGTAAAGGGAACCAATACTGATATCTGTTCTTTTGTCTATGCATTGAGAAAGGATGAAGTAAAAGAGGGACAGCTTATAATTTCATCCGGCCTGGATCAGGTTTTTCCAAAAGGCCTTAAAATAGGAAAGGTGCTTAAGGTGACAAAGACCCATTCTCAGATTTTTCAGGACATTTCCATACAAACCAGTGTGGATTTTGATAAAATCGAAGAAGTGCTTGTACTCAAAAAAAATAAATGAATGCTGTTTTCTTCATTCTTCTCACATTATTCCTGCTGGTGGTGCAGACAATTGTTCTGCCGTGTTTTTCCTGGTTTCCTCAATGCTTTGACCTTATGATTATAAATGTATTGTTTTTAAGCCTTATTGCGTCCCGGAACTCAATGGTATTTGCAATTGCAGGCATAGGCTGCATCATGGACAGCATCTCTGGCACACCGTTCGGGTATTACCTTTTTTCATATCTTTGGATTTATATTATTGTACGTCTGGCACGCCAGCTTGTTTTCAAACAGAGTTTTGTATTTATTTTGATCATGAGTGTTGCTGCTGTTTTGATTCAGCACGGTCTGCTCGTGTTTTCCATACTTGTGAATCATGGACAGATTGATATGGATATTTTTGATGTTAATCTGATGATGAAACAGACCTTATGGGGGCTTGTCCTGATTCCGGCCGGGATATGGACTGTCAGACTTTTGCGCATGAACTGGATATATATGGTAAAGCAATTGCAAAAACAGATAATGAAAAAGCACAGAAGGTAGATTTGACTGAGTTTCACAAAACCCCGGACAGGGAATGGATAAAGCAGAGGCTGATAAATGCCAGTATATGTATTTTGTTTGCTTTTATTCTCCTGTTTCTGCGTCTTGTATATCTGCAACTGATCAGGGGAGAGGAATACAGGCTTAAATCTGAAAAAAATGCTGTACGCCTTAAGAGCATAAAATCATCCAGAGGGCTTATTTTTGACAGAAATCGCAGATTGCTTGTGGACAACCGGCCTTCATTCAATCTGAAAATAGTGCTTGAGGATGCAGGCGAGGTGAAAAAGACGGTTAAAAAGCTTGCTGACCTGACCGGAATTTCTTTTGACGAACTCATGGACACCATTAAGCATGCAGGCAGAGGGGCTTTTTACAGGTCCGTTGTGCTGAAGACAGATATTTCCCGGGATCAGCTTGCTGTTGTTGAATCACATAAGTTTGATCTTCCCGGTGTCCATGTGGATATTGAACCCACAAGGCATTATATTTACAGCAGAACTGCAGCACATCTTCTGGGATATTTAGGTCAGGTGAATCCATCTGAACTCAAGACAGGAAAGTTCCCAAATGTGAGATCAGGAGATTCAATAGGAAGGTATGGAATTGAAAAAAGTTTTGAAAAATACCTGCAGGGTAAAAGGGGAGGCAAGCAGATAGAAGTTGATGCCAGCGGCAGGACAATCAAGGTTTTAAAAACCGTTCCTCCTGTTGCAGGCCGGGATCTGATCCTTACCCTGGATCTTGGCCTGCAGAGAACTGCGGAGAACCTGCTTAAAGATAAGAATGGCGCTGTTGTGGCACTTGATCCAAATAACGGGGATGTGCTTGTAATGGCAAGCAGCCCCAGCTTTGATCAGAACGATTTCATAGGCGGCATAAGTAAGAAAAAATGGAAAGCCCTTATTTCAGACCCGGGCAAACCCATGATAAACAAAGCAATTCAGGCTGAATACCCCCCGGCTTCAACATATAAGATTATTACAGCCCTTGCAGCGCTTGAGGAAAAATCGATTGATGTTCATACAACGGAATTTTGTCCCGGATTTTTGAAATACGGAAACAGAATATACAGGTGCTGGAACAAACATGGCCATGGCGAGTTAAATGTAATTGATGCCATTGCCCAGTCCTGTGATGTGTTTTTTTATCAGGTAGGTGACAAGGTTGGGGTGGATTCTCTGGCGCAATATGCAATGGGCTGCGGGCTTGGGCGGAAGACCGGTATTATGCTTGGCAATGAGAGAAGGGGGCTGATTCCCACTTCTTCCTGGAAACAGAGACGCTTCCACGAATCATGGCAGGGGGGTGAAACATTGTCTGTGGCAATAGGCCAGGGATATGATCTTGTAACTCCCCTTCAGATGGCTGTATTCATTGCAGCCGTTGGAAATGGTGGCACATTGTACAGGCCGAGAATAGTCAAGACAATTGAAGACAGCCGCGGCAATGTCATAAAAAAAATAGACCCTGAAATCAGAGGTGGCCTGCCGGCCAGCAGGGCTACCCTTGATATTATAAGAAAAGGCCTTTTAAAGGTGGTACAGGGAGAAAGAGGTACTGCCAGGAGAATAAGGCTCAAAAATATTGAAATAGCAGGGAAAACAGGAACTGCCCAGGTCTTCAGCGTTAAAAAGGGGGAAAAGCTGAGGCGCAGGGATCTTGGATATTCGTTGAGGGATCATGCGTGGTTTGTCTGTTATGCTCCTGCCCGTCATCCTGTTATTGCCATATCCGTAATTGTTGAGCATGGTGAACATGGGTCCAGTGCTGCAGCACCTGTGGCAGGAGCTCTGATCAGACAGTATCTCGGTTCTGCAGCATCCGGGCATGAAAACAAGGATTAGCATATGTTTGACAGAAGACTTGTGGAAAATTTTGACTGGGGGTTTCTTGCTGTTGTCATTTTGATATGCTCAGTTGGGCTTGTTGTCCTGTACAGCGCCCTGACAGCGGGACAGGCAGGGAATACAGCAGCAATTCATGGGCTTTTTAAAAAACAGATTATATGGATGGGAGCGGGCTTGGGCATAATGTTTGTGACCCTGCTGCTGGATTTCAAGGAACTGGACAAACTGAACCTTCTTTTTTATATGCTTTGCGTGGGCCTTTTGATCAGTGTGCTTTTGTTCGGCCATGTAGTTGGCGGTTCCAGACGCTGGCTCATGCTTGGGCCCATAAGGATTCAACCGTCAGAGCTCATGAAGATTGCACTTATCATAAGCCTTGCCTCTTCATATTCAACCTGCGTCTCCCAGACAGGGCTTGATTTCAGAAAACTTTTAAAACCTGCTTTGCTGTGTATTATCCCCTTTATTCTGATAGTACAGCAGCCTGATCTTGGAACAGGGCTGCTTTTGCTTTTGATAACTGCTTCAATAACTTTGTTTGTCAAGGTGGAAAAAAAAGTCCTCATAAGTTTTGCAGGCTTGGGATTTGCACTTACTCCGTCTGTATGGTTTTTTCTGAAGGATTATCAGAAATCAAGAATTTTGACTTTTCTGAACCCTGAACGTGATCCTCTCGGGGCAGGGTATCATATAATTCAGTCAAAAATCGCCATCGGCTCAGGTATGCTGACAGGCAAAGGCTTTTTAAAGGGAACCCAGAATGCATTGTCGTTTCTGCCGGAGCAGCATACTGATTTCATAGGGTCTGTGCTTGCTGAAGAATGGGGGCTTGCAGGGTGTACCGTACTTTTGATTCTTTATTTTGTTTTATTGTTTTGGGGTCTTAATATTGCCTATAATTGCCGAAACATGTTCGGGTCAATTCTTGCGTTCGGAATCACTATCATGATTGCGTGGCAGATTTTTATTAATTTCGGCATGGTCATGGGCCTGATGCCTGTTGTTGGAGTACCCCTGCCCCTTGTGTCCTATGGAGGCTCCTCTGTTATCACAAATATGGTTGGATTTGGTATTTTATTGAATATAAGTATGCGCAGGTATGCTTCCAAATAATGAAAACAAGGAGAAATCAAACCCTGAAATATTTTCTCTTTCAATATTGACAAATGTTTACCTGAATGGTACTCAGGTCAGGATTTCGTGTGGATTTGAGCTGTTTTTGAGTAAGAACAGCTGTTAGATATAAGTAGTTGATTTATTTATAATTATTAACTGGCGGAGGGGAACTTATGATAACGGTTATTCCTGATATATCATTGGTATATCAGATGATTAATTTCCTGATTCTGCTTTTTGTGCTTAATCTGGTTTTGTACAAGCCAATCCGGAATGTTATTCTTGAAAGAAGGGCAAAGATCGAGGGAATGCAGAATGCAGCGAAAAAAGCTGCAGATGACCTTGTTGCCGGCGAAGAAGAATATAAAAACGGATTGAAACAGGCCAGAGCCGAAGGCTTGAAAAAAAAGGAAGCCTTTATCGAGGAAGCATCAAAAGAAGAAAAGGAAATAATCGACAGGATTAACAAAAAGGCTCAGGCTAATCTTGCCCAGATCAAAAAGCAGGTGGCGGATGAAACTGAGCAGGCCCGCAAAGCGCTTGAAGGTGAGGTTGAGGAATATGCCAGAGCCATAGGCGAAAAGATTTTAGGGAGGGCCTGCTGATGAAAAACAATTTGACAAACCAAAAAATACTGCGTGTTGGTTTTATGGTGTCAGTGTTTCTTGTGGCATTGTGCGGCATTGTGTGGGCATCTTCTGGAGGGGAAGCCCATGAGGGAGCCCATCATGTAAACCACTGGATTGCAAATGATACCTGGAAAACATTGAATTTCTGCATTCTTGCCATTGCTCTGTTTCTTCTTGCAAAGAAACCGGTTGCTCAATTTTTTTCATCACGTGCCAAAGGCATTGAAGATGAAATCAATGATCTTGAGCGCAGAAAGGCGGAAGCTGAAAAGAAACTTGCTGAATATCAGGCCCGGTTCAGGAATCTTGATCAGGAATCAAAAAAGATTCTGGAAGATTATATCAAACAGGGTGAAGAAGCCAAGGCAAGAATTATCAGGGAAGCTGAAGCACAGGCTGAAAAACTCGAAGATATGGCCAAACGTAATATCGAGCAGGAGTTCAAGGCTGCGCGAATAAAGCTTCAGCAGGATATTGCTGAAAAAGCCGTGGAAAAGGCTGAACAAATAATTGTTGCCTCAATTTCATCCGATGATCAGGAAAAATTAGTTGATGAATATTTAAAAAAGGTGGTGGCATAATGAAAAATTTAGCAGTTTCCAGGCGTTATGCCAAGGCATTGATTCTTATCGGACAGGAAGACGGCAATGCAGAACAATACAGCAAAGAATTGTCATCAATTGTAGGTCTTTTTGATACGCAGAAGGATTTTGAAAAGGCTTTGACAAATCCATTGTATAATAAAAACGATCGCAGAAAAGTTCTTGAAGCGGTTCTGGCGGCAACTGATTTGTCAGCCATCATGAAATCTTTTCTTGCTCTTTTGTTTGACAAGGGCAGGATCGGATTCCTGCGGGAAATTGCTTCTTACTACAGAGATCTGGCTGATGAGCTCAAGGGAGTTGTTAAAGCCAGTATTGTATCTGCGACTGAACTGTCATCAGATGCAGTGGATAAAATAAAGGAAGCATTATCAAAAAAGACCGGAAAAACTATTGTTCTGAACGTTGAACAGGATCCAAGTCTCATCGGTGGAGTTATCACAAAAATAGGGGATCTTGTTATGGATGGCAGCGTAAAAACTCAGCTGATTAATATGAGAGAAACATTAAAAAAAGGTGAGAGTGTCTAATGGAAATTAAAGCAGAAGAAATAAGCCAGATTATAAAAGACCAGATCAAAGGGTTTGACGCGGATGTCGACCTCAGTGAAACAGGGGTTGTTCTTTCCGCTGGTGATGGTATCGCCCGTGTATACGGCCTGGAAAAAGTAAAAGCCATGGAACTGGTTGAGTTCCCGGGCGGTATCCTGGGGCTTGCATTGAACCTTGAGGCCGACAATGTGGGTGTTGCAATTCTTGGTGATGATAAACTCATTAAAGAAGGTGATGTCGTTAAAAGGACAGACAGGATTGCATCTGTGCCGGTCGGCGAGGAACTGCTGGGGCGTGTTGTGACAACAACAGGTGATCCGGTTGACGGTAAGGGGCCCATCAATTCAAAAACTTACATGAATATGGAACTGGTTGCCCCTGGTGTTATTGCAAGAAAGTCAGTTCATGAGCCATGCTATACAGGTGCCAAGGCAGTAGACGGCATGACTCCGGTTGGAAGAGGGCAGCGTGAGCTCATCATTGGTGACCGTCAGATCGGCAAAACAGCCCTTGCAGTTGATGCCATCATTGCTCAGAAAGAAACAGATATGAAATGTATCTATGTTGCCTGCGGTCAGAAAAAATCAACTGTTGCTCAGGTTGTTGCGGCTCTTGAAGAACATGGTGCAATGGAATACACAACAGTTGTCATGGCTTCTGCATCTGAATCTGCTGCAATGCAGTATCTTGCTCCGTATGCAGGGTGTGCCATGGGTGAATATTTCAGGGATAAAGGTGAACATGCCCTGATTATTTATGATGACCTTTCAAAACAGGCCGCAGCTTATCGTCAGGTTTCCCTGCTCCTGAGACGTCCGCCCGGACGTGAGGCTTTCCCCGGAGATATTTTTTACAACCACTCACGTCTGCTTGAACGTTCGGCAAAACTCAGTGATGAACTTGGAGCAGGTTCCCTTACTGCACTTCCCATTATTGAGACCCAGGAAGGTGACGTGTCCGCATTTATTCCGACCAATGTTATCTCCATTACAGATGGGCAGATATTCCTTGATAAAGACCTTTTCTTTGCCGGTATCCGCCCTGCAATTGATGTTGGTCTGTCTGTATCCCGTGTTGGCGGCGCAGCCCAGGTAAAGGCAATGAAACAGGTTGCAGGTACGCTTCGTCTTGATCTTGCACAATTCCGTGAGCTTGAAGCATTTGCTGCATTCGGATCTGATCTTGATGCTGCCACGCAAAAGCAGTTGACCCGTGGTGAAAGACTGGTTGAACTTCTGAAACAGCCTCAGTTTAAACCGCTTACCATGGAAAAAATGGTTACGGTTCTTTATGCCGGCACAAAAGGTTATCTTGATAAATATCCAAAGGAAGCTGTGTCAAGATATGAAGAAGGTCTGTACACCTTTGTTGAAAACAGATTCCCTGAAATTTTTTCTGATCTCAAGGAAAAACAGGAAATCACGCCGGAAATTGAAAGTAAACTGAAACAATGCCTTGAAGCCTATGATGAAGAATTCAAGGATGCCGTATAGGTGTTTTGAATTCTTGTATTGTATCATTAATTAATAATAAAAGGCTTGAAAGGTAGATCATATGGCAACTTTAAAAGAAGTTCAATCAAAAATAGTCAGTGTAAAAAAGACTAAACAGATTACCTCTGCCATGAAAATGGTCGCCACTTCAAGATTACGCGGTGCTCAGAGCAGCATGGAGGCGTTTAAGCCCTATGCAGGCAAATTTGCCGAAGTTCTGGGAAGCATTGCGGGAAAGGCCGGGGACAGTGTAAGCCCTCTGCTTGTCCCCCGTGATGAGGTGAAAAAAGTGGCGCTCATCCTCTGTACATCTGACAGAGGGCTTTGCGGCGGATTTAATGTACACCTGATCAGTAAAGCTGAAAAATTTATTCAATCTGAACTTGCAGGCAAGGAAGTCAGCTTTATCTGTTTTGGTAAGAAAGGACGGGACTGGGCAAAAAAACAGCCTCAGCCCATTGAGGATGAGTTCATTGGAGTGGTCGGCGGTAAAGTCGAATTCAGCATTGCCTCATCTTCAGGACAGAAATTGATAGACAGTTTCCTTGAAGGAGCTGTTGATGAAGTATATCTGATTTATTCTGAATTCGTTTCAATGTCAAAACAGCAGGCCACAATCCGGCAGATTCTTCCCATTCCTCCCCTTGAAGCAGGAGACGGGGAAGAACAAAAGGGTTCAGACGGACAATTCCTTCCGGAACATATCTGTGAACCTTCTTCAGATGCCCTGCTGGGTGAAATGCTGCCCAAGAATATTTTTATTCAGATATATGATGCACTGCTCCAGACTTCAACCAGTGAACATGCTGCCCGCATGACTGCAATGGAAAATGCGACAAAAGCGTGCGAGGACATGGTTGCAGAGCTTCAGACATTGTTCAATAAGACAAGACAGGCTGCCATCACAGCAGACCTCATGGACATTGTCGGTGGGGCAGAGGCACTTAAAGGATAGATTTTAAAGATATACTTAAATATGAAACAGCTTTATAGGAGAGAAAAATGGCTGAAAATATAGGAAAAATAGCACAGGTACTCGGTGCTGTTGTTGACGTTGAATTTGAACCCGGCAAACTTCCCCCGGTTCTGACTGCTTTAACTGTCACCAATCCGACAATAGGTGATGAAGAAGATAATCTTGTAATCGAAGTTGCACAGCATCTTGGCGACAATGTTGTCCGTTGCATAGGTATGGATGTAACTGACGGGCTTCAAAGGGGAATGCTTGTAAAGGATACTGGTGCTCCAATCATGATGCCGGTTGGAGAAGCCTCCCTTGGCAGAGTGCTTAACGTTGTGGGAAGGCCGGTTGACGGGCTTGGAGAGATATCAAGGAAAAAACAGCTCCCCATCCACAGACATGCCCCTGCCTTTACGGAGCAGGATACCACTGTAAGGGTTCTTGAAACAGGCGTGAAGGTAATTGACCTTCTTGTCCCATTCCCCCGCGGCGGTAAAATGGGTATGTTCGGCGGTGCAGGAGTTGGTAAAACCGTTATCATGATGGAAATGGTCAACAATATAGCAATGCAGCATGGTGGTATTTCAGTGTTTGGCGGAGTTGGAGAAAGAACCCGTGAAGGAAACGACCTTTATCATGAAATGAAGGATTCAGGAGTTCTTCCCAAATGCGCACTGGTTTACGGTCAGATGACTGAACCTCCTGGGGCTCGCGCAAGGGTTGCTCTTTCAGCTTTGACATGTGCTGAATATTTCCGTGATGAAGAAGGCCAGGATGTGCTTCTTTTCATTGATAATATTTTCCGTTTTACCCAGGCTGGCGCAGAAGTGTCCGCAACACTCGGCCGTATGCCTTCTGCGGTTGGTTATCAGCCGACACTTGCGGTTGACATGGGCGAACTTCAGGAACGTATCACCTCAACTGACAAGGGTTCCATCACAGCTGTCCAATGTGTTTATGTTCCTGCTGATGACTTGACTGACCCTGCTCCTGCAACGACATTCGGCCATCTTGACGGAACGGTTGTTCTTTCACGTCAGATTGCAGAACTTGGTATCTATCCTGCTGTTGACCCGCTTGACTCAACCTCCAGAATTCTTGATGCTGCTTATATCGGAGAAGAGCATTATCAGGTTGCCCGTGTTGTTCAGCAGACTCTTCAGAAATATAAAGAGCTTCAGGATATTATTGCAATTCTCGGTATGGATGAGCTTTCAGATGAAGACAAGATTACGGTACAGCGTGCAAGAAAACTGCAGAAGTTCCTGTCTCAGCCTTTCCATGTTGCTGAAACTTTTACAGGTATGCCAGGTAAATTTGTCAAAGTGGAAGATACTGTAAGATCATTCAAGGAGATCATAGAAGGCAAACATGATGACCTTCCGGAAAACGCCTTTTATATGGTGGGTTCCATTGAAGAGGCCATTGAAAAAGCAAAAGCATAAAAACATGTTCGGAGGATATCATGGCCGATAAATTATTTCTTGAAGTTGTTACCCCGGAAAAGTCAGTTGTGAGCGAGGAAATCAAAACTGTTGTGGCCCCAGGCTCCGAAGGCGAGTTTGGCGTATTAAAGGGTCATACCACATTTCTGACCTCTCTTGCTTCTGGTCTTTTGAGGTATACAACGGCTTCAGGAGCCCAGAAACAGATTAAGATTGAGGGCGGATTTGCAGAAGTATTGCCTGATAAGGTTACTATACTTGCGGAGTCGGCAGTTGAAGCCTGATAATATGGTAATTTGTAAAATATTAAAAGATCTGCCGGATAAAAATTAAATGATAGTGTCCGGAAACGGGTCCAAGTGAAAAAAAGGGGTGTCTCCTGTGAAGCTGAGCATGGAGACGCCCTTTTTTTATGAGAGGAATATGAATGGACTATTATGATGGCCTGGCTGTAATCATTCTTGCTGCAGGAAAGGGCACCCGAATGAAATCGGATATACCCAAGGTACTCCACAAGGTTGGCGGCAGAGCCATGGTGAATCACGTCATTGAAACGTCACTGCAGATTGTTCGGAATAATGTGCATGTGGTTATAGGCCATATGGCTGCCATGGTTCAGGAGGAAATATCACAGTTCTTTCAGGTTGGTTTTGTTCACCAGAACCGGCTTCTAGGAACAGGTGATGCCGTTAAAACTGCACTGCCCAGCCTTGATTCTTCTGTCAGGGACGTTCTTGTGTTATGTGGTGATGTGCCTTTGATCAAGGCGGAAACTCTGCGTCGCCTTGTGGATGTACATAGGAAGGACAAGGCCGGTATAAGCGTATTGGCAACTGAAATTCCAGATCCTTCAGGATATGGGCGCATAATTATGAAGGATGATAATGAAATGGTGGCCATAAGGGAAGAGGCAGATGCAAGCGAGGAAGAAAAGAAAATTAAAAAAATCAATACCGGCATTTATTGTTTTGATCATGGCCTGCTGTCCTGTGTAATTGATAAAATAACGCCGGAAAACAATCAAAAGGAATATTATCTGACCGATGCAATTGAGCTTGCCAAGCTAGAAGATACAAAAATTTCCATTGTCACAATCAATGAACCCATGCAGGTTATAGGTGTGAATACGCTGGAGGAACTGGATCAGGCACGGAAATTGTTAGCCCGGGCCTGATTATGAATTGCCTTGACTTTATTGAATATATTGAATTATACTTGTGCCGGCTTAAAATCATGAGAGACTATGAAATTGGGGAATGATCGTATCAGAGAAAAGTTTGATGAAATCGAGGGGAAAATCGATTTTTTGATAAAACATTATAATGAGCTTAAATCGGAAAATGAGAAGCTGTTGTTGAAAAACAAAAATCTTGAAGCAGAGCTTGATAAACGCAATATGCTTGAGGAACAGTTTTCAGAGCATAACTTCATGGTTCAGTCTAAAGTTGACAGCCTTCTGGCTAAACTGAATCAGTTTTCCGGTGATGCAGTTTATCAGGAAACATCAGACTGATTTAAGGGACTAATTTGAAAAAGGGAATTCTTTGGATGAAATTATTGTAATTGATATTTTTGGTGAAGAGTTCAGGTTTAAACCTGATGATCAGGTTG
>CAYUOB010000027.1:0-26706 GCA_964446145.1 uncultured Desulfobacula sp.
AAAATCGGCGGGACAAGAAAATATACCGTTAATACCCGCGTGGTGTCTGCTACCAATAAAAAGATAGATCATCTTGTTGAAACGGGAAAATTCAGAAAGGACCTTTATTTCAGGCTTTGTGTCGTAAAAGCGGATATTCCTGCCCTGAATGAGCGAAAAGAGGATATCATCCCTTTGGCCAAACATTTTTTGAATGAATTCAATCATAAGTTTTCAAAATCCCTGAAAGCTTTTTCAAAACAGGCCCGGGATTATCTTCTGAACCATGAATTTACAGGAAATGCGCGTGAACTTAAGAATATGATTGAGCGGGGGGTTCTTGTGGCCACAAGCGATATACTTACGCTTCGCGACCTTACCGGCATGGAAGATAATGTGGCTGCGGAAAAATCCGAGTCTTCCATTATATATGAGGAATTTGGCACAGAAGGGATAGATCTTCCCGGGCTGCTTGATTCCATTGAAAAAAAATATATGTCACGGGCACTTTCATTGTCAAAGGGCAATGAAAGTATGGCAGCAAGGCTTGTCAACATGAATCATCATACTTTCAGATATCGTTGGAAAAAACTTTCAGGCCGGCAATCCTGATATCTGGTCAAATATATCTTTACACTCCTGCTGAATCCTGTTAATGCACTGTTTTTAACAGGGATCACGACCTGTCTGTATGGACAGGATAAAGGAGAAAAAGCATGGATATCAACACAATAGCCCGTAACTGCAAATCTGCTGCTGTCTCCATGGCAGCCTTGCCGGGCCGGATAAAAGACAAGGCGCTTTTGGCGATTGCAGATGCCCTTGAAAATAGTGCAGGCTCTGTTTTTGCTGCAAATGAAAAAGATGTTCAGAAAGCGCATGAAGACAATCTGCCTTCCGCTCTTGTCAAACGCCTAAGATTTGATGCACCAGGACTTGCCCAGGTGTGTGAAGGTTTGAAAAATCTTGCCGGCATGGATGATCCGGTTGGTAAAACCCTCGGGACAACGCAACTGGATTCGGATCTTACTCTGTTCAGAGTCACAAGGCCCATGGGGGTGGTCGGTGTTATTTTTGAATCAAGGCCCGATGCCCTTGTGCAGATAGCATCTCTTTGCCTTAAAAGCGGCAATGCAGTTTTGCTCAAAGGAGGCAAAGAGGCCTTTGCAACCAATCAGGCTCTTGCGAATATAATGCAGAAGGCAGGCGCAGATGCGGGATTGCCCGGGGGCTGGCTGAACCTGCTTGAAACCCGCAGCGATGTGAATGAAATGCTGAAACTTGACAGATATGTTGACCTTATCATCCCAAGGGGCAGCAATGAATTTGTCCGCTATATCATGGATAATACCCTGATCCCTGTCCTGGGTCATGCAGACGGAATCTGTCACCTTTATATTGACCGGTGTGCAGAGCCTGAAATGGCAGTTGCCCTTACTCTTGACAGCAAGTGTCAGTATGTTGCAGTGTGCAATGCTCTGGAAACTCTTCTTGTTCATGAAAAAATGGCCAGGCAAGTCCTGCCTGTATTAAAAAACCGGCTTGAGGCATCGGGTGTTAAAATTTACGGATGTGAAAAAACCTGCAGAATTATTAAAGCGGATTCTGCAACTGAAGATGACTGGAAAACAGAATACCTTGATCTGAAACTTTCCATCAGGGTTGTTGCCTGTCTTGATGAGGCTGTAAACCATATCAATACTTACGGATCAGGGCATACTGATGCCATAGTGACGATGGATCATGAAAGAGCCTTGTATTTCATGGATCATGTTGACACGGCAGATGTGTTTGTGAATTGCAGCACAAGGTTCAGCGACGGGTTCAGGTTCGGTCTTGGAGCAGAGGTCGGAATAAGCACCCATAAAATTCATGCAAGGGGGCCTGTGGGCCTGGACGGGCTGATGACCTATCAGTGGCGCCTCATTGGAAAAGGTCATGTTGTGGCGGATTATACCGGAGAAAATGCAAGGGCATTTAAACATACCGCACTTAAAAATCAGTCTTTAAGGGATGTATTATGCCGGAACACAGACTAATCAATGCAAAACGCGTTGTGGTGAAACTTGGCAGCAATGTCATTACAGCAGACAACAGTCTGGATTACGGGGTTATTGATTCAATTTCAGCTCAGGTCACCGCCCTGATGGACAGAGGAACAGAAGTGATTCTTGTTTCGTCCGGAGCCATGGCGGCAGGGCTTAAAAAAATGCGAATGACCCGCCGTCCTGACGAGATTCCAAAACGTCAGGCGATTTCTGCAATCGGTCAGCCCGGTGTAATGAACGCCTATGAAAAAAGCTTTCAAAAACGCGGCAGAAAGGTGGCCCAGATCCTTCTGACGGGTGAAGACCTGAACAACCGTAAACGATACCTTAATGCAAGGAATACACTTAACACTCTCATGGAGTGGAATATCGTCCCGGTTGTAAATGAGAATGATACGATAATGGTGGAGGAGATCAAACTCGGGGATAATGACAACCTTGCCGCCATGATTGCCTTGCTTATGGATGCTGATTTCCTGTTTATACTCACTGATATTGACGGGCTTTATGACAGGGATCCAAGGCAGGATTGTAATGCTGAGCTCATTCCGAGGGTGTGTGATATCAGGGAAGAAACAGAGCGGTTCGCAAGCGCCATGCCAGGAGTTCTTGGCACAGGAGGAATGCTCAGCAAGATCCAGGCTGCAAGAAAAGTGACTTCCGCAGGCATACCCATGATTATTGCAAGGGGCAATGCAGAAAATGTGCTTGCCCGTATTTTCAGGGGTGAAACACTTGGCACCTATTTTGTGCCAAGAAACAGGAAAATGGCCAGCCGCAAATGCTGGATCGCATATACCCTGGTTCCAAAGGGCAGGCTTGTGATTGATGAGGGAGCTGTCAGGGCTGTAAGGCAGAATGGTAAAAGTCTTCTACCCATAGGGGTGGTTGAGGTACAGGGCAGTTTTGAACAGGGTGCTGCAGTGGCATTTGAAAACCCTGCAGGCGAGGTCATTGGAACAGGCCTTGTCAATTATAATTCCTCTGACATAAATCTTATCAAGGGACTTAAAACTTCCCAGATAGAATCATGTCTTGGAGGCAAACATTACGATGAGGTGATTCACAGGAATAATCTTGTGCTTAAGGATTGTTGCTGATATTTTTATTAAAGGTATGGCATGAATGCTGAAACCGGAAGAATTACAGAGCCTTTGACCCTTGTCTGCGTTGATGAGGATGAACATGTGCGCAGGGCGCTGAAACTGCTTTTTGAAAAGACCCCGATGAAAATTATTGTTTTCACAACCGGCAGACAGGCGCTGGACGCACTTGAATTTCAGGATGCCGATATTTTCATTTCAGATTATTTTCTGCCTGACATGGACGGAATCAGCTTGCTGGAAAGGGTTTGGCATCATGACTGCCGTATAAAACGTATTCTCATGACAACGATTGTCAATGACGATATCCGGCTTGCTGCCATAAGGGCGGGGATTGACCGGTTTGTCGAAAAACCATTGACCATTGCATCTGTGGATACTATTATTGGCGGACTATGAAAAAGGGGAACAGATTTAAGGATTAATGCGCGTTTATCAAAAAATTCGGAGATAAAAATGCAAGAAGCTAAATCTTTTGACTGGACTACAGATGTCAAGGAAGTATCTGTCCGTGACTGGAAAGACCGGTTTGCCTGGGTGGAAGAACCTTATGTGAGTCCGGACGGGGAAACCATTGCCAGCATTGTCAATATTGAAGATGGTGTTTTTACGGTATGCGAGAACGGAGAAACCTGGGAAAATGAATATGACAAGATATGGGGGCTGCACCCGCTGGCTGACGGCAGGTTTGCCGCCATGGTCAGCAGTGATGAAGAATGGACTTTGAGTATAGGCGGCAGGGAATGGGAAAACTGGTTTGATTTTATCTGGGATCTGAAAGCCAGCCGGGACGGATCTTCCATAAGCCTTACATTTCAGAAGGACATGGAATATGCAATGGCTGTAAATGATACACCCTGGAATAATACATATGAAAATATAAACGAAGCTGTTCTTGGAAGTGCAGGAACCACTGCTGCCGCCGTTCAGATCGGTTCCATGGCTGCCGCTGATGTAAATGCATTTCAGCAGGGACTTTTTTCATGCGCTGTAAATGGTAAAACCATTGATAAGAAATTTTTAAATGTCTGGGATATAAGCATTGATTCCGCAGGAAAAAATGTTGCTTACGGGGCAAGAACATCAAGAACCGATTATGTTGTAGCTGTTAATGACATTGTATGGGATACAAAATTTCAGTCAGTGTGGAAACCTGTATTCATACCGGGCGGTTCACAGGTTATAGCTCCTGTCAAAACCGAAGGCAGGTGGATGCTTTACAGAGACGGTGAAAAATTTTGGAAAACTCCGTACTCACAATTATGGAAACTTAGAGTCGCTGAAAAATCAGGTGATATTGCTGCAATTGCCTGTGTTAAATTCGGGGTATGGACAATCGTTGAAAACGACAGGCCCTGGAACATGACAGCTGACCAGATGATTTCAGATCTTTTTTATTCAGATGATGGCTCAACTCTTGTGGCTGTTCTAAAGGACAGGGGATTCTGGACGCTTGCAGTTAATCAGAAAAAATGGAACCTTATGGCTGACAAGGTTTTTGATCCATGCATCAGTGCTGACGGCAGTATTGTTGCTGCTGCAATTGAAAAGCAGGGCAGATATTTTCTTGCTGTAAACAACCGTATCCTTCCTGATGATTATGAATTCATGGCCTGTCCCGTTATCAGTCCTGACAATGGAAAGCTGATCCTGAAAACCCTGAAAAACGGGGTATACAGACGCAGCATACTAAGTGTTGACAAAATTTTATAAAGGAATGTCAAACCAAGGAGACAAATATGAATGCTTTTATAAATTTCATCATGGGGCCCATGGTCTGGATTGCTTTTCTGGTCTTCATCTGCGGCCTGATATTCAGAATCGCAGTGCTGATTAAAAATGTAAACGCCAAAGAATCTTATATTTATTCATACCTGACCTTAAAACACAGTGCACGATCCATCTTTGCCTGGCTGATTCCCTTTTTCCCCAGGAGCACAAGGCAGAATCCCGCCTTATATGCGGTATCATATATTTTTCATCTGCTTTTGTTCATTGTACCCATTTTTTTGATGTCCCATATTTCGCTTTTAAATGACAGTTTCCGGATCTCATGGGCAGCACTTCAGGATAATCTCGCCGATGCCCTGACCCTGGCTGTTATTTTGGGCATTGTATTTTTTGTATTGCGAAGGATAATTGTTCCTGAGGTTAAATACCTTACATCATATAAGGATTATATACTGCTGTTGATTGTTGCGCTGCCCTTTATCACAGGCTTTCTGGCCTTTCATCAGTTTTTCGCTTATCGTTTCATGGTTATTGCCCATGTGATCTGCGGAGAACTTATGCTGATGCTCATACCTTTTTCCCGGTTTTCCCATATGATTGTAGCCCCCTTTACAAGGGCATATATGGGCTCTGAATTCGGAAATGTAAGGCATGCAAAGGACTGGTAAAAAGCCAAAGGAGAAAAACATGACAACTGAGACAAAAACGCCTGAGACCCAGGCAGATAATGTACAGATTACAGATGAGGCAATTGAGGCCGGACTTGCAAAACTCACCCCTGAAAGAATAAAAACCGTGATTAATCAGGTGCTTGAAAAAGAGACAGGCCCAAGATTCAAGACCTATGTTGAAACCTGCATGCATTGCGGTCTCTGTGCGGAAGCCTGTTCCTATTTTCTTTCCAATGACAGAGACCCCAGGTTTTCACCTGCTGGAAAGGTAAAGCAGACAATCTGGGAGATGATAAAGAAAAAAGGTGCAGTATCAAAGGATTTTTTAAGACGGGCGGTTCATATTGCCCATACACAGTGCAATGTATGCAAGCGTTGTTCAATGTATTGCCCGTTCGGTATTGATATTGCCTATCTTATGCTTATGGTCAGAAGAATCTGTCACAAGCTTGAAATCACACCTATGTATATACAGGATACTGTGAACAGCCATTCAGCAACCCTTAACCAGATGTGGGTAAAGGAGGACGAATGGATTGACACCCTGCAGTGGCAGGAGGAAGATGCAAGGGAAGAATTTGAGGATTTGAGAATTCCCCTTGACAAGGTGGGAGCTGATATCATGTATTCTGTGATTGCACCTGAGCCCAAATTTCAGGCAGGGCTGATATACCAGGCAGCCACAATCATGCATGCCGCTGGGATCAACTGGACAATGCCTTCGACTCCAGGCTGGGACAACAGCAATATGGCCATGTTTACAGGGGATAATGAAATCTCAGGCAGAATTGCAAGGGCTTTTTATGAAGCCGCTGCAAAGCTGAAAGTAAAGCGCATTGTAATGGGAGAATGCGGGCATGCATTCAGATCAATATATGACGTTGGAAACCGGTGGGTAGGCTGGGCCATGCCGCCGTTTGAGGTTGTCCATGCCCTGGATTTTTATCATGAAATACTTAGTTCCGGCAGGATAAAAATTGCTGAAAAATTTAAGAAAAAAGTTACCCTGCATGATCCCTGCAATGTTTCAAGGGGAAGGGGCCTGCATGACAAGGCAAGGCAGGTTGTGAACATGGTGTGTGAATCCTTTGTGGAAATGACCCCCAACCGCGAACACAATTATTGCTGCGGTGCAGGAGGCGGGGTAATCAATTGCGGCCCTCCATACAAGGGCGAACGCATGGTGAACAACAGGGTCAAAGCGGAACAATTGAAGGCCACAGGCGCTGAAGTGCTGATAGCTCCATGCCATAACTGTCACAGCGGGCTTGAAGATATTGTTGAACATTATCATCTGGATATGGAAGTAAAATTTCTGGGAGATATTATTTTTGAAACCATGGAAAAGAAAATTTACAAGCCGGGAGAGTAAGATGAAACACAAAATCATTTTTATGGGCTTTATACTGGTTCTGTTCACAGCTGTTTACGGATTTTCCATTGCAGGTCCAGCAGAAGATCAGACAGACAGGATAGACACTTCGGCTTTTAAAAATCCTCACAGGCCAGGTGCTGTATTCATGCATGATGAGCACAATGAAAAAGCAGAAATAGAGGACTGTGCAGTATGCCACCATGTGTATGACGGCAAAAAACTTGTAAAAGATGAATCAAGCGAGGACAGTGCATGTTCTGACTGCCATTCTCTTTCCGGAAATACTGAAAATACAATCCCTTTGTCTGTTGCTTTTCACAGACGGTGCAAAACATGCCATTTTGAAAGAAACAAAGGCCCGGTACTTTGTGGTGAGTGTCATAAAAAAGAATAAGGAGGATACAATGGCAAAGAAAATTATGATTGTGGATGATGACCCTGCCATCACAAAATATCTGGAAACCCTTTTCAGGGATAATGGTTATGATACCTGTATTGCGCCGGACGGCAGAAAAGCTGTTGAAGTTTTTGAAGCGCAGAAACCTGACCTGATAACCCTTGACCTTGAAATGCCTGAAGAATGGGGGCCCAGGTTTTTCAGACGTATCAGCAAGACAAAGGATTTCAATACTCCTGTAATTGTGGTAAGCGGGCTTTCAAGCCAGAAATATTCCATTCCAAAGGCAGCGGCAATATTCGGCAAGCCCTTTGATGCTGATAAACTGGTTGAAAAGGTTTCAGAACTGCTGTCCTGAAAACAGGGTTTTCTTTTGTCTGCAATGCCTGTTAATGAATGAAGGTGTATTAACAAAGAAAAATCTGAATATATTTTCAGGGGAATCTGAAATATTCAATCTGGAGTTTGAGGTATGGCAAATGGTAAAAAGATGACAATACAGCTTGCTGTTGAAGAATTTGAAGCTTATGACCTTTACAGGGATGTTATTGAGTCATATGCACAGGAACTGGAAGATCCCTCCCTTGTATCTGATCTGTATGACCTGATTGATGAATATGAGGAGGAGTTCGAGTTCTATCCTGATTCTGAGGGGGATTTTTCCGACAGCTTTGAGCGCAATTTAAGGGAAGCTGTCAATGCAATTGTGGAAGAGAATGAGGATATAGCTTTCATTGATGATGCATATGTGCCTGATGATATTCCAGACCTGCTGGAAGACGGGTTTGAACAGGATGATACCGGCCTTGACATGGATATTGATCTTGGCAGTGATGATGATCTTGATGAATACTGATGAATATAAAGCAGATTAAATATTCACGTGATAATCTGGGCTATCTTGTATATTCCGGATCCATAGGCATTGCCATTGATGCCGGAGGGGTTGAAGAAACCCTGAAATTTGCCCGGGACAATTGCATTGAAATCATATATGTGTGCAATACCCATTCCCATCCTGATCATACATCAGGCAATGAACAACTGCTTGAAAAAACATCTGCCTCTTTTATTGACTGTACCCAAATCCGTTCTGACACCAGCCTGCAGATCGGGGAGGAAACTCTGGATATATGGCCGACACCGGGCCATACTGCTGATTGTATAACCTTCAGGGCAGACAGGTTCATTGTAACAGGAGACACCCTTTTCAACGGCACTGTGGGTAATTGTTTTTCAGGAGATTTTGATGCTTTTTTTGATTCATTGAAGCGGCTTGTCAGCCTTCCCGGAGATACTTTAATATATGCAGGCCATGATTATGTATATGATTCAATGAAAATGGCGGCCATAATTGAAAAGCATAATCCTGACATAGAAAAATACCTGTCACTTTATAACCCGGATCTGGTTGTGTCATGCCTTGCTGATGAATTGAAGGTGAATCCCTATATACGTTTTGATGCCCCTGAAATGATTGAAAACCTGAATAAAAGAAAAATGCCGGCCGGTTCATCTGCTGAAAGATTCAGATCCATCATGGAAATTTATTGATTGTATCTTGTTAACCTGTTCATGAAAATTTTTGGAGACAGTATTAATGTCCGGTAATCAGATGGAATCTGCAAAGGATTCTGATCAGGATTCGTGTTTTGCCCTGGGAAGGCAGCTGACAATTGAATATTATGATTGTGCTCCCCATGCTCTGCTGGATAAATGTTTTGTTGAATCAGCTCTTTTAAGGGCTGCTGAACAAAGTGGAGCCACCATTATAAGTTCTTCGTTTCATAATTTTAATCCCCAGGGCATAAGTGGTGTCGTGATCATAGCAGAATCCCATTTCACTGTTCACACATGGCCTGAATACAATTATGCTGCAGTGGATATCTTTACCTGTGCAGACAATATTGATCTTGAAACTGCTGTAAATTCCATGAAGGATTCATTTGGGTGTAAAAGATTTGTTGTGTCTTCAGATCAGAACAGGGGGATTCTGCCCAGGCATTTTATACATGAAAAAAATGGTGAGATTCCTGAAAAATCAGCTCATTACCCGGTTTCCTGGAAAAAGGAATATGAGCTGAAAAATCCCTGGGGTGTTCTTACATCCGTTGACATTTACGGGTGTGATCCTGATATAATAAAAAACAGGGATAAAATAAAAGAATTTGTGTATGAATTATGTGATCTCATTGACATGAAGCGCTTTGGTGACTGCCAGGTGGTGCATTTCGGTGAAGATGAAAAAGTTGAAGGATTCAGCATGACCCAGCTTATTGAAACCTCACTGATTTCAGGACATTTTGCCAATGCTTCCAGCAGGGCCTATCTTGATGTGTTCAGCTGTAAATTTTATGAGCCCCGTGAAGTTGCAGAATTTGCGGTTTCATATTTCAGGGGCAGCCACTATAAAATGCACATTGCATTGAGACAATAATCAGAATAATCACAGGAAACACCGGATCAGGTTATGGAAAATTACAGCAGAATAATTGATGGCTGGTTCTCGGAAATATGCCCTATGTGGCCTGGAATTTCACTTTCGCTTGAAATTGAACAGGTGCTTTACAGCGCAAGGAGCCAATTCCAGCAGATTGACCTTTATCAGACCCGGAATCATGGTAAAATGCTGGTTCTTGACGGGATTATCCAACTGACCCAGTCCGATGAATTCGCCTATCAGGAAATGATGGCCCATGTGCCGGTTTTTGCCCATCCCTGCCCTGAAAAAGTGTTGGTCGTAGGCGGAGGAGACGGAGGAGTGCTGCGTGAACTTGGCCGCCATGATATCATAAAGCATATTGATTTCTGTGAAATTGATGAACAGGTAATCAAGGTGTGCACAAAGTTTCTGCCTGACCTTGCATGCGGATTTGATGACCCTAGAGTAAGGGTGAACATTGCGGATGCAAGCCTCTGGCTGAAGGACAGAAAAGAGGAATACGATGTTATTATCGTGGATTCATCAGATCCGATAGGCCCGGGTGAAGCTTTGTTTGAGAGACCGTTTTATGAAAGCCTTAAAAAAGCATTAAGACCGGGCGGAATTGTTGCAACACAGGGTGAATCATTTTTCATGCACAGGGAATGCGTGGAAAAACTTGTTAAAATGGTAAGGCAGTTGTTCCCGGTTCAGGCATATTCCTATTTTCTTGTACCCACCTATCCGGGAGGGAATATAGGAATCTGTCTTGGATCTACAGGCCCTGATGTGAAAAAACCATGCCGCCCCATTGATGATGACCTGCAGAATCAGTTGAAATATTATTGCCCTCAAATTCATGAAGCTTCCTTTGTGCTGCCTTATTTTGCCCGGAAAATGCTTGATGCAGACTGAAGAATTCAGATAAACTGGAAATTGTTATTTATGCATGACAGCCCGCCTGACAATATAAGTATAAAGTTTGTTGATTCTGTGCCTGTGCGTTTTATTGAGGCGCTTTACAGAGATGCTGGATGGTGGGACAATGCATGGGGCAAAAATCCTGAGTTTCTCGACAGAATTGTAAAGGATTCAGCTGTTTTTGCCGGTGCATTTTGTGGTGATAACCTTGTGGGAATGGGCAGGGCACTTTCCGATCTTGCAAGTGATGCCTATATTCAGGATGTGGCGGTTTTAAAGGAATACAGAAAAAGAGGAATAGGCAGAAAAATTGTTCAGGCCCTGGTTCAGTGCCTGAAAGACAGGGGGGTTGACTGGATAGGCCTTGTTGCAGAGCCCGGGACCGCTCCTTTTTACCGGGATATTGGATTTGAGGCTCTTGATGGCCATGTTCCCATGAAATATAAGGAAAAATAATATGTACAGGCCTGAAACAGTGGCGTGCCACGGGATTCAGATTCCTGCCTTTCCTGAATTCAGCAGGTTTATGCCGGAGCACAGGGAATTCATAAGATCCCGTGCGTTTGAATTTAATCCCATGTCATGTGAATATAATTTTGCCAATCTTTTTGTATGGCAGGATGCATGCAGGCTGTCATGGACAGTTTACCGGGACAGGGTACTTGTTTATGACGGCCTTGAACACTCCGCATTCATGCCCCTTGGCCCTGAAATCCTTCCTGAAGGGCTCGCTGACCTGTCCTGTGATATGAAAAAATCCGGGCTGTCGGGAAATTTCTGTCTGGCAGGGCGTGAATATATTGAAAAATTTCCTGAAATTGAAAAATATTACAGGGTCACAGAGGATCCTGATCATGCGGAATATATTTATGAAACTGAAAAATTGTCTGTTCTTGCGGGTGTTAAGCTGCATAAAAAGCGTAACCTGATTTCTCAGTTCAAGCGTTTATGGCCTGATTTTAAAATCTGCATGCTTGATAAAAATTATTTTGCAAGGGCCCTTGAATTATGCACAAAGATGATGAACAGACATAGACCATCCCTGGCCACACTTGATCAGGAGTTCTGCGCTATAAAAAAAGCCTTTGACAATTTTGATGAACTTGAGCTTCAAGGCCTGGTTCTGCTGGTGGAAAACAGAGTTGCCGCCTTTTGTATCTTCAGCTTGTCAGGACCCATGGTTTATGATATCCAGTTTGAAAAATCTGATCCTGATTTTAAAGGAGCAGCACAGGTGATAAATCAGGAAACGGCCAGATACCTTTGTGGCAGGTGCCGTTTTCTGAACCGCGAACAGGATCTGGGTATAAAGGGGCTTCGCCAGGCCAAGATGTCGTATGAGCCTTTCAGACTGATTACTCCTTATAACCTTATGTTTATTGCCTGAACAGGGGAATTCCTGATGAATCTGCAGAAAATAAAATTCAGATACCGGCTTTTGATTGCTTTTTTATTTGTCTTTATTCCCTTAATTGCTGCGGGTGGAATTTTAGGATATTTTCAGGTAAAAAAAATTATTCAGGCCAATATTGAAAGAAGGCTGGAGGATAACACCGACTCACTGGTCAGGCTGATCAAAACCTCTGCTGCTGTTTCAGTCAAAAACAGGCTGCATGCCATTGCGGAAAAAAACAGGGAAATAGCCCGTTTCTATTATGAACGCTATAAATCAGGAATCATTACGAAATCCCGGGCAAAAACTGTGATCAAACAGATTTTTGCAGCCCAGCGCATAGGTATGAGCGGGTATATATACTGCCTTAATTCAAAGGGCATTATTGTTATCCATCCTGAAAAGAAGCTCAGGAACTCAGATGTCTCATCCTTTGCATTTATCAGGGAACAGATCAGGCGTAAAAACGGATATCTTGAATATTACTGGAAAAACCCCGGAGAATCGAAAAAACGTGCCAAAGCATTATATATGGTATATTTCAAACCCTTTGACTGGATTATTTCAGTTTCATCCTACAGAAAGGAATTCAAAAATCTTGTGGACATAAATGATTTCAGGGATGCTGTCCTGGCATGCAAGTCAGGTAAGACAGGGTATTCATATATGCTTGCTGAAAAAGGCACAGCCATTGTCCATCCCTATTTTCAGGGAGTCAACATACTGGAGCACCCTGACCTGCCTTCTGATTTTTTAAAAGAGATACTTAAAAGAAAAAACGGCAGAATGATGTATTCATGGAAAAATCCCGGTGAGATAAAGCCGCGTATGAAGCTTGCAATTTTCCGGCATCTTCCTGAATATAAATGGATTGTTGTCTCTTCAAGCTATGTTGATGAAGTTTTTGCTCCTTTGGGAAAATTTAAGATATTTCTGCTGGTCTTTCTGGGTATTGCCGCACTGCTTTCATGTGTAATTACATACCTGATCAGCGCTTCGGTTACAAAGCCTCTTGAATCAATGACAGATAAACTTGAAAAAGGGGCAGGCGGGGATTTTTCAGTGCGCATGGATACTGAAGCGCCAGGTGAATTCGGGCTTTTGTCAAAACATTTTAATTTTTTCATGCATCAGCTTGAGCAGAAACACAGGGAAATTGAGGCTGAATCACATAAAAATATGGAAACCAGGGCTGCTCTGATTGAAAATGAACTGAAACTGCGCAGTCTGTTTAATCAGTCTTTTCAATATATTGGCATATTATCTCCGTACGGGGTCCTTGAGGAAATGAATCAAAGCGGGCTTGATTTCATGGGATGTACAGCCGAAGACGTGATATATAAGCTCTTCTGGAATATTCCTTTCTGGAGACACGATGAAAATGAACGTTGCAGACTGAAAAATTTGCTTGAGGAAGCTGGAAACGGACAGGCCAGCCGCTATGAAACAACAATTATCTCAAAAGATGATGAAATAAGAAATATTGATTTTTCCATCACTCCTGTTTTCAACACTTCAGGGGAGGTTGTATTCATTATTACAGAGGCCCGGGATATAACAGAATTCAAACAGACTGCCAGGGAACGGGAAAAATTATCTGTTCAGCTGGCAAAATCCCAGAAAATGGAAGCCATAGGCACTTTGGCTGGTGGAATTGCCCATGATTTCAACAATATTCTGTCAGGAATTCTGGGGTATGCCCAGCTTGCCGAGCTTAACCTTGAGTCTCCTGCAAAGGCAAGGCGGCATATTTCCCAGATTGTAAAAGGTGCCCAGAGAGCGGCAGGGCTTACCCAGCAGATCCTGACCTTCAGCCGTCAGACAGAATATGAAAAGAACCCCCTTGCCCTGTATCTTGTTATTAAGGAGACTGTCAAGCTTTTGCGTTCTTCCATTCCATCCACCATTGAAATCAATGAACAGATTGTCTCAAAGGCAAAGGTCATGGCAGATGCAACCCAGATGCATCAGGTTATCATGAATCTTTGCACCAATGCCTATCATGCCATGGAAGAAACAGGCGGGCAGCTCACCGTGAAATTAAGGGATATTGAAATCATCAGGGACAGGGATATTTTTAATAATGATATCAAACCCGGGCAGTATATGGAACTTGAAATCACCGACACAGGCCACGGCATGAGCCCGGAGGTATTGTCAAAGGCCTTTGTCCCTTATTTCACAACAAAAGATATAGGCAAAGGCACGGGATTCGGGCTTTCCCTGGTTCATGCCATTGTTGACGAACATGGCGGATATATCAAGGTTAAGACCTCAGTCGGAAAAGGTGCAAGCTTCTATGTGTTTCTGCCCATTGCCGACAATGCTGAGGCTGCTCCTGTTGAGCGCTCCGGCAATGCCAACAATGACCTTACAACCGGTGATGAGAATATAATGGTTGTGGATGACGAGGAGGATATCCGCCTTATTCTGGATGCTTTTTTAACGGACCTTGGCTATGCCGTGTTTGTGTTTGAAAACGGAGAAACAGCTTTTAAAGCCTTTAAAAACAACCCGGATAATTTTGATCTTGTCATAACTGACATGACAATGCCGAAAATGACCGGAGCAGAGCTTGCACAAAATATCCTGGCATTGAGAAATGATATTCCTGTGATTTTATGCACAGGATACAGTGAGACCATTGTGGAGGCAAAAGCCATTGAAATGGGTATAAAGCAATATATACAGAAACCTGTTGACAATAATGAGCTTGCCCTTGTTATACGCTCTCTTCTTGATGGTAAAAAATTCTGATTTATGAAAAGAACTTTTTTATTTTTGCCAGTATGCCTTCATGAACCGGCTGTGGATTTTCGTGTGCCTTTTCCTCGGAAGGACTAGTGGGCGGGGTTGTCTGAGTTGCATGAACCCTGCGGATTTCCCCGGCCTTGTTGACAAGCACGGAGATAATTTTGATTAATGCGCTTTTGTCATCATCCCTGTCCCATATTTTTTCAAGGGACGAGATATCGTCTTTAATTGACCCAAGCACGGTTTTGTCCTGAATCCATTCCATGGATTCAATGCGTGAGCTCAATTGTGTCAGTAACATTGCAGGGTCAGGGCCATTTTCAGGGCCATGTTTTTTATCTGCAATATCTTCAGATGGCCTGATTTCAGGTATTCTGTTTTCTGATTCTTCATCTTCATAATTAAACGGGACAATACCTGCATCAGATTTTCCATTTCCGGAATCTTCAAGGTTGAAAAATTCGTCCAGTGTTGTTCCGATTTCCGGTATGGGATCCTTTTCCACGCGTTTGGGAGTGATTTTTTTTATTTGGTCTGATTGCATGGTATCCGGCACCTCAGGCTGTACCTGGGCCAGGGCTCCGGCAGGATCTGTTCCATGAACCTCAAGCAGATGGATTTCATCAAGCAGTTCGTCTGCAGGGGATTCTTTCATGGTAAACAGATCGTCCATCACATCCCTGGATTCTGCAGAAGAGGGCTGCCTGCCTGCAAGAGCAGGTTTCACAAGGTCTGACAGGGATTGAGTATCTTCATCACGGGCATATGAGTCCTGATCATCGGAAAGCCTGGTCACAGGCGGGTCATCATCAGCAGCGGAAGATGCCTTATCCGGTCTGACATGGGAGAGGGCAGGGGGCATGGAAATATCATCATTGTCATCTGCATGTTTTATGTCTGGCTTTTTTTTCCGGCTGATTCTGGTTTTGAATTCATTAAAGCGTTTCATGTCAGCCAGAACTAATTCTTTTTTCCGGCTGAGCGGTGTATCTGGGTTCTGTACCAGGTATTCAAAATTTTCAAATACAGATTGCAGAAAAGGTATGGAATCAGTATGGGCATCTGCTTTTTCAGAAGCAATATACTGTCCTGTATGATACATGATTTTCAAAAAATTGTAGTGAATTTTGTATTCTTTGAGCCTGGATAATAATTTTGAGACCGCAGACTTAAAATTGTGCAGGTTTCCGGGTGAGATCTCCCAGTCAATGGCAAGGATGGCAGCCTTGAAATCCTGGATATCATCCGGCGAGAGATCCGGGCGTGAACTTATCTTGTTTTTTAAAACATTATATGTACGGATCTGTTCTGAAACCAGTTTTTCTGCTGTTGCCCTGTCTGTGTCAGGGCTGGCTGCAAGGCGTGAAAGGCAGGTGCCAAGGGAAGCCAGTACAGAAACACAATCTGCATGGGCACTGGTTTTTCTGGAATTCATATAGGCGGTAAGGGAATTTAACATTTTCAATATTGTAGGTATCCCGGAAATACTGCCGTATTGCTTGCCTATTACGGGAAGGAGCCTGGTCAGGGTATCAAGATCATTGTCATTGATTTTTATATTCAGCGAATCTGTAATCTGTTTAAGTTCAGTCAGGCAATTCACAGAAACCTCCTCATTGCTAAAGCTGGGTTTGAATGGAAGTCAATGTCATGGAAATAACTTTTTTCAGGGTGGGGATGACATTTCCGCCTTTGAGTGCACAGGCTTCAAAGGCCGGGGCCCTCAGCAGGCTGTTGAGGTCTTTTTGCATGGTACGGGTGGACAGAATCGGAATATCAGAGTGTTTAAGGTCTATTTTATTATATTGCATGACAAGTGGCATTTTAAAAAGATCCAGCCCGTATGTTTCAAGGTTTTCATACAGCTGATTCAGGGATTCAATGTTTTTCCTGCGCTGTTCTTTCTGCACATCTGCCACAAATACTATGCCGTCTACTCCTCTCAGCACAAGCCTTCTTGTTGCATTGTATTTTACCTGGCCAGGTACTGTATATAATTGAATGGTTATGTCAAACCCTTTTATCTGCCCCACATCAAATGGCAGAAAATCAAAAAAAAGAGTCCTGTCATCCTGGGTTTTCAGACTGACCATTTCGGTTTTTATCTGGCTGCGGTATTTGTGGTTTATATATTCAAGGTTGGTGGTTTTTCCGCCGCGTCCGGGACCGTAATATACAATTTTAATCTGAACTTCCCTGGTCTTTACATTGATAAGCGCCAAGCCGTATCTCCTGTGAAAAAGTGCAGGTATCAGGATCAGCCGTCAGCCAGAACAGCATTGATTTTTTTTATTGTTTCCGCCACTTTCAGCCTCACAAGCCCCAGAGATATGTTTTTGTTGAACATTGTAATCAAAAGGGTTTCATTGTTGGCCTTGCTGAAATGAATACTGGATTTTTCCCCTTTATGGAACAATAGCGAGAATTCTGATTCACCGATTAACTTAGCCATGGCATCAACAGCTGCAAAATTACCTGCTGCAAGGGCTGCAAAAGCTGTTGCATCCAGAGCACTTTTTCCGTTATCATGTTTTGCAATTGTATTGCCTGCCATGTCCATGAAAATAACATGGTCAAGCCCGGCCTCAATGAGGTTGGTGGTGATAATCCTGTCAATTGCATCAAGCTGGCTTTGATTAAACATGGCAGAATGTTAACTTAAATTGACACAATGTGCAATATTTTAAGATTAATTTTTTGTATTGCCTGGTTAGTATTGATATATCTGTACTGATTTTTGAGCATTGCAGGTTTTATTATTGCAGAAAATGATTGTGTTAAGCACCTTTCTTCTAATAAACATGATATTTTTCCTTTAATATTTCTGCCAGGTTATTGACCATTGAAAATGCTTTTTCAACGGTGGCGGTTTTGTCCTGATTCACAAGGCAGCAGGTTGCAGGTGAAAGCATGCTGCCTGCGATGATCTGGTCAATATCAATCCCTTTTTTTCCAAGGGATTTCCATATGTTTTCCAGCCTGAAACAGAGAAATTCAAGGTTTTCTTTTTCATATGCCTCAAAACCCGTGGGAACAATGCCCCATACAATAACTGCCCGGCGGTCAAGAAATTTTTTTACGGAATCTGCACAGGATACAAATATTTCAGCATTGGAATGAATATCCATTGAGAGAATATCCATGTCAAGGCCAAGGAGAAAATTCCAGTCAGGATTGCCGCATAAATGAATTCCCCTGGGCCTTACTGTGTCATCAAAAAGAATCGGTCTTTATCCAGCACGATTCCGGTTTATGCTTTGCGGGATATTTGCTAAAACCGGAGTGCAGGCAGTTTCAAGTTAACTGATCATTATCATTTCCAATATGGAAAGCAAGGAAAAATTCATTCTGACCGGAAAATCGGCCTGCCCTGAAAAATGCACAGCCCCTGTAAAAGAAAGACAGGGGCTGTGTGCGGGATTGAAACGGTTCAGTTTCAATGGAAAATATGTACAAATATCAGCCTATGACAGAGACTCCCTTTGTCCCAAGCTGTTTCAGCATGATTTGGGCATTGTGGTTTTTTGCGCGTGATGCTTTTAAAACAGCATCTTCCGCAAAGGTTGCATATTGGGGGTTGTCTTCATATTTATATGCATCAAGTACGGAATCGACAGCATCAGCAAGCACGGCTCTTCCAAGGGGATTTCGTGTGATAACAGTTGTCCAGCCCTTGTCTGCTCCGATTCCTCCAAATGAGATATCAGCATATTCTGCTGAAAAATCATTACAGAACCTGCAGGCAGTTCTTTTTACCCTATTGAGTTTTTCAAGGGGCACTTTAATTGTTTTGCCTGATTCAAGAGTGAAAATGAATTCATCTTTTACATTTATGGATTCAACATCTTCATGCCTGAAACCAAACTCTTTTTCAATGTGTTTGAATTCTTCTCCTGAAAAAACAAAATTGCCTGAGCAGAAAAGGCCGAAACAGAACTCAATGGAGTCCGCAGGAACAATTCCTATGGCCTGCATTTTTCTTATCGTGTTGATCTGACAGGGGGTCCCCACAAAAGCAATACGCTCAATACCTTCCTTGCGCAGCTCTTTCAGCGCTTTTATGGAAGGGGAATATGTGGAATAGGTATCTGCAAAATTTGCCATGCCATGGGAAGCATCAAAATGTGTGCCTGCTGAATCAAAGATCTCCTGCTTTGAAGTGGCAAGCCACGGCTGCCTTCCTTTGTCCGTAGTCCTTGAAACAATGGCTCCGTTGATTCTTCCTGTTTCAAAAAGATGAAGCAGGATGGCAGTTACAGCTCCGCCGTCAGTTGCCTTTTGTCTGAGAGCCTCATCAGATGCCCTGACAATGGAGGTGCCTATGATTCTTCCGGCAGGGCTGCTCCACTGGGCCTGCTTTTTGATTGCATTGTCAAGTTCGCTGATTTCAGGGCAGATCATGTAGCAGATGCCGCATTCAATACATTTTGCAACATCATCATAACAGGGGCTGCCCTTGTCATCGAACCTGAGGGCACCGTAGTTTATGGCGGAGCAGAAGCTTACACACCCGCCGCAATGATGGCACCGGTTTTTTTTCTGGACTTCCTGGACAAGGTCAAAAAATGTTTTCATGAACATCTCCTTTCCATTTAAGAATTTGAAAAAAGAAGCCTTCCATCTGAATCAATGATATTCACAGCAATGACAGGGCCGCCGTCCAGGC
This sequence comes from uncultured Desulfobacula sp., assembly GCA_964446145.1. Lineage (GTDB taxonomy): Bacteria > Desulfobacterota > Desulfobacteria > Desulfobacterales > Desulfobacteraceae > Desulfobacula. Next base: position 19,461 of record CAYUOB010000027.1, read on the forward strand.
GGTGTGTGGCACAGCTGACTCAGGGGTCATAGGCTCGCACCGACATTTCAATCCTGTTTAAAATACCTTCGTCAACATGGCCGTTTTTAATCAGCATTTTTGCGGACTGTTCAACGCTCATGCTGATGGGAGCAAGATTGTGAGTTGTACCGACTATCATGTTTGCAGATATCATACACCCGTTTTCATCTGTTGTATAGTCATGGATTAAAGTTCCCCTGGGGGCTTCAACATGGCCCACACCGCGGCCTGGGCCCGGGTTGACATCATTTCTTGTTTTTGTGCCGGTTATGGCATCATTTTTCAGCAGTTCCAGGGTTTTTTCACAGGCATAGACAAGTTCGATGAGTCGTGCCCAGTGATAGAGAAGGGTATGCTGTGCAGGCCGTCCAAAATTTTTCCTGAACTCTTCCAGCTCTGCCTGGGCAAGGGGTGTGCTTATCTGGTCACACACATTAACGCGGGCAAGGCAGTTTGACCTGTAAATACCTTTGGGGTTTTCAAGGTTCATGGAAAAACCTTCATTCCAGGATTTTGCATATGGATACTTGCCGTATGAAACATCAACAGGGTGTTCTCCAATATAATCAATGTAGTCATTGTCATCAAAATCTTCAAATGTTCCGTCCGGCTTCATCAGGCGCAGTTTGCCATCATAAAAATTCATTGACCCGTCATCTTCCACAGTGCCTATGAATCCTGTTGTGATTGTGCCAAGGCTTGTTACTGTATCAAGATATTTCGGGAAAATATTTTCCTTTGCATGGGCAATGGAAAATTTCGCAAACTCAAGAAGTTCTTCTGTATTTCCTATCAATTCCTTTCTTGTGGTTTCCGACATGGGTTTTGAAAACCCGCCCGGTACTCCTGCTATGGGATGAATCACCTTGCCTGCAAATTTTTCCATCATCATCTGACCGAGCTGGCGCATTTTGACAACACGTTTTGCAAGATCAGGAGCTGCTCCGACTATTCCTATGATGTTTCTTACGGAATAATCTGCATCCGGGCCCATGACAAAATCAGGAGCTGCCAGAAAATAAAAATGCAGAATCTTGTCATTTATATGTGCCATATTCTGCATGCACTCTCTTAAAATATGGCCTGCTGCCGGTACTTCCGCCCCAAAGCAGCCGTCAACAGCCTTGACAGAGGCCATGTGATGATGCCACGGGCATATTCCGCAGATTCTGGTTACTATCCTTGTAACTTCTTCTGCTGGTTTTCCTTCAACGTATTTTTCAAATCCTCTTATGCTGCTGAAATGGGTTACTGCCTTTTCAACATTACCGCTTTCATCCAGTTTTATTTCAATGCTGGCATGGCCTTCTATGCGGGATAAAGGCTGAATATTTATTGTCCTGCCCATTTTATTCTTCTCCTGATCTGATATGCATTGGTTTTTTTCGTGAAACTAGCCTGTTGTGGGCACCTGAGAATCTTAAAAGGTTGTTTCTGTCCTGAATGTTTTTAATGTCGATGCCGTTGCTTACCAAGGCATTGAGCATGTCAAGAAGCTGATTGCCGTCCTGCTGTACAGGCCCGTAGCAGCCCCTGCACGGAACCCGTGCGCTTATGCATCTTGGAGCATCTCCGCTGTTTCCTGCGCATCCTGCCCGTGTCACAGGGCCCATGCACATATAACCCTGTTCCAGGAGACAGCGCATCTGGCTGATTTCTTCATCTGGATCAAATTCAGGCATTGTAACAAATCTTTTGATTTCCTTTACACTGCCTTTGCCTTCCCGTTTTGTCGGGCATGTGTCACATACGCTTTTGAATGGAAGCTGTATCTGCTCTCCCTTGAGCAGGGACAGAATCGCTGTTGCAATCTGGTCTGGGTGAGGAGGGCATCCGGGAAGATAAAGATCCACTTTAATTTTTTCATCCAGTGCATAGCACCGGTCAAGCAGAGCGGGAACTCCTGAAAACGAGGGTTTGCCGCCGGGATCAGTGCTTTGGGTTGAATAATACCTGTCAAAAAGCTGTTCATTGGTATATGAATTTATGAGTGCAGGTATGCCTCCGTGGGTCGCACAGGTTCCAAGGGCAATGAGAATTTTGCATTTTTTCCTCATTTCCAGGGCAACTTCAAGATGCTCTTCATTTCTGATTCCACCGCTTAAAAGCCCCACATCTGCTTCAGGGATATCTATTTCATCCTTGTCGCCAAGCTGGCCTAAATGTTTGTGGTCCATCAGAACGGGAATATGTACAAAATTGAGCTCGGAAAGCAGATCAATCAGGGTTTCACCTAAATTCAGAATTGCAATCTCGCAACCTGAGCATGAGTTCAGCCATTCACTGGCTACATTGACAGGCATTTTTCCACCTCCTCTTTTCCGAATCTGTTCGGGCCCAGAGCCTTGATTTTTTTTGTAAATTCAGTGACTTTTTCAGCAAACCTCGGTCCTTCGGCTCCTGAAACCCATTCAATTGCATATCGCTCAGGCTCGATTCCTGCGTCTTCAAGCAGCATATTGATGATATCTGTTCTTGCAAGGGCTTTATAATTACCATCCAGGTAATGACATTCTCCAAGATGTCACCCCATGACCATGATGCCGTCCGCCCCTTTTTTCAGTGAATCCACCACAAGCTCAGGGTGTACCATGCCTGAGCACATCACCCGTACAACCCTCATGTTGGCGGGGTATTCAAGCCTTGAAACACCGGCCAGATCAGCTCCGGCATAGGCGCACCAGTTACAGCAGAATCCGATTATTACCGGTTCAAAATTATCAGACATTATATTTTCTCCTTAAGTTGTTTTTTACGCATTGGCCAGAATTGTATCCACCTGCGCCTTGAGCTGGCTCAGGGTAAAACCGTCCACCACAACACCGCCTTTGGGGCAGGTTGCGGTGCATATGCCGCATCCCTTGCAAAGCGCCTTGTCTGTTACAATCTGTCTATGTGTTTTGCCGTCCTGTTCATATTCTTCAAGTGTGATGGCATTGTAGGGACAGACATCAACACAGAGGGCGCAACCGTCACAATTCAGGGTTACATGAGATTTTATCGCGTCAAGCTTCATTGTCTTTTTTGAAAGAATCACGCCTGCACGTGATGCTGCTGCCTTGCCCTGCGCAATGGATTCACTGACCGGTTTGGGATAATGGCACATACCGGCAAGAAATACGCCGTCCACTGTGGAATCAACCGGCCTGAGCTTGGGGTGTGCCTCTGAAAGAAAACCCTCACTGTTGGTGCCGCACTTGAACATATCAACCAGTGATGAATTGTCATTGGGCACTATTGCCGTTGCCAGCACTATTCTGTCAGTATGTATTTCAAGCGGAAATCCTGATATGGGATCGGAAATTTTTACTGTCAGGCAATCCTGATCCGTTGAAACGACAGGTTTGGAATCAATGGTGTATCTTATGAAGATAATGCCCAGATCCCTAGCCTGCCTGTAAAGGATTTCTCTTTCTCCATAAGTTCTTATGTCCCTGTAAAGTATAAATATTTCCATGTCAGGGTTCATTTTCTTCAGCTCAATTGCAGAAGAAATGCTTGCAGTGCAGCAAACCCGGCTGCAATAGGGCCTGTGATCATCCCTTGAACCAACGCACTGGATGAAAACCGTGGTGTCAGCACTGGCAGATTCAGCCCTGTTCTCCGCCATTAGCCTGTCAAGCTCAAGGCCTGTAATCACCCGTTTATCCTGGCCATAAAGATATTCATCTGGTGTATATGGTGCTGCGCCTGTGGCAATGATGCATACACCGAATTCAACAGCCTGTGTCTCCCCGTTTCCGTCCGGAGAACAGGTTCTTATTCTGCCCATGAAATTTCCCACTGATCCTGAAACCGATTCAAGAACGGCATTGGTGCATACCCTGATCAGGGGATTGGCTGCAATCCGTGATATCATATCCTGCATGCAGGTTTTTATATCTTCGTTTTTCCATGTCTCATGGAGCCGGCGGGCTGTTCCGCCAAGCTTGTCTTTTTTCTCCACGATAATGGTTTCATATCCCTGATCAGCAAGGTTCAGCCCCGCACTCATGCCTGCAAGCCCGCCTCCTATTACAATGGCGCGTGGGGTTACGTTCACTTTTATGTCCTGAAGCGGATAGTTCTGTATTACCTTGGACACAGCCATTCTTACCTGATCCTTTGCCTTTTCAAGAGCTTTTTCAGGCTCATTGGGATGAACCCACGAGTTCTGATTTCTTATATTGGCCATTTCGATCATATACTTGTTCAGTCCTGTATTCTGCAATGTTTCCTGGAAAAGGGGCTCGTGGGTTCTGGGTGTGCATGCGGCAATCACAACTCTGTTGAGCCGGTTTTCTGTTATTTTCTGGGCAATCAGATTCTGGGTATCAGTTGAACAGGTGAACATATTGTTCTCAACATATACCACTGAATCAAGAGTTTCAGCATATTGTGCCAGGGCTTTTACGTCAATCACACCCGCAATATTTGTTCCGCACGAACATACAAATACCCCGACTCTCGGCTCCTGATCTGCTATGTCCTGTTCTTCCGGCCATGTTTTTTCCTGTGTCAGGGTACCCTTTGCATCGGACAAAAGCGCCTCAACTTCTGCGGCGGCAGATGAGGCATAGGTGACGGATTTGGGGATTGATTTGGGCGAATGAAAAGCTCCTGTGACAAATATCCCGTCCCTTGTGGAGGAAACAGGCTCAAAACTGCTGGTTTTTGCAAAATTATATTCACCAAGTTCAATTTTGAATTTTTCCGCCAGGCCTGCTGCATCGGAAGGAGCCTGAAGGCCTATGGCAAGGACAACCATGTCAAAATATTCTTCAGTGGTCCTGCCTTCTTCATCAGTCCAGTTCATGACAACCCCGACTCCGTCAGGGCCTTTGAGAAGCGTATGGGGGCGTGCCTTTACATATCTTACCCCTTTTTGTTTTGAAGACTCGTAATATTTTTCATATTCCTTGCCCGTTGCCCTTATGTCCATGTAAAAGACAGCCTGTTCTCCGCCGCCGTCAATGTGGCTTCCTGTCATTACGGCCTGTTTGATGGAATACATGCAGCATATACTTGAACAATATCCGTTGTCAGCACAATTGGTGTTTCTTGAACCCACGCACTGAATCCATGCGATTTTTTTGGGAGTTCCTCCATCGGACGGCCTTGACAGATGCCCCATGCTGGGCCCTGAAGCGGAAAGCATACGTTCAAATTCAAGACTTGTGACAACATCGGCAATTTCATCATACCCGTAATAATCGATTCCCGCCGGAGAAAAGGGTTCAAATCCCGGCGACAGGATAACAGATCCCACATTCAGCTCAATGGTTTGTGGTTTCATGTCAAGGTCAATGGCATTTGCAGGGCAGATTTTTTCACAGGCCCTGCACCTTCCCTTGACATGGTATATGCAGTTTTCAGGATCAATGGCATATTTCAAGGGAACTGTCTGCCCGTATTTAATATAGGCTGCCTTTCTCGTGTTCAGGCCTGCATTGTATTCATCCGCAACTTTTTTAGGACATTTTTCAGCACATAATCCACAGGCAATGCATTTGTCCTCATCAACAAAACGGGGGTTTTTTCTGATGGTAATTGTAAAATTTCCCTGTTCTCCTGTTACGTTTTCAATCTCGCTCAATGTCAATAATTTGATATTCAAGTGCCGACCGCACTCAACCAGCTTGGGCGAAATAATTCACATTGCACAGTCATTGGTGGGGAAAGTCTTGTCAAGCTGGGCCATTGCCCCGCCTATCCCGGAACTCTTTTCAACCAGATAAACATAATACCCTGAATCCGCAAGATCCAGGGCTGCCTGAATTCCGGCAATACCACCGCCTGCAATCAGGACGGAACCAATTGTTTTGTCTGTCATTTGCACCTTCCTTTGTTTGATTATTTTCCGATCTGTTCTATTATCCATTCGCATGCCTTGGGCACTGCGTTTTTAAGTTCTTCTGAAAGTCCCGGGCATATGAAATCAGGCACATTATCTGTATGGGCGCAAAGAATTCTCACTTTTACGCCCTGGTGTTTCAGTTCCGCAAGAAGATTTGATGAAGGGGACTGGTGAAGTGAAAAGTCACTGAGTTTTTCCCTCGGCACATCCCCAAGGCTGATTTCAAAAAGCTCGCCTTTTTTTCTGCCGTCAACGGTGACAGCATCAATAATTAAGATCTGATCCGGTTTGTCTTCCATCAAAAGCAGATCAAAAATAAAATCCCTGATCCCGGTTCCTGCATCCAGTACAAGAACATCATCTGCAAACCTGTGTGTTCTGTTAAGGCATGCAACCACCTCAGGCCCGAACCCGTCATCTCCGAACAAGGTATTGCCGCATCCGAAGATCAGAATTCTTTTTTCATAAATCAGGGTTTCCATCTTTGTTTTTCCGCCTTGAAATATCTTTGCACAAATTTACCAAATCATAATTATTTTATATTTTAACATCATAAAATAATTCAAATTTATTATATATATCCCTTTTACCTTCAAAAAAATTAAATCATTAGCAGGCAAAATTGATGAAGTCAACCTTTTTTATGCAGTTTTTTTGGGTGAAACTTCTTGACACATTTTTCAAAGAATGATAGACATTACTCCTGTTTAGAACCAATCGGGGCGTAGCGCAGTCTGGTAGCGCACTTGTCTGGGGGACAAGTGGTCGCTGGTTCAAATCCAGCCGTCCCGACCAGAACCTCTCAATTCTTAACCATTGGTTAACCCTGCAGATATTCAAAGGTTACGTTGCACCCAAATACTCTCAGGAGGGAACGGATCGATGAAATTCAAAAGGCTGGCACTGGTTGTATTTTTTCTTTTTTTTTCTGGATGTTTCAGTTTGAGCATCGCAAACACCCACCCTGGGGCAGGCAGCAGGCCTGATTCCGGTTTAACCCGGCAGGCGGCAGGGCATGAGGCCGGAATCAATGCTCCGGAAGCTGCAGCCAAGGAACATGAAGGCCCTGAACTTGGAGAAATTCTTCCGCTTTACTCATGTATTCCCTTTGCATGCATGCTGCTGTCCATTGCTCTTCTGCCCCTCATTGCCGGTAATATATGGCATCATCATTTTGGCAAGATTTCAGCTTTCTGGGCAGCCAGCCTTGCTCTGCCTTTTATTTATGCATACAGGGGTGAGGCTGTACATGAGATTCTTCACATTATCCTTGCTGATTATGTCCCGTTCATCATACTTTTATGGGCTCTTTTCACTGTTTCAGGCGGGATTCTGCTCAAAGGAACCCTCCGCGGCACTCCCCTGGTCAATACCATAATAATTCTCATA
>CAYUOB010000028.1:0-26332 GCA_964446145.1 uncultured Desulfobacula sp.
AAGCTGCCAATATCCAGCAGGCCATTGCTGATATCAAGGAGAAACTCGGCCCTGATGCCATGATTTTGAACACAAGAAAAATTCCTCCATCAGCCCTTGACCCGTATTCAGGGCCGATGTTTGAGGTGGAAGCTGCTGTTCCTGAACAGGATTTTTCACAGGGGCATGGTACCAGGGAACAATGGGTGAAAGCCATTAAAGATGATATTGCCGATATAAAAGATATTATATGTGTTGCAGGTCTTGGTGCCGGCATGCATAATATGGTGACCGGCAATTTTGAGTCCATTGGTATTCTGGCTTCTCTTCTGCGTGCAGGGCTCAGCGAAAAACTTGCCGGCCTTATAATAGGCAAAGCAGGCATGGCAATGGATGAAGACAGGAATCCGCCAGACCGTGAAACCAGAGTAAAATCTTTGAAAAACCGTGTCATGAGTGAATGCATGAATCTCATTGCGGTAAGGGATTTTTTCACAAGGGACAGCCTGTCTGGAATGCCGCATGCCGCTGCTTTTGTCGGGCCTACAGGGGTCGGCAAAACAACAACCATTGCAAAACTTGCCGCTCATTTAAGTTTTCATAGAAAGATGAGAGTGGGTCTTGTTTCAATTGATAATTACAGGGTGGGTGCATTTGAGCAATTAAAAGCATATGCATCAATCATGGGGATACCGTGTGTACCGGCTTTCAGTGCCCAGGACCTGTCATGTGCACTTGACAGAATGAAATCAATGGACATTGTTCTGATTGATACAGCAGGCCACAGCCATTTTGACAAACCCAAGATTGATGCAATACTTAAGATCATGAAACCTGATTTCAGGATTTCTGCTCATTTGGTCTTGAGTGTTACTGCTGAATCTATTATTATGAAAGAAGCTGCATCTGCTTTTTCTGTATTCCGTCCGGATTCGGTGGTTTTTACAAAAATAGATGAAACAAAAAGATGCGGCAAGATACTGGATCAGATAAATGATATGAAACTGCCTGTTTCTATGGTGACTGACGGGCAAAGAGTGCCTGAGGATCTGATTGTACCGGATAAAAAGCAATTGCTGAAAATTATTCTGGGAAAGGGAAAAAAATCGTGGAATTAAACTCAGACCAGGCAGCAGGCCTCAGACAGATTGTCAGAACAAGAGCAGGCTCAGGGGGAAGCTCAGATATGGCAACCAACCTGAAACAACTTCCCAGGGTTATTGCGGTTACAAGCGGCAAGGGCGGGGTCGGGAAAACCAATATTGTTGGCAACATGGCGGTCTGGCTCAGCAGGGCAGGCAGAAAAGTGGTCATTATTGATGCAGATGTGGGACTTGCCAATATGGATATTATATTCAACCTTCGGCCTGAATATAATATCAGGCATGTGATCAGCGGGGAAAAAACTCTGGATCAGGTAATGGTCAGGTCAGAGCATGGGATCAGAATTCTTCCGGGAGGCTCAGGATTTGCCGATCTGACTCAATTAAGTGAAGGGGAAAAACTTAATCTCTTGACTGAGTTTGAAACCCTGTCTGATAATGCCGATATTATTTTTGTGGATACCGGCGCCGGCATTTCTTCCAATGTATTGTATTTCAATTCAGCATGTGACCAATGTGTTGTGGTTGCAACAAGGGAACCTACTTCCATAACAGATGCATATGCCATGATGAAAGTCATGTCCCGTGAATATGGAACAAAATATTTTAAGCTTATTGTCAATATGGTTGATTCCGGAAATCAGGCCAAGAAAGTTTATGCGTCCTTAAGCGCTGCACTGGACAGGTTTTTAAAGGATGTTGTGCTTGAATATGCAGGTCATATTCCATTTGACAGGCAATTGCAGGAATCTGTGCAGAAAAGAGGGCTTGTCATGGATAATTTTCCAGGCTCGGTATCTGCCGGCTCCATTGAGGAAATCGCATTCAGACTTGAGAAAAGCCCTCTGAAACCGGGGGCAACCGGAAAACTTACCTTTTTCATGGCAAAGGCATTTCAGGCAGCAACCTGAAGGAGGGGCAGTGTTGGGGGTTATGAAAAAACAATACCCTGACAATAAAGCAGATCAGGACTCGTGGCGTGAGAAGAGCATCATAAGATATGCATACCTTGTGAAGCATATTGCGGCAAGATTTGCCATGCGTCTTCCTTCCAGCGTCTTTTATGATGAACTGGTTTCTGCAGGTTCCCTTGGTCTTATCGATGCAGTTGATAAATTTGATCCTTCCAGACATGTCAGCCTTAAAACCTATGCCCAGTACCGTATAAAAGGGGCAATACTTGATGAATTGCGCAATATGGATCCATATTCAAGATCAATGCGCAAAAAAATTCAGGATATTTCAAAGGCCGTAAAAAATATTGAAGATCAGAAGGGCTCTCCTGCAACAGATGAAGAAATCAGCACAGAGCTCGGTATCTCGCTTGAGGCTTATTATGATATGCTCACAAATATTCATGGCGCATCTGTTCTCAGCCTGGATGAATTCATAAAAACAAAGAAAAATGATTCTTATTCACAGACAAGATTTCAGGCCAGCCTCAAGAGCCTTGAAACTCCTGCCGATTCTTTTGACAGGGAAGAACTCAAATCTGTAATTGCCGATACCATAAAAACCCTCACTCCAAAAGAACAGATGGTGGTTTCCCTTTATTACTATGATGAACTGACCTTGAAGGAAATAGGCGAGGTATTGACATTGACTGAATCCAGGATCTGTCAGATCCATACCGCAGTCCTTGTTAAACTTAAGGCCAGGCTTCAGGACTATTTTAATTAAAGAGGTTGTCATATGGCTGATTCAGACATTGCAGGACAGGATATCACACAAGAGGACGATCTGGTTTCCCAGGATGATATTGATAAATTGCTTGAAGCCTCAAATATTGACAATGATGCATCCGAGGGCCAGAATGACGGCGGAGCAGAAGAATTGGGAGAGCTGTCCCAGGATGATATTGACAGTCTGTTGAATTCTGCGTCTGCAGAAACAGAAGATTCTTCCGGAGCCGATGAAGGCTCTTCAGATGACCAGGATGATGATCTGGAACTTATTTCCCAGGATGATATTGACCAGCTTATGGGTTTGGATCAGGCGGACAATTCAGGTGAACCGGATGACAATGGTGAAACCGGTGAGGATGCTGTCCCGGACGAAGAACTGGATGAGGATGCTGCAATGATTCTTCAGGACGACCTGACTTCTCTTGTGGCTGATCAGGCTGATACTCCATCGGCCCGGGAGGAAGAAACACCTGCCCGGGAGGAAAAACCTGAGGACGATTATGTCATTGATGAATCACAGGCCGTTGATGTTCAGGACTGCCTTGTGACCCAGGATGCACTGGATGAGCTTGTCAGTAATTTTGATAATGCAGATGTGTCAGAATCTGAACCTGAACCGGTTGTACTGGATGAAATCGATGATTCTGAAGGTGCAGGTTCTGGCGCGGATGAAGAACCTGAATCTTCTGATTCTTCAGGGGTTACTGTGCTTGATTTTGAAAGCGACGATGAAGTGACTCAGGATGATATTGATTCTCTTCTCCTGGAATCTGATGATGACCTGGAAGATGGTGAAGAGGATGAGGATGAGGACCTGCTCATTTCCCAGGATGATATTGACACCCTCTTGATGGCTGCTGACCAGGAAGATGAAGATGTATTGGGCGACCTGATGGATGATGATATTGAGGACATCCTGGAAGGGGAACAAGAAAATGCAGAAGATGCCCCGGGGACAGATGGGGATATTGAAGGCGGGGCAGACAAGGTTGTGCTTGAAGATGATGACCTGCCGGAAGATAGCGCACAGGATAAATCAGGCATAAAATCAGGATGGTACAGATCAAAACTTGTGATTGCAGGAATATCAGCCATTGTTGTGCTTGGGATTACAATTCCTGCAGCTTATTTTTTGTTTTTTTCAGGCACCCCTGAACAGGCTGCGCCGGTTCAGGATGATTCTTTTGCCCTGCCTGCCCAGGATTCAGGAGAAAACATGGATATTCAGACTGTAAGCATTGATATTCAGTCCCAGCCGGTTGCCATGAAGAAATCGGGAATACTTGTATTAAAGAATTTCATTGTATTGACTCCTGATACAGGCAATGATCTGACTTATATAACTGCCGATATCTCCATTGATTATTCAGATGAAAGGGCTGTAAATGAAATTGAGGGCAATCTTTCATTTTACAGAGGTATTATTTATGATGCCCTGCGCAAGACACTTGCGTTGAAGAATCAGGATAAAATTGTCCAGTCTGATCTCTTGTTTATTATTGAAAACAAGTTGAAAAAAGCTTTGCCTGGCCCCTATATCGACCGGGTCAGTTTCAAATCCTTTAAGGCAAGTTAAAGGAGGTCAACATGTCTGCCATACCTGGACATAATATTGTACTCCAGCAGTCAGGTGTTGCCCAGGAATTAACCCATCAATCCCAGAGCCTTAAGCCGTCTCCGGAACAGGTAATTGCTCAGCAGCAGATAAACGAGGTGGCAGCAGGCACAACTGTTCAGGAATTTGACGAATCCGGAAAGCTGAAGGCCAAAAAGAAGAAACAGGCTGCAAGGCAAAGGCGTAAGCTCAGGCTTAAAAAAACGGAGAAAAAGCCAAAACAGCACAAAGAGCCTGACTATGGTGCGCCTGGAAGGCTGCTGGATACAAAAATATGATACAATTATTTTCAACTGAATTCTGGATCATAATTCTTTTTATTGTGAATTTTATTCTGGTTGTTTTTCTGTTTCTGGTTGTAAAAAGGATAAATTGTATCAATCCCTTATCTGTTCAGCCTCACCACACAGAAAACCATGATGCGGAATCAGATCAGGCAGGTCATATCATAAAAATGCTTGAGCCCCTTGTAAAGGATGCAGCAAAAACAGCCAGAAGTTTTGAAGTCCAGATAAGGGAAAAGAAACGCATCATAAAAGAATTGAATGAGGCCCTTGATGCAAGGATCATTAATATAAATCTTTTATTGTCAAGGGCAGATGAACTGCAAAAAAAACTTGAAGCTGAACAGAGAATGACAAACCGGCAAATGTCTGTGAACCCGGATTCTTTTCCTGTGGCTCCTCCTGATACAATGCTTGATCAGCAAAACCGGATCATAGAAATGTTCAATATGAATTTTGATGTTGAATCCATTGCAGATAAATTATCCATTCCTGAAGGTGAAGTCAGGCTGGTTATTGATCTTAAGAAAAAATTCATGGCCATGGAAGCAGAAGGCCGATGATTGCCAATGTAACAATTTCTTCATCCAGAATGACTGTGCAAAAAGGTGCGGATGGCATTGTATCACGCGCTCTTCCAGGTCTTTATGCAAACAAAAATGTCCGTGCCAGGGTATTGAATATACTTGCGGGCCAGAAAGCTGAGCTTGAAATCAACGGACAGAAAGTTGTGGCAAAAACAAATATTCTTCTGACTCCGGGAGAAGAAATTAATCTCAAGATTCTGGTTGAAAAGGATGCTGTTATTCTTAAGCTTATTAATCCATCAATACCCAGCGGGCCGGAATCCCGTTCCATTGCAGGGCTTGTCCGTTTTTTTTCAGGAAACCGTTTTCTGCCCGGGCCAGGAGACTTAAAGGGTGATAATATTAAGAAGCTGATATATGCGATGGCCTTGAAATCAGGCAGGGCAGATGAAGATTTTCTGCCCTGCCTGATTAAGAACAGCGGTATATTGTGGGAAAAGAAACTGGCCGGGGTTCTGCTTGATTCAGATTCTGGGTCCAATACAATGACTCTGAAAAATAAACTTGCCGCCATTCTGAAGCAGGATATAAAAGGCAGCCTGATGCAGGCTCAGGCTCTGCTGGAGAATGACAGCTCTGCTGATTCTCCATCTTTAAAGGCTGCATCTGATTTTGTGAAAACCATAGAGAATTATCAGATTGTGAATCATTATACCCAGGATTCAGGCAGGTTTTTTCTGCCTTTTCCGGTTTTGAACAATTCCGGGTTTAATTTTGGCCATCTTTTTATTGATACCGGCAGATCATCAAATGAAGATACAGGGGGCAACACCAGAATTATCCGCATTTCCTTTCTGCTGGATATGACACACCTTGGTGCTTTAAGGGCTGATTTTTCAATTTTTAAAAAAGAGATTTCCGGCAGATTCATGCTGGAGGATAAGTCTGCCTGTGATTATGTGAAATCCATGATTCCTGAATTGAAACAGCGTATTGTAAAGATAGGTTATCGTCTGAAAAACATGGATTGCATTGTGGCTGGAAAAGATAAATTCTGTCCTGACCATTTTGCCGAATCAGTGTTAAAATCCTGTGAAAGCGAAAACAGAATGCTGAATATTGTGATTTAAGGTAAATATTATATGGACAGGAAATATCGTAAAAAAGCCGTTGCCCTGAGATATGACCGCGAAAAAGACAACTCACCACGTGTTACTGCCAAAGGACAGGGCAGAATAGCTGAAAAAATCATAGAGCTTGCCAGAGAACATGGTGTCCCTGTAAAAGATGATCCAGACCTTATAGAAGTGCTTTCCTGTCTTGAAATCAACGAGGAGATCCCTCCTGATACCTATAAAGTGGTGGCAGAACTGCTGGCATTTGTATATTCCATGAATTCAAAACGAAAATAACAGGCCTGCGTGATACATGCTTGTGTTTATCAGCTAGGAAAATTTTTCTGGTTGTGTCAATGATACCTGGCTGTTGGTGTCGGTTTTCTGACATTATCATTTGATAATTTGCCTGTATCTGCCCTGCGTTGCCCGGATCGGGCCGTTCCAGCCGTATGGGAATATCAGACATCAATGTGGCATTTATATTGCAAGCCTGAATTGTATGAAAAATGCTGCATGGAGGATAAATGCCGTATGATACTTGAAATGACCCGTCCTGTTCAGGGGGGATTACGCCAGGAAAGAAAACTGGAGATTGTGGCGAATAATCTTGCTAATGCTGATACAGCAGGATTTAAAAAGGATTCAGTCAGTTTTGACAATAAATTCAAAGCCCAGGTGAACAAGGATTTTTCCCAGGGAACCCTTCAGTCCACTGGAAATCCCCTGGATTTTGCACTTTCTGACAAGGGCTTTTTTAAGGTGGATACCGCAGAGGGTATCAGATATACCCGTGACGGTAATTTTTCTCTGGATGCCGATGGCATACTTGTGGATCAAAATGGCAACCCTGTCCTGGGCCGGGGAGGCCCGATTGCCATAAACGGGGCAAACGCGGATATTGAACAGGAGTTGTCTGTCAATCAGAACGGAGAGATAAGGCTTGGTAATACGATTATTGACACCTTTGATATTGTTACCTTTTCTGATCTTAGAAAGATGAAAAGAGATGGTAAAAACTTATTGTCCTATGAGGGTAATACCACGGATGAAATTTCCGTTGACAGTCCCATTGTGCAGCAGGGCAGCCTTGAGAAATCAAATATTCACGTGGTGGAGGAGATGGTTCGCATGATTGATGACCACAGAATGTTTGAAACATTCACAAAATCCATGATGACATTTGATGAGATTGACGGGCGGGCCATCAATGATGTTGGGAAACTGAGGTAAGATAAAGGAGATTTTTTATGATACGCGCATTATGGTCAGCTGCAACAGGAATGTATGCACAGCAGATGCAGACCGATGTGGTCGCAAATAACCTTGCCAATTCAAGTACCACCGGGTTTAAAAAATCAAGGGCAAATTTTGAGGATCTGATGTACCGTACCATGCAGGTGGCAGGACAGACCACTCCGGGCGGAGGCCAGGTGCCGACAGGTATCCAGGTGGGGATGGGAGTAAAACCGACCAGTGTTCAAAAATTGTTCACACAGGGAGATTATATTCAGACAGACAACCAGCTTGACATTGCAATTCAGGGAAACGGTTTTTTCAGGGTGCGTCACGGCGATGAAGACCTTTATACCCGTGCCGGTAATTTTACCCTTGATAGTGAAGGATATCTGACCACTCCTGCCGGAGACAGGCTTCAGCCTGAAATTTCCCTGCCCGTGGAAACCGTAACTGTCACTCTTCAGGATAACGGAACTCTTACAGCCCACGGGGCTGATGAATCAATTCTTGCAACGGCACAGGTGCTGATTTCCACTTTTGTGAATCCTGCCGGTCTTTTTGCAACAGGAAATAATCTTTTCCGTCCCACAGAGGGGTCTGGCGCAGCCACGGAAAGAACTCCGGGTGAAGACGGAGCAGGCACTGTCACAAACAATTTTCTTGAAGGATCCAATGTGAGTGTAATTGAGGAAATGGTGGCAATGATTTCAGGGCAGAGAACCTATGAAGCCAACTCAAAATCCATTCAGACAGCCGACAGTATGTTGTCAACGGCCAATGGTCTGAAACGTTAGGGCATGATGATACCATGAAAAGGGTGATTTCAGGAATTCAAATTATTATTTTTCTGGCAGTATATTCCTGGTCTGCAGGCATTGCTGCGGCAGCAGCACCCTCCGGGCTGCAGGTGAATCAGGCCTGCAATACCATACCTGTTACAATAAAGCTGAATCAGTCAGGCCTGGTAAAGGGCACACGTGTTTTTCTCGGCGACATAGCAGATATCATGGCATCAGGTGTTTTAAAGGAAGCCATTGCAGAAATTGATCTTGGAGCGGCCCCGGGACCGGGTAAAATAAAATATTTTGACCGCAGAAAAATAGTTTCCATTATACGTTCAAGAAGATTTGTGCCTGATAATATTGAAATAATATCTCCTGAGCGTGTTTATATTAAATGCATGGGCCAGACGCTTACACCTGCCCGTGTTAAAGATTTTGTTGGGCATTGCCTGGCAGAAGAGCTCAGAGGCAGGGATTTTGAATTTTTATCCTTTAATGTGAACGGGCTTGAACCGTATCCTGTGGGAAAACTGGAAATCCAGCCGGCATCAGGAAGAATTGTCCGCAATAAAGGCCGTATTTTTTCTTTTCTGGATATTATTGTTGATGGCCGTAAACAGGACAGACTCAACATTTCAGGCAGGATAGCAGTGTATGCTGATCTTGCCTGTGCATCCCGTATCATTGAAAAGGGCAGTATAGTTTCAGGTGCTGACATATACCTTGAACGAAGAAATATTTTTGAAATCAATGATGGATTTGTTACCGATCCTGCGGCGGTTGAGGGAAAGATTGCAACCAGAAGGATCAGAAAAGGTCAGTATATCAACCCGGAATTTTTTTCAGAGCCTCCTGTTATCCGTAAAGGAGACATTGTCGATCTGATCGTGAAAAATCCCGGCCTGCTGATTGTCACAAGAGCCAGATCCAGGGAAGATGGATATGCCGATAAAATGATTATGGTTGAAAATTTAAGCTCTGGAAAGCTTGTAAGGGGAATTGTTAAAGGCCGTTCAAAGGTGGAGGTGGTATATTAAATAAAATGAACAGATTACGAAAAATTCAGGTTATGGCTTATATTGTCCTTTGTACAGCCCTCGCTGTTTTTTGCGGCTGTGTGTCAACGGAGTACGGGAACAGAACAGGGCTTGCCATGCCTGAAGGTATTTCAGCCAGACCCGGCATAAATCCCAGGTTTGCTGCACCCGGCCCTGCTGAAGGTTCTTTATGGATGGGAAAAAATGCCTCTTTGTTTGAGGATTCAAGGGCTGCCCATGTGGGAGATACCATTATTGTTGATATTATTGAAAATTCAACTTCTGCCATGAATGTTAATACGGAGTCATCCAGAAAAACTGGCATGGACATAGGATTGCCAACAATCAATCTTCTGGGGGATAAAAAGATTTTTGGTGCAGGCCCTGGTGAAACAAAACTTCTGGGAACTGATTTTTCAAACACTTTCAAGGGCGAAGGCAAAAATACCAGGTCCGGCCAGGTGACTGCGTCAATTGCAGCCCGTGTTACTGAAGTGTTGCCCAATGGAAACCTGAGTATATTTGGAAGAAGGGCTGTCAAGGTTGATAATGAAGTTCAGTATATTACTGTGGCAGGGATTGTCAGGCCCCAGGATATCTCTTCATCCAACAGGGTAAAATCAAGCAACCTGGCTGATTCGAGAATAGAATATTATGGCAAAGGTGCCCTTGCCGACAAGCAGAAACCTGGATGGGGCACACGGATTATTGACAATATCTGGCCATGGTAATTATCTGTATTCAGGGGATTCACGGATGAAACCTGTAATGAGAATATTTGTTTTAATATTAATGGTGTGTTTTGCTGTAGTTGTGGAATCATGCCTTTATGTCATGCCTGTTTCAGGGGCACGCATCAAGGATATCGCAGCCATAAGGGGTATACGCTCCAACCAGTTGACAGGTTACGGCCTTGTTGTGGGCCTGAACGGTACCGGGGACAAGAACGGAGTGAATTTTACCAAGCAGGCCCTTGCCAATATGCTGGAAAAAATGAATATTTTTGTGGATAAAGCCCAGCTAAAAGTCAAAAATGTTGCCGCTGTTATGGTCACTGCAGATATTCCCCCCTTTGCCAGAATAGGCGATAAAATTGATGTGATTGTATCTTCAATAGGGGATGCTAAAAGCCTTAAAGGCGGAACTTTGCTGATAACTCCGCTTAAGGGAGTGGACGGGCAGGTTTATGCCCTTGCTCAGGGGCCTCTGAGCCTTGCCATTCCGGATGGAGCAGGGACAAAGAATGCCCATCTTCAGGTGGGCCGTATTTCGGGCGGGGCTTCTGTGGAAAAGGAAATTCCATTTAAGCTTAATGGCAAGAAACAATTGATTCTTTCATTGTTCCGCCCTGATTTCACTACAGCCAAAAGAGTTATGGAAACCATTAATGCCTCTCTGGGCAAAGGCACGGCCATGACAATTGATGCAAGTGCCCTGCGTCTCAATGTTCCTGCTGATATGTGGAAAAAAGATGTTGCCGAATTTATAGCAGATGTTGAAACTCTGTCGGTTGTGCCTGATACGATTGCAAAAGTTGTTATTAACGAAAGAACAGGCACCGTTGTGATCGGCAGCGGTGTGACAATCTCCAGTGTTGCCGTTGCCCATGGCAATTTGTCAGTGACCATAACCCAGGGTAGCAAAAAGGGCAAAAAAGGCAGTGTGATGCAGCTTTCCGGAACTTCAACCATAGGTGAGCTTGTAAGGGGGCTTAATTCAATAGGTGTAAAGCCAAAGGACCTGATAGGTATTCTGCAGAGCATTAAAGCCGCAGGAGCGCTGCAGGCTGAGCTGATCATAATGTGAGCCGAAATTATTCAGTATATATGATATAATATAAAAGGTGAAAAGTATGGATATTGATCTCATAAGACAGAACCTTGCAGGCGCGCAGCTTGAAAAAACAGAAAAACAGCATAAAGATCTGCAGGAAGCATGTGCAGGGTTTGAATCCATGTTCATGAATATCATGATACAGTCAATGCGCAGTACCCTTCCCGGTGATGCGCTTTTTCATGAATCCAACAGTATGAATATCTATAAATCCATGTATGATCAGTCTCTTTCCGACGAATTGGCCAAAAGCAGGACTTCCATTGGTCTTAAGCAGTTTTTATATGACAATCTTAAGGATTCTGTCTAGATTTTTTCCAATTTCTTTGCATTCTTGTCTGCATCAAAGGGGTATTGATGGTAGGCAACTCTCAGATAAACCCTGTTACAGGGGCGTCCGTAAAAAATTTTAAAATTAAAATCATTATGTTGGACTATCAGATAGCATGGGTGCTTTGCCTTGTACTTTACTGGCATGGTTGTTGCTCCTTTATGTGTTCAAAGGCCCTGAAAGCCGTTACCGGGAAAATAATTCCCTGGATAAAAGGCTGTTTTTGCTTACAGGAGGATTCAATATGGAAAAAATTGCCTGCGATATTGCACAGATGCTGAATGAAAAACTTGCTTTATATAAAAAACTCAATGCTATTTTGCAAAGGGAGAAAGACTGCATTGTTAATATTGATATTGATGCATTGTGGAAAATTTCAGGCGAGAAGAAAAAAATTGTGCTCAAGATTCATGGCCTGAAAGAAAAGATCATTGATTATATAAAGCAGGAACCTGCCATAAAAGATCCTGACGCCGGGAAATTCGGGCTTTCCTATCTTCTGCGTTCTCTTGCTCTGTCTTCGGATGCCAGAAAACAGCTCAGGCAGATAAAGCTTTGCCTTGATCTTGAAAAAAACGAGTTGAGCCGTGCGGCTGACGATAATAAACAATATGTGCGGGAATATCTCAGTGTTATTGATGATATCATGTCTGTATTTGCCGGTGACGCAGAAAATCCCAGATACCGGAATACAGGAACCATGCCTGATTCCAGAGTGTCAAACTGTCTGATACATGCAAAGGTGTGAAAAATGAGTGGAATTACCTCTACCCTGAGTATTGCCAAAACCGCAATAGCAGCTCAGCAGTATGGCCTGAATGTCGCAGGCCATAATATTGCCAATGTGAACAATCCTGATTATTCAAAGCAGGATGTTCAGCATATAAGCAATAAACCTTCTTTGTATGCAGGTCTGCTTTTCGGCACAGGCGTGAATGTGTCACAGGTAAAGCAGAATGTTAATCAGATACTTGAAAACAGGCTGACTGATGAAAAATCCACCCAGGCAAGGTTTGAGGAAGCTGAATCCTATATGAAGGTGCTGGAAGGCTTTTTTGATGAAAATTCCAAAGCAAGCCTGAACAGCATATTGAGTGATTATTGGAATGCCTGGCAGGACCTTAGCAATAATCCCATGGGGGTTTCAGAAAGGGATCAGATATATGAAAAGGGGCACAAGCTTGCCGAGCGTTTTAATGCGCTTGGTTCAGATATTGACCAGATTTCTTCTGATATTACAACCGATATTAATTCAACCCTGACTCAGATCAATTCGCTCGCAGCCCAGATCGGAGACATTAACCGTGAGATACAGGGCCTTGAAGCGAACCGCACGGCAAATGATTTGAGAGATCAGCGCAACAGTCTGATTGATCAGCTGGGCAAACTGATCAATGTTGATGTGATAACCCAGGGCAATGGATCTGTGATAATAAATGCAGGCAATGGCTCAACTCTGGTGAATGGAGTGGATCATTATGATCTTTCGATGAAGACGGACAGGATCATGTGGCAGGGCAGTTTTGGGGAAACATTTGACATTACTGATGATATTACAGGCGGTAAGCTTGGAGGCTGGCTTGATATCAGGGATGGAGTCATTCCCAAATACAGGGCCCAGGCAGATGAACTGGCAAGGCAAATGGTATGGGCAGTGAATTTTCAGCATTCACAGGGTACAGGCCTTGAATATAACTCAGGCAGTTTAACAGGGGCATATAGTGTTGATGACAGCGGCTGGCTTTCAAGTTATGATTTCGGGGACAAGATTGATTATACAAAGGATCTTACCATATGGACCCAGGATAATTCCTCAAGCGAAACACAATACCGCAAGACAGTGATGGATATGGGTATTTCTTCGGCATCCCTTACAAACTGGCAGGGGATGGCTCCCGGATCAGCCCAGTCAAGATATAAATTAACAGTGGTTGACAGCGGTTATATAGGAGACAGGCTTGTAACCCAGACCAATGGAGACAGGCTGGCAGAGGTATGGAGTACAAGTTCTGGAGGGGCTTCAACTGCACTTGATAATATAATCAGTGATCAGACATTGACCATTTACGGAGCTCCAAGCGGAACTCACAAGATAAGTATCCAGGACTCCGGAGGCGATGCCACACGATCTGCCGCTTCAATTGCAGCAGCATTGAACAGGGTGGACGGTATAGATGCATATGCTTCCACAACCCAGGCTCAGCTGGATATATCAGGAATTTCAAATGCGCAGGACGGAGATACAATTAAGTACAGCCTCTATGTGGACGGGTATGTATATGCAAAAAGCTTTGTTGTGGATTCATCAAAGGGAAGCCTTGCATCCCAGTTTGAAGATTCCCTTGTGGAATCTGTAAAGGCCGTTAATGATATTAATTCAGATACTGACCTTTATGCAGACGGGCTTACCATCTCCAGTGACAAGGGGGCAACGCTTGGAATTCAGGATTTTGCAGTACAGGATAATGCAGGTATTCAATTGGATACTTTTTCAAATTTCAATAATACTGATACTGTCACCCTGACAATAACATCTGATGGAGTGCCCACCACAAGCACAGAGATATCAGTCGATCTTACCGGAATCGCAGATGTGACTGATCAGTCACAAATTTCAGCTGTATTCTATGATGCATTATCCACCCAGCTTTCGGGTAAACCCTTTACCGTTTCAAGGGGGACTTCTGCCAATTCCATCATAATACGAAGCACAGACGGTTCCAATATCACACTTAAGCAGGCAGGTGATGATACAGGCAATGATGCCACCATTAACCTTACCTCGCTTGCGGGCACATCTTCGGGTGCCGGAAATACAAGCCTTGAGTTCAATGCAGGTGCAAGTGATGTGGAAACATTCAATTCCCTTACAACAAGCGGGGATACCGTGACATTTGGCATGCCTTCGACCATAACAACTGCTGTTGCCGGTACATCTGCGGTTGTTACAGAAACAACATTCACAGGAGCGGGAGCCACAACCGCGGCAGTTATCACGGGCACTGTCACAGCTTTGCTGGATCAGGGCATATCAATTCAGTCAGACACACAGACAGCAACAGGCCTGTTTGGCACGGCAGGAACAGCGACAAGTGCAAGCTCCATTATAACCCTTGGAGGTGAAGACGGGTTTACAGGGTTTGATGCCGGCGATACCATTTCATTTGATGTTGACGGGCATACTGTAAGCTTTGTTGTATCAGCAGGAGCAGGGACAACTGAAATAGGGCTTGCAAGACAGCTTTACAATGAATTGTCAACTGATATTTCAAGTTCTGATTATACCTTTGTGCGCAATGGCAAATCAGTTTCCATATTGAAAAAGTCTTCCCTTGAGGATCCCATTAAAATAACGAATTTTTCAGACACCACAACCAATGATGCAAAACTTGCCGTATCAACAGGCACAGGAAGCGGTGTGAACCAGCCTGAAAACGATCTTCTTGAATCGGGAAACACATATAGGGATTTTTCCACTTCAAGCCTGTATGATGATAATGCTGTGATCAAATGGGAACGCTTTGACAAAAACGGGGATTCAACAGGCAGTTCAGGGCTTTTGACCATTGAAGACAAGGGAACGGTCAATATCGTGGAAAACGGATCACAGACAGTGTCCTTTGATATTTCCAAAGGAGATCTTGTTGCAGGCAATACCCTGACTGTAAATACTGATACCTCAGGGGTTCCGGATCCGATGGATCTGAGGGTTTTCAGACAGGCAAAGAGCATAAACGATATTTATCATTTCAAGGTTGTGAACGGTGGTAAAATAGGGCATGAGCCTGCATCAGGAGAAAGCAGTATCACCATTGAGTGGAATTCATCAGTTTCTTCCGGAAGTTTTGAGCTGAAGGGGCATACCCCTCCCAGAACTCCTGATTCTCCGGTGGAAGTCCAGGTGGATGGAATGGTTCTGGATTTTTATGACGGAACCTTGTTTGATGGTGATGTGTTTACGATTACAACAGATGAATCCGGTATTCCGGTTTCCAGAAATTCTGCAGGAAATTCAACAGGTGAACTGATGTCTGACTGGCATTGGACACTTGAATCTTTCAAGGATCAGTTCAATAAAAAGGCAGGAGGGTTGAAAGCCGGGATTACCGTGGCAAATCAGCTTACTATTCAAAGCTCGGATGAATATTATAA
This sequence comes from uncultured Desulfobacula sp., assembly GCA_964446145.1. Lineage (GTDB taxonomy): Bacteria > Desulfobacterota > Desulfobacteria > Desulfobacterales > Desulfobacteraceae > Desulfobacula. The sequence continues at coordinate 15,683 of CAYUOB010000028.1, forward strand.
TATAGAAAATATAAAATATTCAGGAGCCAACGGATTCAGCAAGGAAAATACAAGTATAAATGTACTGGACTGGAGTGCCCTGGATTTCAAAGCTCTTGATTTTAAACTGGTAAGGTCGTCAGGCCGCTGGGGCATATTGAACGATTCCACAGGAGGGGTTGCCCAGATACTTCCTGCAGGCGGTGATGACAACGGGTTTACCGTTGATTTCAATGCTGACGGCACAGGGGATATTGAAATCAGGTTTGCAAAAAAAGTAACAGGTGATGGATATATAAGATTTGACATGCTCAAACACAATAGTTCTGATATTAAATATGCTTTTGGGGATGATTCTTCAGAAGGTGCTTCAGGTATTCTGGCAGCAGCTGGAATCAATACCTTTTTCAAAGGCAGCAATGCCCTGGGAATGAGAATAAATGATCGCTTGAGCGATACAAAATTCATAGCAACAGGCAAAATTAATTCAAAAACAGGACTTATTACCCAGGGTGATAATTCCAATGCCCTTGCAATAACCGGAATTCAGCATAATTCCATAACCATGAAACAATGGGAATTCTCCAGGGGAGACCAGGGCAGGTCCAGTATTGCGGATTCAACCCTTGATGATTATTACAATGCCATGATAGGCGATTTTGGCGTTGAATTCAGAAGCGTCAAGACTTCCAGAGAATTTGCCGACAGTATGGTTACACAGATAACTGAACAAAGAAATTCAGTATCAGCGGTATCCCTGGATGAGGAGATGATTCAGCTCATGAAATACCAGCATGCATTTGCAGCTGCTTCAAAACTTTTGACAGTCGCGGATGAAATGCTTACCACCCTGATTTCTGTAAGGTAAAAAAGGAGATTTGTCATGAGGGTTCCAAATATTTCCATTTATGACACTTCAACGTTTCAATTGAGTAATCTGACCAATAATCTGAGGGATGCCAATGAAGTTGTCAGCACCCAGAAAAAGATAAATTCTGTTGCTGATGATCCCATTGGCTTGTCCCAGGTGTTGGGGCTTAGAATGTCGGTTGCAAACCTTGATCAACTGGATAAGAATGTGGAAACGGGTAAGACATGGCTGAATACCACCGAGTCTGCTCTGCATTCCATATCAGATCAGATTGTACAGGCCAAGCTTTTGGCCAATAAAATGGCAAATGCTTCAATGAGCACTTCTGAAAGGGCTGATGCCGTTGAAACTGTCTCAGGTATCATTGATCAGATTGTTTCCCTTGGAAATACCCAGGTGAATGGCAATTATATTTTTTCAGGCACAAAGACCGATACAAGGACATTTACCTATGATGATGAACAAAACCCGGCAAAGGTGGTTTATAACGGAGATGATTCCCCTTTTACAATCAAATCAGGGCTGACAAGCCAGCTTGAAGTGGGAAGAAGCGGCAGCCAGGTCATGACGGAAAAACAGATTAAGGTGGATTCAACCAATAACAGGATATATTTCAGGGAAGATCCCGGAACCGGTGAAAATGCCAAAACCGTTCTGGAAGGAATCATACCTGATGGAAACTATACTCCTGACGATCTTGCCGTTGCAGTGAGAAATGCAATGAATACTGCTTCAAATGCCAAAGGTTATCAAGTGACTTATGATGTTTCCTATGATTCATCAACAAAGAAATTTACCATAGTAAATGATGGGAAATATGATGGATACATGGGATTTGACCTTTTGTGGGAATCAGGGGAAAATCCAAGGATAGAAGGGCTTGCAACTGAAGGCATTATAAAGGAAGGGGTTAATATAAATATTGTCAATGATGACGCTCTTACAAGGGAAACCCCGAAACCTTCAGGAACAGCTCCCCTGCGCCTTACATGGGAGGACAATGGCAAATGGAAGGTTCTCAACGATCCGGGTTATGGACTGCCCCTTGAAATCTCCGGTACTGATACCCATGTTGAACTTGATCTGGACAAGAACGGCAGTGCTGATATTTCCATATTTCTTGATTCACCTGCACAAAAGGGTAATCATATTGAATTTGATATTGTTGCGGCTTCCAATGATCATAGTATAGGCCCTGACCTTGGTTTTGATTCAGGCGATGTTTCCTGGAAGCCTCCGGTCAGTGATTCTGAAGTAACACTCAAAACCTTTGACCATACCAATAATGTTATTGATTTTCAGGAAAATGTCGGAGCAGGGCTTTCTGCCCAGCTCAGTGCCGCAATTCCGCCTGGCACCTATTCAGACATGGATACTCTTTGTGCTGCCATAGGAACTGCCATGAAAAATGCCTCTGTCAATGATATTGATTACAAGGTTACATATGACCGTACCTCAAAGAAATTTACCATTAAGGACAACGGGGCGGTTGTGACCGATCTGAGGCTTTTATGGAATTCTGGAACAAACAGCGGTATAAGTGCGGCAGGAGAACTGGGGTACAGCAGTGCAGCCGATGATACAGGAGCAACTTCATATGAAAGCGACAATGCTGTCACTCTTTTTACCATTACAGCGGGAACCAATGATTATATTGATTTTAAGGAGATTTTAAGCGGAAGCAGCGCTGAAAACACAAGCGAACTCACTGCCCGTATTCCTGCAGGCACATATACAGACCCTGATACTTTGGCTCGTGCCATTGAAGACGCGCTGGAAGATGTGTCCAAGGAAAAGGGGAACAGGGTTGACTATGAAGTTTCATACAGTTATATAAGCCACAGGTTCACAATTAAGGAAGATGGAGACCAGGGCAGGAAACTTGAAGATTTTCAACTGCTGTGGAAAACAGGAACCAATGCAGGTAAAAGTGCCGGTTCAACCCTGGGCTTTAAAGATGCAGATGCAGTGTCAACCCCTGCCATGGGCAAAGAAACCTCATGGGGGCTTTTTGATACTTTATTTGCATTAAAGAATTATCTGGAAAAGGACGATGTGGATGGTATCAGCCGTTCCATGACAAGGCTTGATACACATTATAAAACTATTACATCGACTCTTTCCGATATAGGTATAAAATACAACAGGCTTGATGTTCGTCAGAAAGTGAGTGCTGAAACAAAATTGGCCATTAAAGACAGAAAATCAACACTTGAGGACGCTGATATTATACAGTCCATAATGGATCTGAAATCAATTCAGAATGCCTATCAGGCATCCTTGAATTCAACGGCCAAGGTCATTAATATCAGCCTGGTTGATTTTTTATAAAATTGTTATGCTTGTTTTAACGCGGAAGATCGGTGAAAGTATTGTAATTGGCGATGATATTGTTGTCAAGGTGATTGAAACCGGGAAAAACAGTGTCAGAATCGGTATAGATGCGCCAAAACATATAACAGTATTAAGACAGGAAGTTTATGAATCCATCCAAAAGGAAAATATTCTTTCTGCAACAGGTGATAAATCAGATATAGCAAAAGCTGCAAAATTGTTTGGAAACAGGGAGCCGGAAAACAGGGAATGAAGATCAGTACACGACAATTCGGGGAAGTTGAAATTGATGAACAGAAAATAATCCATATCCCTCTGGGAATTCCCGGATTCAGAGACCAGAAACGTTATGTCTTTCTACAGAAAAAGGAAACAGAACCATTTTTGCTGTTCCAGTGTATGGATGATCCGGACTTGTCCTTTGTGGTTCTGGACCCTGTAAAAATCATGCCGGATTATACAATTGAAAAAAAAGATCTGGAGAAAATTGTGGCTTGGGATCTGGAAAACGATGAGCTTTCATGCTTTGTGATTGTCACCATACCCCACGGTAATCCAGAGGCAATGACAGCTAATTTCATGGCTCCGCTGGTAATTAACAACAGATTGAAACAGGGCCTGCAGCTTATTTTGCAGAATAGTTCCTATTCACACAAGCATAAACTTCTGCGCTGAAGACAAAAAAAATATAAATACACAACCACAGAGTTGAAGAAATCAAAATATATTCACAGCCCAGCCTGTGATTTCTAGGCCTTTATATATTGTCGCTTAACAGAAAACCTGTAAGATCCTGCATCTTTTCCTGAAGAGTCAGCAGGTCTTCAGGAGGAATCTGGCGGATAACCTTGTCTGTATCTTTATCAACAATTTTTACAATAATATTGTTTGTTCTGTCATCAACACTGAAATTCAGAGTCGTTTTAAGGGTTTCGGTCAGATCTTTGAGAGCTTCCACCATATCGTGAACATCTTTTTTTGATACTGAGGATTTGTCCGCCTGAGCCTGGGCAGCAACAGGGTTCTGTACTGCCCCTGACTGCTGCTGGGATGTTTTTTGCACCCCTGTCTGTTTTGTGATCACAGATGCCTGGTTCATACCGCTGACATCCATGTTGGTCTGGGTATTTGCCACCATATTCATTTTTATTACCTCCCTGTAATATTTTAAATTTTATCTGTTCATACTGACAACCTTTGGGGAAGATAATACCGTACCGGTACTTTTATAACCTGTGATTGCCTGCTTCCCTTTTTTCATGCGTGCAAGATCAGCCTTAAGCCTGTCCTTGTGCTTTTTTATCTCAATTGCAATCTTTTCGTCAAGCTCCATCATTGAAGAAACTCTTTGCTCATATCCGCTCAGCATGGGTAAACTGTCAGAGCCGTATATTGTTCCGGCATTGCCCATAAATGTATCCAGTGCTGCTTTCAACGTTCTGAAGGCCCCGGCCCTTTCCGTATTCATAAGCTCAAGGTCAGGCAGGGTTTCGGACTGCATCTGGCAAAGATGATGGGCCTGGATTTTTTCATAATTGCTCAGGCAGCGTTCCAGCTCTGATATGATTTCGGTTTTGTCCATTGTGTTTTTCCTTTAAGACAGCTTAAATTGCAATTGAATTTTTATGACAGGCCCCGGAGGCCTGCCCCGGATATTGCCTGGTTGTATCAGGCCGGGTGTTTCCATGCCCGGGATGTTTATCTGTACTGGTTCTGTTCTTGGTGTTCATGACGTTTTCAATCCAGATCCTTTTCAGTTCATTGAGATATCTTTCGGCCCTGTCAAGGGTTTTGACATCTTCTGTAATTGATACCTTTGGAAGTTCAGCCAGCATGGCAGCATAAAGTCCTCTTAAAAAATTGATCTCTTCTGTTTTTATGTTTTCATCCAGGCTTGCATTTAATTCTGCAATTATGGCAATGGCCTTTCCAAGGTTCTCTCCTCTCAATTTGGGATCTGATCTCTTTATGCCTTCACGGGCAAGAACAATACGCTTTATGGCTCCTTCATAAAGCATGAGAATCAATTTTTTGGGATCCATTTCATCATATACCTGTGCCTTGTGATATGAATTGATCGCATTGCCATGAACCATGAAGTTTATTCCTTTGCTCTTTAAAAATTATTTATCAACTCTTCTTTTTATCTGTTGCACTGAAGATTTGCGAAACATAATTTTGTTCTGATTCCATTTTGCGCATATATGAGTCCAGCTGCACAAATTGTTTTGCCAAAGTCTCATAGCGTTTGTCCAGCCTGTCTGATTCTTCCTCGATCTGGTCATCTATCCGTGCAATTCTTGCATCAATGGAGTCACTTTCACTGTCTATCAGGCCATTGGATTTTGTGTCTTCCCTTAACTGATTGTTAAGAAGGTCTCCCATGCCTGTGACTCCGCTTCCTGCGGTTGTTCCGATAAAAAAGGTTTTAATGTCATTAAAATTTGATGTTATCTTGCTGTCCAGCACAGACTCGTCAATACTGACACTGCCGTCTTTTTTGACCTCAAAACCCAGATCATAATAGGTCTGAATATTGTCATTGGCCGTGACAGTCGTGCCCATAAGCGTCAGAAGAATATCCTTTGCGCTTCTTATGGACGGCGTCTTTGCAAGCGTGCCCCAGGTGTCGTTATCTTTGTCATAATCATCATTGGTATCGATTTCCTTGATCAGATCATTAAAGTTCGTCACAAGGTCTGTGATGTGCTTTTTTATTGCTGATTTGTCTTCAGTGACATTTATGGTTGTACTTCCTGTGCCGATCAATGAGAGTGTCAATCCTGAAATTACATCTGTGATGCCTGTGTTCTTTGTTCTCTGGTATTCCACCCCGTCAATTGTGATGGAAGCGTTTAAGGAAGAAGAGGCAGGAGTAATGACCGATTCGTTGTGGCTTGTGAAACCAAGCACATCCCTTGCAGTGGACCCTGCCTGATCCCATCTCATTTTAAGGTGGGCAAGGGTGCCTGCTTCCTGAATTTCCAGTTTGTTTGTATTGGAATTGAAGGATACCACATAATCCCGAGATTTGCCGCTTGCGGCAGAAGCAGTTTCAAGGGCAGTTTCAACGGCTCTGGCAAGGTCGCTTCCTGTTTGGTATACTCCGTCTGCAATTGTTGCGGTAATGTCTGAAGTATAGCCGCTGCCGCTGTCTTCCTGGAATATAATCTGGTTGTTGGAATCGGCACTTCTTATCACCAGGGGATTGGTAAAGGAAATTGTTGCATCACTTGTCATGGTATAACCGGATCCGTTTACTTCATTCATGGCAAGATCAGTGAGCTGGCTTGTTATTTTTATTCTGGAAGCTTCTCCTGCTGAATTGGCTGTCAGAAGCAGCTCATATGGGTTGTCGCCTGATCCGGTATTGATTATCGATGCTGTGACTCCAGGATTATTCTCATCGTTGTTGATCTGGGTTACAAGGTCTGAAAGGCTTGTGTCGGCAGTTACGGAAAGCGATATTACACTGGAGTTTCCCAAGGTATAGGAAAAAGTTGCCGCATCAGCTGAAAAGCCTGTGCTTGCCGGGGGAATTGTGACCATTACACGATTATCTTCTCCTGTTCCGCCTGAGGTGGGGGCAATCTTGAGATGATATTTACCTGTTGTTGCATCCTGATAGGTTGATGCAGTCAGATATGTTGTTGTGCCATTTTTGTTTTCAGAATCGTTTGCAATAAGGGTTACTATGTCATTAAGGCTTGATCCTCCAGACCCCCCTGTTATGGTGATTGTTTTCCTGTTGGTTCCATATCCGTATGTTATGGTCATGTCCTCATTTTCAGCAAGGACAACGGCAGAACTTGTGTCTGCAAACCCATTGGCTGATTTTTGAATTGTCGGAACATTGACTGAATTTGTTGTGGCTGCCTTGCCCGTTGACTTGAATGAACTTGTTGTGGTCAGACGGTTTATTGTTGCTGAGTATGCTCCAGGATTTGTTCCGTCTGCAACGGTTGCGCTTAATACAGTGGATGATGACACTGAAATGGATCTGTCGAGAAAATTTGAACTCAGGGACAATGCCAGGGCATCTGATTTCATTGCCAGAAGCTTTGCATTGATTGTATTGAATTCTTTTTTTGTGGCCTCAAGATTTGTTTTTTCATTTTTCTTGGCAGTAATGGCTTGTTCATCAGCCTTTTTAAGGCTGTCAAGAATACCCTGAAGATCAAGGCTTGAACCGATCCCAAGAGATGTTATTGTTCCTGTTGCCATAATTGTACCCCGTATTCATAACCTTAAGTTAATAGTTTTATCGGCAGTCTGTCATGGAAACTTGAGACAGACAGCAAAGGCGCCTGCCTGTATTATCAAGTAAGCGCCTGAGCTGCATCATATCTGTTGTAAATGACTAAAAGGTTTCTGGTATTTTATTATTGCAGCAGATTCATGACATTCTGTGCTGATGCATTTGCCTGTGCAAGTGCATAGGAACCTGTCTGGGCCAGTAACTGCATTTTGGAGAATACCATGGACTCCTCAGCAAAATCAACATCCCTTATCGTGGATTCAGAAGCCTGAATATTGGTTTTGGTCACTGACAGGTTGGAAATGGTTGAAGCAAGCTGGTTCTGGACAGAGCCCAGGGAACTTCGCACTGCATCAAGGTTCTCCAGGGCTGAATCTGCAATGCTGATCGCTCGTTGGGCTCCTGTTTCGTCAAGTACGTAAACATCGGAAAGACGGTAGGTCTCAGTATCACTCAACCCAACAGTGCCGGCGTTTGAAGTGTTGACGGCAAGGATGGTTCCAGCTTCCAATGTGCTTTTTGCTGCCAGCATCATGTCTGCGGACAGGGTTGTATCCTCATCAACATAAAGGTCAGTGGTCAACACATCTCCTGCCTTAAGCTCGATTTCTGTGGCAGAAGCACCGCTTGTGGCACTGTTCAGTGTCATGTCCTGGTTCAGGGTGGTTCCTGCTTTCAGAATTGTGTTGGCCGCAAGTATTGTTCCTGCTGTAACGCTCATATCTGAATCAAGCTGTTTCAGGGAAGCAAGTGTGATGGAACCGCCGACTGTTGACCCTTCTGCCAGTATGCTGCCGCTTTTGATTTCTGACCCGCTTTTAAGCTCTGTCCTTGCATATGTTGTGACATCTGTGGCAGAAGAACTTAGTGATCCACCCATTACATAGGTATTGTTCCCAAGTTCGGAACCTGCAAGCAGCTTGCTTCCTGCAGCAAGTTCTGATCCAGCTTTTATTGTCATGTCATCGGCCATGGTAGCTGATGACATGGTCGTGGTTTCCCCGGTTCCGCCTGCTGTGAGAACATCGGCTGTGAAACCGGTCACAAGCACTGATCCGCTGGCAATGCTATAGGAATCATAGGTTGTGCTGCCGTTCACTTCTGTTACAATATCTCCTGAAAGGACCTGATCTCCTGACAATGTATAAACCTGGCCTCTTTGTACAGTGTCTCCGTATTCAATGATGCCGGAGTCAGTGATCAGAGTGGGCCCTGTCCAGCTCATGGTTCCTGAGGAATCTGAAGCCAGAATAAGCGTGGTGTTGTCTGCAAGCAGGCTTCCTGCCTTTATTGTGGCAGTTCCTGCAGAGTTTCCGGTTAATGTGGCATTGAGGTATATATTGGTTGTTGTGGCAACTCCTGTGGTTACCTGAACATTTGCAGCATTGGAGTTATAGGTTTTGCCTATTTCAAATTCTGCTCCCAGCCTGGATCCATTGGCAATGACGGACCCTGCTTTGATTTTTGTATTATCGGAAGCAGTGCTGCTGTATTTTAAGGTCATGCTGGCGTTTAAAGTGATATCCCGGGTCAGCAGGACAGAGGAAGTCAGGGTATCGCCTATGTCGTAGGTCACAACTGAGCCTGAAGCAGAAGATGTAAATGCGGTTGTGACAACAGTTCCCTTGCCAAGGGTGGTGAATTGTTCAAGTGTGGTTCCTGCGGTTACCAGCATGTCCTCTTCAAGTGAGGTAGTGCCGGTTGAACTGCTTGCAATGGTGTCTCCGCCAATTGTGATGGCTCCTCCTATTACAGTACCTTTTGCAAGCTGGGTTGTGGCATAAAGGGTTGATCCTGATTTCAGGCTGTAATCAAGCTGGGTGGAAGCTATGGATGATTCCACCAGCATATCGCCTCCTATAATGGTGCCTGCGGCAAGTTTTGATCCTGTTTTAATGGTCGAGCCAGAAGCAATGATGGAATCCTCCACTGTTTCCATATCTCCTGATATGGTAATATCGCCGCCTGTTGCTCCTGCTCCTATACCATTGATCTGAAACTGTCTGACTCCGTTCTGGGTAAGCTGAAGGTAACCAAGAGTTGACATCTGGTTGGCAGTGCTGCTCATGACGTCTGTGATTGAACCTTCCACCTTGATGCTTCTGCCGTCAATGGATTTCATTTTGAGTTTTCCGTCAATGGTCATGGATGCCTTGACTCCGGTTTCAGCGGATTTGGTATTTATGGCATTGACAAGAGATCCGGAATAATCATTATCTTCCACGGGGATGGCACCTATTGTTACTCCGTTGATGGCAAAATCCCATCCGGTTGTTCCCGCCTTTATGGGAGAGACAGTTGTGCTTTCAATCACAGCCTTGGCGCTGATACCTGTGACAGATGTATACCTGTTGATTTCATCTGCCATGGCGCCCATGCCGTTTTCCTTTTTGTTGTTGTACTGGATATCAATGGTGTTCAGGGTGAGTTTTTCACCTGTGATGGAGCTTGTAATGGTTAATTGCACTTCCCCGCCGTTATTGCCTGCAAGATTGAGATTGGCCTGGGAAATATGCCCTACCTTGTTGGATTCAGTGGATCCTATGGAAATATCAGCAGTTTCATTGGCAAATGCGCCTATCTGGATTGCCTTGTTTGTAAATGCCCCTGAAAGCAGTTTCTGGCCATTGAATGAAGTTGATTTGGCAATTGTATCAAGTTCTTTTAAGAGTTTGTCAATGTCATTTTGAATTACTCTTCTTGTTGCTGTGGTCTGGCCGTCTGATGCTGCCTGAATTGCTTTGGTTTTTATGGTGTTGACAATGTTTATGGATTCCTGAATTGCTCCGTCTGCCGTTTGAACCATGGAAATTCCGTCATTTGCATTTCTGATTGCCTGGCCTATTCCAAGGGACTGGGCCTTGAGGGAATCGGCAATGGACATACCGGATGCATCATCTGCAGCTTTGTTGATGCGAAGACCCGTGGAAAGCCTTTCCAAAGATTTACCGAGCAGGTTGTCATTTTTTACCATGCTCTGGTGGGCATTTAATGCTGCAATGTTTGTGTTTATTCTTAATGTCATTCTTTCTTCCTCCCTGAAATTACTGATCCTTTCCCAAGCATTCCGGAAAATGGTCTGGCAGTGTTCTGCCCATAAAATTAAAAATCTGTATTTGCAGAGCATATATGGCAAATACTATGCCATATATGCGGAAGGAAGTATTAAATCCTATAATTTCAATTAGTTATATTTAAAGAAGCCTGG
>CAYUOB010000029.1:0-26158 GCA_964446145.1 uncultured Desulfobacula sp.
GGCAGTTAGAAGGGAAGAGCCCGTGGCGAAATATGCTTCAATAATTTTTTTCTGGTCAGATGCAGGATTGCCGCGGCCATCGTCACGAACCCTCAGAGTAAGCTGCCTATTACCGATTTCACCTGAAATCTCCACCTTGTCTGCCATGTGTTTTATGGCATTGGTGACAAGATTTCTCAAAATCTGCCTTACCTTTGCTTCGTCAAGATGAACCACAGTTTTCCAGCATTTGGGACTGAAAACAACCCTGGCCCCGCTTTTGGCTATCACATTGTTAAGTTCATCATAGGTATGTGTCTCACGTATCAGGTCTGCAATTCCAGGATCGGAAAGATCAAAAATCTCCACCAATACTCCGGTCACAAGTGAGGCAACGGAAAAATCGGAAAAAATCATGACCCCTTCCCTGGATCTTCCAAGCTCAAGGACATCATTCACAAGACGCTGAGTGGTCAGGGTGTTTCTGATGATTCTTTTCAGTACTTTTTTTTGTTTTTCAGTGAGCGGCCCGTAGGAGTCCTGTCTGTTGAGAAGAGATTTTGCACCGGCATCAATGACCGAAATGGGGACCTTAAGGTCGTGAATCAGAATCTCCGTTTTAATGGTGGTATCTGGCATTTTTTTCTTCAACCCTTTAAAATCCTTGCAATGTCAATCAATGATTTTATATAGTGTAACCGGGCATTGTAACACCGGCTGCAGTTTGGCAAAGAATATTCAACATCATTACACTATAATTTGTTATACGGGGATCAATCACTCTTGTAAAGTCTTTTGGGGTTTATTTATGCGAAACAATGAAAACTATACTGCAGAACTTGAAGCCAGGATAAAAAAATTAGAAGAAGAGAACAGAACACTTAATAATATAATCTTTAATGCCCCCATTCCCATTTTTGTCGTGGATAAAAACCATACCATAACACATTTCAACCGGGCACTTGAAAACCTGTCCGGCCTGAGTGCAGAACAGATGATCGGAACAACTGATCAATGGAAAGCTTTTTACTCAAGCAAAAGGCCTGTCATGGCAGACCTTATCATTGACAGGTCTTCAGATGCACAGATTGTCGAGCATTACGGTGATAAATACAAAAAAACCGAAAAAGCCAGCAACAGGTTTGCTGCCACTGATTTTTTCCCTGACCTTGATGAAAACGGCAAATGGCTTTTTTTCACAGCGTCAACCTTTCTTGACGGCAGGGGAGAAATTGCAGGTGCTGTGGAAACTCTGCAGGATGTTACAGAAGAAAAAATTGCAGAGCAAAAAACAAGGCAATTGTACAGAATCTACAGAAAAATCCTGGAATTTGTACCCTACCCCATTGTTGTGTATGATGACAAAGGAAAAGTATCCTATCTTAACCCTGCTTTTTCAAAAACATTCGGCTGGACTCTTGATGAACTCAAAGGCAGGCATGTTCCCTTTGTTCCCGAAGGCAGGGAAAGGGAAACAAATGAAATGCTCAAAAAATTCCAACAGAACAAATCCATTGCCAGATACGAAACCAGACGTCTCACAAAGGATGGAAGGATTCTTGATGTTGTCATGTGGGCTGCATCATATTCAGGCTATGGCGAAGGCAGAACAGATAATTTTGTCATATTAAGAAATATCACGGAAGAAAAAAGGCTTGAGGCCAACAACAGAACCATTATGCGCATAAGTGCGGTTCTTCCGGAATATCCTGAGCTTGAGGATCTGATGACCTATATCTCAAGGGAAGTAAAAACCCTTTTGAATACTGAAGGCGCCCTTGTGCTCCTTTATGATGAGATAAGAGAGGAATTGTTTTTCACTGGCGGAGCATATGATGATTCAGATACAGACAGGCGTGCCAGAACATTCAGGTTCCCGATCGATTCCGTGCTTGCAGGTGAAATTATAAAAACGGGGGAATACGCGCTTGTCAACGATGCTGAAAAACTGCTCCATGACTACCCTGAAAGGGACAAGCGTCTGGGTTATAAAACAAGAAGCCTTCTTGAAGTTCCCATTAAAAGCGAAGACAGAATAATAGGGGTTTTATGCGCAATCAATAAAAAGGAAAACCCCTTTGATTACAATGACATGGAATTGATGACCATGATAGCTGCAACCTGTGCCATCTCAATAGAAAATGCCAGATTTTCAGAAGCTGTCAGGCAGGCATACCGGGATGTTGCTTCCATGAACCGTGCCAAGGGCAAGGCAATAAACCATCTTTCACACGAGCTTAAGACACCGGTTGCAGTTCTTACAGGGTCACTTGAAATTTTAAGAAAAAAACTTGAGCAGGCATCCGACATAAAGGTTGAAACCACCCTGAACAGGATAGAAAGAAATCTTAACAGGATTGTGGAAATCCAGGATGAGGTTGCTGATATCATGGAAGACAAAACTTATTCAGCACAGAAACTTATGCTGAAAATGCTTGAAACCTGCCAGGATGAACTTGAAACTCTTGTTCAGACAGCTTTGGAAGACTCTTCCTGCGATGATGCAGTCAGAACAATAAGAAATATGATAGATGAAAAATTCGGGCCCAGGTCCGTAATTCACAAAAACATCTGTTTTTCTGAATACTTTCCTGAATTTTATGCAGAACTTGAGCCCAAGTTTGATTTCCGCAATATTGAAATTGAAACTGGGATTGAAGACAACCTGCCTGTACTGCTTCTGCCTGAAGAAATCATAAAAAAAATGCTTGGCGGCCTTATAAGAAATGCCGTTGAAAATACGCCTGACCAGGGCAGAATCCGCATCAGCATCACTAAAAAAGACTGCGGAGTCCTTTTTGGGGTCAAAGACTACGGAGTGGGCATTGATCCGGATGCAAGCAAAAAAATTTTTGAGGGATTTTTTTCCACACAGGATACTTTGCTGTATTCCACAAAAAATCCGTTTGCATTCAATGCAGGCGGCAAAGGAGCTGATCTTCTGAGAATGAAAATATTTTCAGACCGCCACGGATTTGTAATGGACATGGAATCCGAAAGATGCTGTTTTCTGGCTGAAGAAAAAACCAGAATATGCCCGGGGAATATTTCAGAATGTGAATTCTGCAATGGGATACAGGATTGTATGAACTCAGGATATTCTCTGTTCACGGTATTTTTCCCGTGTGTTGAAAAATAATAAAAAAAGTCTTTGACAAATCAGAACAAATTAAATTATTACTGAAGCATATTGAGACTGAGCGCTCGTTTGGCTTGTTGATTCTGACCTGAAACCTCACGCTCCTGCTGGATTTAAAGAAATCAACAAGTATATAGTTTTTAGGTGATTACCCTTTGCCAAGGAGTCATATCTTATGCATAACCTTCACAACCTGAGCTTTTTTGATCTGTATGAAAAAAATGCACTTTTCAAAGGTTCATCTTGTGCCATAAGTTCTGAAGAGGGGGACATCACCTATGGTGAACTTTTTTCTCAGGCCGCAGGCCTTGCATGCGGTCTTAAATCCCTTAACCTGCCTCCCGGCAGCAGAATAGCTGTCCTGTGCCGGAATCACCCTGTATTTTTTTACCTGTTCGGTGCTGCATCTGCTCTCAACCTTGTGCTGGTACTCATTAACTGGCGTCTTGCACCTGAAGAAACAGCACACATAATAAGTGACACAAGCCCATGCGTCATCATAGCGGACATGCATACATCAGAACAGGCCATGGAACTTGCAGACTCTTTTTCCTGCATCAGGCATTGTTATATCATTGATGATGAAAAAAACGGACTGTCCCGGCTTTATCTCGATGAAACGCTGACTGACCCTGTACCCTGCAGCTCAACAGACCCCTTTGTGATCATTCACACGGCTGCAATGCAGGGAAAGCCAAGGGGCGCTGTCTTAAGCCAGGAGAATATCATTCTGGCAAACCAGCAGATTATCAATGCCTTCAGCCTTGGCAGCAGCAAAACCTGCCTGAATATACTGCCCCTGTTCCATATCATGGGAATCAATCTTGGTCTGGGGACGCTTCAGGCAGGCGGCAGAAATATTGTCTTAAAAAAATTTGACCCTAAAAAAGTTTTAGATCTTATCCAGAGCCATCATGTTAATCTTATCGGCTCTTTTCCTCCAATACTGACAAATCTTATTGACACCATCAAAACACAGGATTATGACCTGTCAAGCCTTGAAATCGCAGCCGGCCTTGACATGCCTGACACAATAAAACAATGGCAGGACATTACCGGCTCAAAATTCTGGACCATGTATGGACAGACAGAGACTTCAGGCCTGATCACCTTTACTGAATATTTTGCAAAGCCCGGATCTGCAGGAGCAGTCTCAGCACTTGTAAATCTGAAAATTGCAGATGATAATGACAGGTTTCTTCCTCCAGGTGAAACAGGAGAAATCATTGTACGCGGCCCGCTTGTTTTCCAGGGCTACTGGAATGCAGACGAGCTGAATGCCCATACCTTCAGAAATGGCTGGCATCACACAGGTGACCTGGGTATGCTGGATGATGAAGGATTCCTGTACTTCAAAGGCCGCAAACCTGAAAAAGAACTTATAAAGCCTGGCGGTGAAAATGTTTTTCCCGCAGAAGTGGAAAATGCCCTTATGGAGCATGAAGCTGTTAATGAAGCCTGCGTGTTCGGCGTTCCTGACCCCAAGTTCGGTGAAGGCATAAAAGCGGTCTGTTCTCTTAACAAGGGATATACCCTTACAAAGGAAGAACTGATCAGATTCTCAGGTTCAATAATTGCCGGGTATAAAAAGCCAAGGTATGTTGAATTTGTGGATGAACTGCCAAAAACCGCAGATGGTGCAATTGACCGTGAAAAAATCAAGCAGGAATATGCATAATATTTTCCTGCCTGTTTTTTTAATACTGCTTTTTTAATATTTTTTTAACAACTAAAGTCTTATTGGAATTTTTATGGCACAATTAAAGGTTTCAGATGTGACCCTCTCCTTTGGCGGGCTCAAAGCTCTGTCCCATGTGGATATGAAAATTGAGCCCGGTCTTATCACCTCAATTATCGGGCCCAACGGAGCCGGAAAAACCAGTATGCTCAACTGCATCTCAGGGTTTTATCACCCCACCAGCGGAGAAATCCTGTACAAGGATAAAAAACTCACCCATGCTTCCCCTCACCAGATATCCAACATGGGAATTGCAAGGGCCTTCCAGAATCTTGAGCTGTTTTCAGGCCTTTCCGTCCTGGACAATCTTCTTCTTGCCCGTCACCAGAATCTAAAATATAGTTTTCTGCATGCCCTTGTCTATGTCGGCAAGGCTTCCAGAATCGAAGCAGAAAACAGGGCTTATGTGGAAGACATAATAGATTTCATGGAGCTTGAACCCTACCGCAAAAGCCTTGTGGGCAATCTAAGCTATGGAGTTCAGAAAAAGGTTGAAGTGGCGCGCGCCCTGACACTGGCTCCTGAGATTCTGCTTCTGGACGAACCAATGGCAGGGATGAATCAGGAGGAGAAAGAGGATATTGTGCGGTTTGTCATGGATATCCAGAAGGAAAGAGGCATAACCGTGGTTCTTGTTGAACATGATCTGGGCGTTGTCATGGATATTTCTGACCGGGTCTATGTCCTTGATTTCGGCGAGGTAATCGGATCGGGAACCCCTGAGGAGGTTTCCCATAACCCTAAAGTTATTGAAGCTTATATTGGAGAAGATTAATTTACAATGAACACCAATGATAAACTGCTTGACTATTCCATCCCCCAATTGCTTCGCTGGCGGGTCAACACTTCACCTAAACGTCCGGCATTGAGGGAGAAAGATTTCGGGATCTGGAATACATATACATGGGAAGACTATTACACCTATGTCAGAAAAACAGCTCTGGGGCTCAAGGCCATAGGGGTTGCAAAGGGAGACACAGTCGCAATCATCAGCGATAATATACCTGAGCTGCTGTTTGTTGCAATAGGGGCACATTCCATCGGCGCCATTTCCGCCGGGATATATCAGACCAGCATGCCGGATGAAATCGCCCAGATACTTGATTATCTCAATGTAAGCGCTGTGTTCTGCGATAATCAGGAGCAGGTTGACAAAGTCCTGGATGTAAGAGAAAAAATTCCAAAAGTCAAAAAAGTTATATTTGAAGATCCCAGAGGCATGAGAGATTATATGTCAGATAACTGGTTCATTGACATAAAAGATCTATATGAACTGGGAGAAAAGGAGCATGAAAAAAATCCCGGCCTGTTTGAAGAACTTGTGGATCAGGGCAAACCCGATGATGTCTGTCATCTGTGTCTTACATCAGGCACAACAGGGCTCCCAAAGGGCACCATGATGACACACAGAAACTATATAAACATGGGGGTCAGGCTGACTGAGGTTGATCCGCTTGAGCCCACGGATGAATATGTTTCCTTTCTGCCATTTGCATGGATAGGCGAACAAATGAACTCGTTCGGAGTGGCCATGGCAACCGGGATTACAATAAATTTTCCTGAGTCAGTTGAAACCGCCATGGCAGACCTAAAGGAAATAGGCCCCCATTTCATGTTTGGTGCTCCACGTATTTATGAAACCATACGTTCTGAAATCTGGCTCAAAATAGATCAATCCTACTGGCTTAACAAACTTTTTTATAATTATTTCATCAAGGTGGGGCTTGAAGCTGCAGGATATAAAATGACAGGCAAACCCATGCCCCTTGGGCTGAAGATCAAATCATGGCTTGGAACCCAGCTTGTGTTCAGGCCCCTTGTCAACCAGATAGGGCTTTTGCGCCTGAGGCGGGCCTATACGGGCGGAGCAGCACTTGGCCCTGAACTTTTCACCTTTTACCAGGCAATCGGAGTAAACCTCAAACAGATTTACGGCCAGACTGAAATCACAGGTATTGCATATATGCACAGGGACGGAGATGTCAGGCCGGAAACAGTGGGCAAGCCTCTTCCGGGTACTGAATGCAAAATAGCTGAAGACGGGGAAATCCTTTCCAGATCACCTTCTGTATCTCCTGGATATTATAATCTTCCTGAAAAATCAAAAGAACTTCTGGAAGGCGGATGGCTTCATTCCGGGGATGCAGGCTTCATAGATGAAAACGGTCATCTTGTGGTAATTGACCGTTTATCAGATGTTATGCACAATAACAAAGGAGAAATGTTTTCTCCCATGTTCCTGGAAAATGCGCTCAAGTTCAGCCCTTATATAAAGGAAGCCGTAATTTTTGGCGACAAGGAGGATTTTGTGGCCTGCCTTATCAATATTGATCCCATTGTTGTGGGTAAATGGGCTGAAGACAGAGGAATTTCATTTACCACATACATGGATCTTTCAAGTAAAGATCAGGTGGCAGACCTCATAATGGAACAGGTTATTGACGTGAACAGCCGGGCTGAAAAGGAGCATTTTAAAATAAAACGCTTTGCGCTTCTCTACAAACTGCTTGATGTTGATGACGGAGAACTGACAAAAACAGGAAAAATCCGGCGCAAATTTGTCCGGGAACGGTATCAGAACCTGTATGAAGCGCTTTATGATGAATCTGTAGACAAAAAAGAGGTTGAGGCTTCCTTCCAGTACCAGGACGGACAGACAACCACGGTAAAAACAAGTATTTCATTTTACACGGTGAAAGGAGTCTGATGAATCCTTATAGTTATTTTTTTCAAATACTTGTCAGCGGAATAGCTGTGGGCTCCATCTATGCCCTGGCTGCTCTGGGGCTTGTGCTGGTGTACAAATCCAGCCGTGTGGCCAATTTTGCCCACGGACAGATCATTGCTGCCGGAGCTTTTATAACCTATTTTCTGACGGTAAGTGCAGGAGTGCCGATTTTACTTTCTTTTCTTGCCAGCATGATAATCACCTTTTTTCTTGCCATGAGCGTTGAAAGGATCTTCCTGCGGAGGCTGATAGGCGAGCCGATCATATCCGTCATCATGGTCACAATAGGGCTTGGCTCCATCATTGACGGCCTGATCTATCTTACTCCCTTTGGAACCGAAAACTATTCATTTCCACAATTTCTTCCCCAGACCAGGCTTTCATTTCATGGGGTTTCCATATCATGGACTCAGCTTGTGGGGGTTATCGTAACCTTTATTCTTATTGGGGGATTTTCATGGTTTTTCAAAAAATCCACCGTT
This sequence comes from uncultured Desulfobacula sp., assembly GCA_964446145.1. Lineage (GTDB taxonomy): Bacteria > Desulfobacterota > Desulfobacteria > Desulfobacterales > Desulfobacteraceae > Desulfobacula. The sequence continues at coordinate 8,067 of CAYUOB010000029.1, forward strand.
GGAATCTCCATGAGAGCAGTATCAGATGACCAGCTTGGTTCAATGTCAATAGGCATTTCAGTTCCAAGGGTATTCGGGCTTGCATGGGCCACTGCAGGGCTGTCTGCTGCTGCTGCAGGCTGTATAATAGGAAATACAACCGGTCTTAACTTTGACACGCTTCATGCATTTGGCATCATAGTATTTCCGGTTGTAATTCTGGGCGGGCTTGATTCCATTTTAGGTGCTGTTGTGGCAGGGATCATAATGGGCATGATTCAGCAGTTCGCAAGCGGATACCTGGATGGGAATTTCGGGTTGAACGGCACAGGAGATGTCATGCCATATATTATTTTATTAATCATTCTTCTGTTTAAACCCCACGGTTTATTCGGAATTCATGAAATTGAACGGGTGTAGCCTATGTCAGCAAATTCTTGGTTAGCAACTGGTAATTTTCACACAGATTATAAACAGGAGCAGAAAATATTTTTCACAAGCCTTGACAGGACTGTGTTCACATTTTTTCTTCTTATTCTCTTTTCATGGCCCATGCTGTTTTCACTGAGCAACAAGGGCATGCTGCTCGTGGACAATATTCTGATAGCCATTGTGGCTGTGATGGGCCTGAATCTTGTCACAGGGTTTGCAGGTCTTATATCCATAGGCCATGCAGCATTTGTGGGCATAGGTGCATATACTATTGCATCTTTCAGTCAGGTCATTGGAGACTCCCATTTTGTCATAACCCACTGCTGGCCTGTGCTGATCATAATCAGCGGGCTTGTGGGTGCTGTATTCGGAGCCATTGTAGGACTTCCGGCTCTCAGGCTCAAGCACCTTTATCTTGCCATTGCCACACTTTCATTTCAGATGATTTTTGAATGGACAATCCAGTTCATGACTTTTTTCAATCAGGGACAGACAATTTTTGTGGGCAGGGTATACTGGTTCACCGGAAAAGTACTCAGAAAAGAACACTATCTCTTCTGGTATTATGTTATTATGGTGGTGGTTATTCTGCTGGGGTTTGCAGTGAAGAACCTTCTGAAAACCAGATATGGAAGAGCTCTTGTGGCTGTCAGGGACAATGACCGTGCCGCAGATGCCATGGGAATGAACCCCGGCCTTACCAAGGTATATGCTTTTGCCCTGTCAGGATTTTTTGCAGGTGTTGCAGGCGCTTTACATGCCTATCTTTACAGAGGCGTGGGATTTGAGTCTTTTACACTCCATGAATCAATATCCTACCTTGCCATGGCAATTGTGGGAGGCCTCGGAGTGCTGAACGGCTCTTTCTGGGGGCCTGTGGCAATTAAATATCTTGAACTCCAGGTGGAACATCTGGCTGAAATAGCAGGAAACTTTCTGCCTTCAAGCATGAACCTTGCCACCGCATTGAAACCATTGACATTCGGCCTTGTGATTGTTCTGTTCCTGATGTTTGAACCCCGCGGTATTGCCAACTGGTGGCGTATTGCCAAATCGTATACCAAGCTGTGGCCCTTCCGTTACTGACAAAAACAGTATTCACGGGCCATCATGCTTTAACAATATTATGCGCCATAACCCAAACCAAGGAGGATCAAAACCATGAAAATCAAAAACATGTTATTTTTAAACCTGCTGCTGGTACTTGCAGTCATGTTTGCATTCACACCGCCTGTCAGTGCTGCAGGCAAGGTATACAAGATCGGCATGTCGCTTGCGATCACAGGCCCGACATCTGATGCAGGCAATCCATATTCCAAGGGCGTTGAAGACTATTTCAAATTTGTAAATGAAACAAAGATGCTGGGAGATGACAAGATCGACTGCATGATCAGGGACGACCAGTACAAGACTGATATTACAAAAAGAAATTTTGAAGATTTTCTTGATCAGGGTATTGTTCTTTATCTGAACTATTCCACCGGATCAACCCTTGGGCTCAAAAGGGATTTTGAGGAAGAGCAGATTCCTGTGCTGCCAGCTTCATACCATGCAGGAAACCTTGACAATTCAAATTATATTTTCCTTCCTGTGGCTTCCTATTCAGAACAGCTTGTGGCACTTTCCGAATATGTTGTGAACCATCACAAGGGAGACAAACCCAAGGTTGCCATGTTCATCCATCCCTCAGCATTTGGGCGCGGCCCTGTGGCTGATGCCAAAAAAGCCGTTGCAAAGGGACTTAACATGGACATTGTCGAGGTTGTGGAGCACGGCAAGGACCTTGACAACTCTGCCATGCTGAAAAGGCTTTTAAGCAAGGGAGTCCAGTATGTTCTGTGTCATACGGTTCAGTCTCCTGTGGCAACCATGCTCAAGGATTCAGCCCGTCTGGGCCTGACAGCAAAAACCTATGGAGAACCTGGAAAACTTACTTTTCTTGGTGTTCACTACACAGGAGGCAATGACCTCATTGCACTTGCAGGCAAGGCATGTGAAGGCTATGTATGGTCCTGTTCCTTTAACCTGACTTCAGAAAAGAACGAAGGCACCACCAAACAACTTGCTTTGGCAAAAAGATATCACAGAGATTCCAAGGCTGCCAATTCTCATAATTATGCAGCAGGTATAATGGTGGCACAGGTCACAACCGAAGTCATAAAAAGAGCAAAGGCAAAAGGCCTTAAAATCACCAAAAAAACTCTTTATGATGAACTCAATGCAATGCACGGGGCAAATGCATATCAGCCGTACACCACAATCGGGCCTGTAACATATTCAAAAACCGACCATGCAGGCGTTGACATGCTTCAGATTTACACCGTTAAAAACGGGGTATTCAGAAAAGTCGGCAACCCGATTCAGTCATTTTACATGAAAAAGATAAAATAATAATTCAAACCTGTAACCCTGCGTTCCGGCCTGCCGCATCAGGCCGGAACCAAAAGAATAAAGAAAAAGCCTATGGAAGATTATCTGCTGGAAGTCAACAATATTGAGGTCGTTTACAATGATATTATTCAGGTTTTAAGGGGAGTGAGCCTGAATGTGCCAAAAGGAAGCATAGTTGCTCTGCTGGGTACGAACGGAGCAGGCAAAACAACCACCTTAAGGGCGATCAGCGGGCTTTTAAAGCCTGAAAACGGAGCAACCCGTGAAGGATACATCAAATTTGACGGCGTAGAAACGACCCATCTTGCAGGGACGGATATTGTAAAACTGGGCGCAGTTATGGTGCCTGAAGGCCGGCGCATCTTCAAGCACCTTACTGTAAATGAAAACATACTTGTGGGATCAATCACAAGAAAAGACAGCGCCAAAAAAATCCGTGAGGATAATGAAATGATGTACCGTCATTTTCCAAGGCTTTCCAAGGTGACCAACCGCATGGCCGGATACAGTTCAGGAGGCGAACAGCAGATGATTGCCATTGCAAGGGCATTAATGGCCACTCCCAAAATGCTTATGCTGGATGAACCGTCTCTTGGCCTTGCTCCTCTGCTGGTAAAGGAAATTTTTGACAATATCCAGAGAATCAACAAAGAGCTTGAAACAACAATTCTTGTGGTTGAACAGAATGCCAAGGTTGCTCTTGGTGTATCAGACTATGCATATATAATGGAATCGGGCAAAATTGTTCTGGAAGGCCCGTCTGAAGAGCTTCAGGACAACCCTGATGTAAAGGAATTCTACATGGGGCTGACCAAAGGCGGCGGCAGGAAATCCTTTAAAAACGTTAAATCATACAAGAGGCGCAAACGCTGGATGTAGACAGGAATTTCAGGAGTCAATTATGAAAATACTGGTTGGATATAATGGCGGTGAATCTGGCAGGCTTGCCCTGTCTCTGGCACGCGATCATGCCGTGCTCAACAATGCATTTGTTTATGTGATGACTTCAATGGAGGGTGGGGCTTCTGAAAAACAGTCAGATATAATTCAGGCGGAAAAAAACCTTGATTTTGCCAGAACCCTGATGGAAAAATCAGGAGTTCAGTGCGATGCCCAGCAGAGTGTAAGGGGGCTTTCTCCTGGAGAGGATATTGTAAAATTTGCCAGGGAAAATAAAATTGACCATATTTTTCTTGGTATCAAGAAAAAATCACGCGCCCAAAAGGCAATTTTGGGCTCCACTGCCAGGTATGTAATTCTCAAAGCGCATTGCCCTGTAACCACAATCAAATTTGAACTTAATGATATCTCCACTGAAGATCTGCTTAAAGACAGGCGGGTACTGGTGGTGGACGATGAGCCGGATATTCTGGAGACCGTTGAGGAACTGCTTGACATGTGCAATCTTGACACGGTATCAAGCTTTGATGAGGCCAGAAAATCCCTTGAAGACAATATATATGATATTGCAATCCTGGATATAATGGGGGTCAGCGGCTATGATATTCTTGAACTTGCCCGCAAAAAGGACATTCCAGCCCTTATGCTGACAGCCCATGCACTGACCCCGGAAAACCTGAAAGAATCCATAAAAAGAGGAGCTGACTCATATATCCCCAAAGATGAACTTGCCAACCTTATAAATCATGTAGGCGATGTCATCAGGTCCCGCATTGAGGGAAAACAGGGATATGGAGCATGGTTTTCAAAGCTCAAGCCCTTTTTTGACAAATCCTTTGGCAAGGGCTGGCAGGACAGGGACAAGAGCTTCTGGAACTCCTTTGACGATAAATACGGAGGTTAGAGACAGGCCGTATCCGGCCTGCCTGCACATCATGTACGCAGCACCAGCCCTGTTCCTGTATCATCAAGATCAAAATGGACTTTTGTGTCAGGCAGACATTCCCCTTTGAGAATTGCCAGAGACAGAGGATTTTCAATTTCCTGCTGAATAACCCTTTTCAGCGGTCTTGCTCCGAATGCAGGGTCGTATCCCTTTTCAGCAAGATATTCCATGGCCCTGTCGCTGAGTTCCATTGCAATATTGCGGGATTTCAGGCGCTCATTAAGCCTTTCAATCTGAATGGCGGCAATTTTCTTTATATGCTCAAGCTCAAGTGAATGGAATGTGATTATCTCATCTATTCTGTTCAAAAATTCAGGCCTGAACGCCTCTTTCAGGGCCTGGTCAATTGCCCTCCGGACTTCCACACTGTCAAGGTTGCGGGCACCTGCCTCCTGCATGAACCTTGACCCCACGTTTGAGGTCATTATGATGATTGTGTTTCTGAAATCCACTGTTCTTCCGTGACCGTCTGTCATTCTGCCGTCATCAAGCACCTGGAGCAGGACATTGAAAACATCCTGATGAGCCTTTTCTATTTCATCAAACAGAATAACAGAATAGGGCCGTCTTCGTACAGCCTCGGTGAGATATCCTCCCTCATCATAACCCACATAGCCCGGAGGAGCCCCGATAAGCCTTGCCACTGAATGTTTTTCCATATACTCTGACATATCCACGCGTATCATGGCCTGTTCGCTGTCAAAAATAAATTCAGCAAGGGATTTGGCAAGCTCTGTTTTACCCACTCCGGTCGGTCCCATGAAGATAAAGGTTCCAATGGGCCTGTCTTCGGGCTGGAGCCCTGATCGTGCACGTCTTACAGCATTGGACACAGCATCAATGGCCTTTTCCTGGCCAATCACCCTTTTTTTGATATGGTCTTCCATCTGAATCAGCTTTTCCTGTTCGCCCTTGAGCATCTTTGACACAGGAATCCCTGTCCAGGAAGAAACAACCTCAGCCACATCAGATTCCTCAACATCTTCTTTAAGCATTCTCCTGTCCTTTTGAAATTCCTTTAAAGCCTGTTTTTTCTCCTCAAGCTGACGTTGAAGCTGTTCTATGGTGCCGTATCTTATCTGGGCAACCTTTTCCAGATCGCCGTTGCGCTCGGCAAGGCGGGCTTCGGTCTGATACCTGTCAATATCCTCCCTTATTGCGCTTATCTGTTCAATGAGTTTTTTCTCACTGTCCCAATGCAATTTCAAAGGAGCAAGCTGCTCCTTCATGGCTGCAATATCCTTTTCAAGTTTTTCAAGGCGTTCCCTTGATGCCCTGTCCTTTTCCTTCAAAAGCGCCTGGCGTTCAATCTGAGCCTGGGTTATTTTCCTTGAAAGCTCGTCAATGGCGCTTGGCATGGAATCAATCTCGATTCTGAGGCGTGACGCACACTCATCTATCAGATCCACAGCCTTGTCAGGCAGAAATCTGTCCGCAATATAACGATGGGAAAGGGTCGCAGCAGCAACAATTGCAGAATCCTTTATCCTGATTCCGTGGTGAACCTCATATTTTTCCTTCAAACCCCTTAGAATGGAAATAGTATCCTCCACACTGGGCTCCTTGGCAAAAACAGGTTGAAAACGCCTTTCCAGGGCTGCGTCCTTTTCAATATATTTACGGTACTCGTTCAGGGTTGTGGCTCCCACACACCTTAAAGTTCCCCGGGCCAGGGCAGGTTTGAGCATATTGGAAGCATCCACTGAGCCTTCTGACGCTCCCGCACCCACAACCGTGTGCAGCTCATCTATGAAAAGCACAACTTCTCCTTCGGCTGCCTCCACTTCCTTGAGCACTGCCTTCAGCCTGTCTTCAAATTCTCCCCTGAATTTTGCTCCGGCAAGCAGGGCACCCATATCAAGGGCAATCACCCGCCTGTTTTTAAGGGAATCTGAAACATCCCCTTCAACTATTCTCTGGGCCAGGCCTTCAACAATTGCAGTTTTGCCGACCCCGGGCTCTCCAATCAATACAGGGTTATTTTTTCTGCGCCTTGAAAGCACCTGGACAATTCTGCGGATTTCCTCGTCCCTTCCGATTACAGGATCAAGTTTTCCTTCCTTTGCAAGCGCTGTCAGATCTCTGCCAAATTTTTCCAGGGCCTGATATTTTTCCTCCGGGTTCTGGTCTGTAATGGTCTGATTTCCTCTTATATCCTTTAACACAGATAAAATGGCATCTCTGGTAACTCCATTTCCCGCCAGAATATCGGCAGCTTCTCCCTTGACCGAGGACAATGCCAGCAAAATATGTTCAAGACTGACATACTGGTCTTTCATCTTCTGGCTTTCGGAAAATGCATGATCCAATACCTTCCGGCCTTCTGAAGAAAGATAGATATTCACATCTCCGGATACTTTGACAAGTCTGTCAAGGCCTGCAGCAACTTCACCTGCAAGGACATTTTCCTGAACTCCGATCTTTTTCAATATGGATAATGCAATTCCCTGGTCATCATTAAGCATGGCCTTTAAAAAATGAAGCGGCACAATTGCCTGATGGCCGTTCTGAGCTGCAATTTCATGGGCTGACTGCAGCAGTTCCTGGGATTTTACAGTTAATTTATCAAGTTTCATATCATTCACCTTTCATTATTTTTTATATTTTATTATCTAAAGTAATGCAAAAATTCTTCACGTCAACCATTAATTTAAATTATTTTCACCGCCAATCAATGTACAATCATTGACTCATCCCACTTTGTGGTATATATTCTTTCAGAACATTAAATTATTTAAATGCAGATAATTTATATATATGAAAAACAGCAATTTTAAAGCCATAAGAACAAAACTCAATAAAACTCAGAAGGAACTGGCTCAGCTTCTCGGAGTATCCATAAAGGCAATCCACAGCTATGAACAGGGATGGCGCAGAATCCCCCACCATGTCGAGCGCCAGCTGCTCTTCCTGCTTTCACGCATTCTTCTGAAAGATGGAAAATCAACAAACAAATGCTGGAATATACGGGAATGCCCTGATCAGATTCACAAATCATGCCCTGCCAGGGAATTTCAGGCTGAAGACATGTGCTGGTTCATAAACGGAACAAGATGCAGCGGAAAAATTCATGCATCATGGGAAGAAAAAATGAATGAATGCCGTGAATGTGAAGTTTTCAAAAGTTTTTTTGAGCTGCAAAAGGATAAAAAAAAATGAACAATTCAATATTCAGCAGAACATGCCGGGCCGGCAAAGATCATTCCACTGATTACCGCAGGCATTTACCTGAAACAATCAATGAGATTCTTGAATCAATGGATGATGCAAGGTGCTTTGCCCATGTGGGAGATGAACCCATTCATTTTTCCACAAGTGTAAAGGAAATGATCGATCTTTTCAGAACCATACTTTTCCCGGGATATTTTTCAAATGAAAAAATTGACAGGGCCAACATTGCATACAGTATTGGCCAGGGACTTTCCCAGTTATATGATATTCTGTCGGGACAGGTAATTCATGTTCTGAGCCACGATTGCATGCGTTATGGGCAGGCCTGCACTGAATGCGAAAAAAAAGGCCATGACATTGCCCTTGAGGTCGTAAAAGCCATTCCTCAGCTGCGTCTTGATCTTGCAGAGGATGTAAGGGGAGCCTATGAGGGAGATCCGGCTGCAAAAAGCCATGATGAAATAATTTTTTCCTACCCTGGATTATATGCAATAACAGTATACAGAATTGCCAATATCCTGTACAGGCTCGATGTGCCTCAACTGCCAAGAATCATGACGGAACATGCCCACAGCCTAACAGGAATTGATATTCATCCAGGAGCACAGATAGGCAGAAAATTTGTTATTGATCACGGCACAGGCATTGTTGTGGGAGAAACCAGCATTATAGGAAACAATGTCAGAATCTACCAGAATGTGACCATAGGTGCCCTGTCCCTTCCAAGGGATGCGGGAAGCCTGCTCAGGGGAGCCAAACGCCACCCCACAATTGAAGACGATGTTATCATATACTCAGGTGCAACCATCCTTGGAGGAGGCACCATAATAGGAGCGCGCTCTGTTGTGGGCGGAAATGTCTGGCTGACAGAGTCGGTTCCGCCTGATACCAAGGTTTTTATGGAGTCACCGCGCCTGATTTACAAATACCAGGAAATCTCAAAGGAAAACACCCGTGAACAGCATGCCTGATATCACCCGTGCAATAGGGGCAACTCCTCTTGTATACATGAGGCAGGCAAGTATGGAAACAGGAACCCATATTTATGCAAAGCCTGAATTCTTCAACCCTGCTTCCAGTATCAAGGACAGGATAGGTCTTGCCATGATAGAAGATGCCATAAAATCCAATAAGCTTGCCCCGGGTTCAACCATAGTGGAACCAACAAGCGGCAATACAGGGATTGCACTGGCATTTACCGCCAGAGTCAAGGGCATGAAACTTATACTTACCATGCCTGAAACCATGAGCATTGAAAGACGCAGCCTTCTGAAGCACCTTGGGGCAGAGCTTGTCCTGACACCAGGAGGCTCAGGCATGAATGGAGCCATTGAAAAAGCAAAACAGATAGTGGCGAAAACTCCAGGAGCATTTATGCCGGATCAGTTTTCAAATCCTGCAAACCCGGAAATTCACAGGAAAACCACTGCAATGGAAATATGGAATGACACAAAGGGCAGAATAGATATCTTTGTTGCAGGAGTCGGCACAGGAGGAACCATCACAGGAGTTTCACAGGGCCTTAAGGCAAAAAAAAACCATATAAAATCCATAGCAGTGGAACCTTCTTCTTCTCCTGTGCTTTCAGGAGGAAAACCCGGCCCCCATAAAATTCAGGGTATAGGTGCAGGATTTATCCCTGAAAACCTTGATCTGAATCTTGTTGATGAAATCATCCGGGTTGAAGATAATGCTGCCTTTAAAGCTGCAAAACAGCTTGCCCTGTCAGAAGGCATACTTTGCGGAATTTCATCGGGAGCTGCTTTTCATGCAGCCTGTAAAGCTGCACTAAGACCGGAGAACCAAGGTAAAACAATTGTGTTCATAGCTCCTGATACAGGAGAAAGATATCTGAGCACCGAGCTGTTTGATCAGGCCTGAACTTCCTGATTTATTGCATTTCCCACATCAGTACCATTTTTACAGGCTCTGTAATGCTGTTGTGTGCCGGGTTCTCCCAGCCGGAAATCTGCTTTGCCATCACCCTGTCCGGAACAGAATCTTCAATCACCTGCATTGATGTTTCACCATTGCCTGTGCCCACGGCAAAACTCACAAGACCTGCCAGGCGTATACATCGCTGATGTTCAATTGTTCCGACAAATATGGGGGCATTGGCATGCTTTATCCTGACACCAGAAGGCCAGAGCCTGAGCACAAACCTTGTATTATTCTTCACAAATACCATGCACAGCCTGTCAGCCCTGCCATCATAAATACACTGCAGCACCGGCATGTTTTCAATGTGTGCATCAGGAGAAAACAATTCCAGAAATGTTCTGATACTGAATTGAGAAGGAGGCTGCCACCCAGAATCATTGAGGTATTCAGCAAATTTTTCAGCCGGGCCTGCCCATTGAAACATTAAATTGGGCCCTGTTCCACCCATATCTGCAATATTTCCTGAAACCATTGACCATCTGCCCTTTGTCCATTCTTCCAATGAGATCAGTTCAGGTCTGTGAGAGCGGTCAGAAGGAGTATTTTTTTTATGATATGCAATGATATTCCATGCAATTGCAAAGATAACCAAAACAATGGCAGCAATGGCAAACACATTTATTGGAATCCTGCGGACAATCCATGCAAAGCCCCATAAAACAGCTGCCAGAATAAAAACAGATATGCAGAGCCGGACAGCCACTGCTCCTGCCATGGCCATGGATTTCCCAAAAACAACCCCCGGCAGTACATAAACCAGGGCCCATCCAATACCAGAAACAATATTAACAATACTGAAATGCAGGGGTTTCATTCCTAAAGCACCTGCAACAACAGGAATTATGGGACGGACAGGGCCAAAAAAACGCCCTGTCAATATGCTTTTCCCTCCATGCCGCCTGAAAAACACCTCTCCCCTTGCAAACAGATCACTATAACGTGAAAAGGGCCAGACCTGTTTCAGCCCGTCCCTGTAATGCCGGCCAAGCCAGTATGATATGCCGTCCCCTGCAATTGCGCCTGCTGCTGCCAGAACGAGTACATGCACAAGCTCCAGACCACCTGCCGAAATAATGGCGCCAATCCCGAACATGATCATTGTTCCAGGCACAATAAGCCCCACCAGGGCCAGGGATTCGGAAAATGCAACCAGAAAAACACTTCCATAGGCAAGCACCATATGGCCGGCTATAAAACCAAGCAGTTTGTCAACATGCAGCATCTGTATCATCTTATGAAATTTCCCGGTGGTACCTGATTCATCGCAAGTTTACCTTTCAAACTGAATCTGTCAAGCCCCGGCGGCCATCTAAAATGATTTATTTATCTTACTTATAGTGAATCCGGGCTGCCTGCCGGCGCTAATCTTCCGGGATATCAAGATTGAACAGCTGGCGGGTGACATTGAGGTAAAGGCGGTCATCCCTGTGTTCGCCTGTGTTGCGCAGAAAGCGGATGGGATCATGTATGGTGCGGCTTGCAATTGCCTGAGTCATGCGGTGAATGGCATTTATCTCATCCTGTGAAAGATTTTTCAGATGAGGGAGGGTTTTTTTAAGCTCAATTTCCACAATTGAGGTTATTTTATCATTAAGTGCCTTGATTGTCGGGACAATGGCAAGGCTTTCCAACCATGCCCTGAATTTTAACACCCCTTCTTCAATAAACCTTTCAGCTTTGACAGTTTCCTTTTTCCTCTGTTCCCTGTTTGATTCCACAATATGGGTCAAATCATCAATGTCATAAACATAGGCATTGGACACATTATTGATTTCAGGGTCAATATCCCTTGGAACAGCAATATCAATAAAAAAAAGTGTACGGTGATTTCTTTTTTTCATGGCAGCACGCACCTGATCACGGGTAAGCACATAATCAGTTGCGCCTGTTGAACTTATAATGATATCAGCATCTTTTACCGCTTCAAGCCTTTCCTCAAATTTCACAGCCCTGCCCCTGAATTTTTCCGCAAGGGCAACAGCCCGCGTAAAGGTTCTGTTTGCAACCACAATCTGGTTGACCCTGTTGGAAATCAGATGCTCCACTGCAAGCTCGGCCATTTCACCTGCTCCGAGCAGAAGAACCTGTTTGGTTGAAAGATCTGAAAAAATCTTATTTGCAAGCTTGATGGCTGCATAACTTATGGAAACGGCATTGTCGCCTATACCGGTTTCTTTTCTCACCCGTTTTGCAATATTAAAGGCTTTATGCATGAGACGGTTGAGAAGTACTCCGGAAGCCCTGCATTCCACAGCGGTTCTGTAGGCCTGTTTGATCTGCCCCAGAATCTGGGGTTCTCCAACAACCATGGAATCAAGACTTGAAGCTACCCTGAACAGATGATGAATGGCATCGTCATTCCTGTATATATAAAGTGCGGTTTTAAATTCAGAAACATCAAGATTCTTGTATTCAGCAATAAAATTTATCACATTTTCAACCTGATCACCTTTTTCAGGAACGTACAATATTTCAATCCTGTTGCAGGTGGAAAAGATAAGGCTCTCCCTGATATCAGGGTTTTGCTTAAAATACTCAAGTGCAGGTAGAATTTCCTCACCGGAGAATGACATTTTTTCTCTGAGCTCCACAGGAGCGGTTTTATGATTAGCACCGATCAGAATTATTTTTGGCATTGTTCTTTCTTTATCTGGTAAATCCCTGGTGATGCCCGCCCAGCAGCATATTAACCCCGAGAAATGTAAAAATAATCACAAGAAATCCGATAATGGTCATGACAGCAGATCTCTTCCCTCTCCATCCGGAATACAGGCGCAGATGCAGCACTGCTGCATAAACAAGCCAGGTTGCCACGGAAAAAACCTCTTTGACATCCCAGCTCCAGAATCTGCCCCAGATAATTTTTGCATACACAAACCCGGTTACAAGCCCCATGGTTAAAAGGGCAAAGCCGGTTGTAAGGCATGCATACCCCACATTATCCAGCAGATCCAGGGAAGGCAGGCGCCTGAAAAAAAATCCAGGAGCCTTGTTCTTGATTCCTTTTTCCTGGAGCAGGTACAATATCCCTGTGCCACAGGCAAGGGCCAGGGAGGCTTCACCGGTAAAAACAAGAATAATATGCAGATAAAGCCAGATTCCCTTCAGGGTTTCTGTTCTTGTTCCATGGGTTTCCGGAATGAGAATGACGGCAACCATCATTGCGGACAACAGGACAGCGGCAAATACCCCAAGAATTTTAAGCTCATATTTATACTGAAAAAAAATAAACATGATTCCAAGGGCAAAGGCTGCAACAGACAGGTTCTGGGACAGGTTCTGCACAGGCAGCACCCCGGTTGTCAGCGTATAGACAGCAATACTTGCCAGATGGACTGCCACTGCCAGTGAAACAATATAAAATGAAATTTTCTGAAGCACGGGTTTCTGGTTGAACAAAAACACAAGATATCCAGCCATGCTGATGCAATAAAATATGACTGCAAAATCAAGCACAATGCCGGCAGTTTGAAGTTCCATCAATCACTCCTTAAAAAACAAGATCCTTATACCGGAATTCAGTGCCCAGAATTTTCTCCAGAACCCGGTTGATTTGCGTTTCATTGCCTGCACGTATAAGATCAGGAATATCTTCTTCAACCATTGCCCTGAATATTTCCCTGTGTTCATCAGGGGCATGGCCGGATGCCAGCAGCCTTTTGCGCAGGTTGCCCATCATGGTCAGAAAAACAGCATACTCCTGTCCGAATCTGTTTTCAAGCTCCTGTCTTACCGCCCTTGCCAGGGCAGGGCTTGATCCTGAAGTTGAAACCGCAATAACAAGGTCTCCGCGGCTCACAGAAGCAGGAACAATGAAATCACTTGAATCAGGCGAATCAGCAATATTGCACAATATGTTCAGGGCTTCTGCATCCTTTTTTATTTTCAGGTTAAGCTCACGGCTGTCAGTTGCCGCAAAAACAAGATGCATTCCGCACACATCATCGGGCTCATATGGTCTGACCTCAATACTGATATTTTCACAAGCACCAAGCCCTTTTCCTGAAGATGACAGGTCTGCGGTTACAACCCTGACCCGTGCACCGCAGCCGGCAAGGCTGACAGCCTTTCTTGTTCCGACAGACCCCGAGCCCACAACAAGGCATGCCCGGTTCCTTATGTCCATGAAAACAGGATAATATTTCATCTTGTTCCTTGTCCTAAGCCCTTGTATGCATGAGGCAACTAATATATATTGACACAGGATATTTTTCAATATCTAACTTGCTTAAAGGAGGCGCCGGCATGATCATTGATTCTCACACACATATATTCATGGAACAGGTAAGGCAGGACAGATCCCTGTTTTTTGACAATGAACCTGAATTCAGGCTGCTCTATGATTCACCAAAGGCAAAAATCTGCACAGTGGAGGCCCTCATTGAAACAATGGACCAGCATGGGGTTGACATAAGTATAATCTGCGGATTTCCCTGGCGGACACCCGAGCTTGCAATGAAAAACAATGACGCGGTAATTGAGGCTGTCATGAAATATCCTGACAGGCTCAAAGGGCTTGCCTGTTTTGATGCCGCATGGGACAGGGCCGGGGATGAAACCGCAAGATGCATTGATGCCGGTCTTTGCGGAGCAGGAGAACTGGCATTTTATCTTTCCGGAATAGACAGAAATGCCCTTGATGCGCTTGAGCCTGTAATGTCAATACTGAGGGACAGGGGTAACCTGCCTTGCATGATCCACACTAACGAGCCTGTGGGCCACCTTTACCCCGGCAAAACCCCTGTAACAATAGAACAGATATATGCCCTTGCAGAGGCATTTCCGGATAACAGGATTATTCTGGCTCACTGGGGTGGGGGAATATTTTTTTACAATTGTATGAAAAAACAGACAAAAAATGTGCTTAAAAATATATGGTATGATACGGCAGCCTCTCCATATCTTTATGATGCCTCGGTCTACGATATTGCAGTTGCCGCAGGAATAGAACACAGGGTCCTGTTCGGCACGGATTTTCCCCTGCTCGGGCCTGACAGGTATTTCAAGGATATGGACAATTCAGAAATAACCAACAGCCAGAAAAGAAAAATGCTGGGCCAGAATGCAAAGCTTCTTTACGGAATCATGCAGGAAGGGTGATTGTAAATACACTGCCCATATTTCTGACGCTTGACACATCAACCCTGCCGTTATGGTATTGAACAATATGCTTTACAATGGCAAGCCCGAGCCCTGTTCCTCCTTCATATCTGCTCCTTGCCTTATCAACCCTGTAGAAGCGGTTGAATATTTTTGAAAGATGGGATTGATCCATGCCGCACCCGTTATCCCTGACCACAATTTCAATTCCTTCTGCACAGGCCCTGGCTTTGATTTCAACCCTGCCTCTGTGCGGCCCGTATTTGACGGCATTATCCACAAGGTTTACAATGGCCTGTTCCATCAATACAGGATCAACTCTGGCTTCAAGATCTTCAGGACAGTCAACATTAATAAGGCAATCCCTGGCTTCCGCAGCTGAATGACATACATGCACTGCCCCTGCTATGAGGCTGGCAACCGGCTGAGCCTCAAGTTCTATATCCGTGCCCTGAAGCCGCTCAAGTTTTGACAGAGACAAAAGATCATTGATCAGGTCTATCATTCTGTTTATGTTTTTTTCAATGATTGTCAAAAAACGCCTGCATTCACATAGATCATAGTCCCGGTCTTCGGACAGCATCTCCTGAAGGGTCTCGATAAACCCCTTAACAGAAGTCAGGGGAGTTTTAAGCTCATGGGAAACATTTGCCGCAAAATCCTTGTGCAGCCTTTCAAGGCGCTTGATCCTGGTAATATCATGAAAAATCACAAGAGTTCCTATTCTGGTTCTTCCTGCATCATACAGGGCGGAAGAATGGATATTAAGCATGATATCATCATTGCGGGATAAAACAATATTCTCTGATACAGGTTCATGGGTTGCAAGGGCTTTTTTGATGAAATTCTGAAATTCAACATTTCTCGTAACTTCCAGAATATTCCTTGACCTGAGATATGAAGGGGCAAAATCAAAAATTGCGGCGGCAGCAGCATTTGCAGTAATAATTTTCTCATTACGGTCAATGGCGATTACACCTTCCTGCATACTGGAATGAACTGCTTCAAGCTCCATACTTCGTTCCCTTGCCTGCCTGATCTTCCTGTCAAGGTTTTCAGCCATTCTGTTCATAGTGACCGCAAGTTCAGATAATTCCTCGGAAGCCGGCACAGCAAGCCTTGCATCAAGATTGCCTGCGGCAAATTCAGCAGCGCCTTTTCTCATCTGCTCAATGGGCATGGTGATGTGCCTTGCGACATAAAGGCTTGCTGCGGCAGCGGCAAACACAGTAAACAGCATGGCCACAAACATATTATTTCTTGCAGACCTGATCCTGCTGTCAATGGCAGACAGGGAGATTGAGGTTCTTATTACCGCCATAACCCTGTCCTCAACCATCACGGGCATTGCCACATACATCATTTTTTTACCAAGTGTGGGGCTTCTCCGCACAGCAACAGCTTTTTTCCTTTTCAGGGCGCTGGCAATTTCAGGCCGTTTCATGTGATTTTCCATGATATTGACATTGCCAAATGAATCTCCCACAACAACTCCGGAAGGCAGAATTATCGTCACCCTTGTTCCTGTTGTTTTTCCTATTTCCTTGCATATGGCATCTATTCTGTCCTGACGGGTTACAGGGTCCTTTTCAAGCTCATCAATGAACCTGTCCCGGAGAAGCTTTGCCCGTATGGTAAGTTCCTTTTCAGAATTTTTAATGAAAAATTTCTTGAAATAACTTGTTGAATATGCGGTAACAGCACACAGGCAAAGTAAGGTAATCAGAAGAAACGAAGGAAAAATCTGCCAGATTATTTTTTTATTTTTTTTCATTTTCCCTGAACCTGTATCCGACTCCCCTGACCGTTTCAATGGCAGAAGCATGATTTTTCAATTTTTTTCTCAATCCCACAATAATGACATCTATACTGCGTTCAGTTACTGCATAATTTTCCCCGCGGATTGCATCCACAATCTGTCCGCGGGTGAAAACCCAGCCCTTTTTAGCAGCCAGAAAAAACAGAAGATCAAACTCAGACAAGGTAAGGTCCACGGGAGAGCCTCCGATTGTCACAACATGCCTTGCCCTGTCCACCACAAGGTCTCCACAAATGATCAGGGACCCGGACATGGAAGAAGACTCCTTTGTACTCCTCCTCAAAACGGCTCTTATTCGGGCCACAAGCACCCGCGGGCTGAACGGTTTTGAAACATAGTCACTGGCTCCAAGTTCAAGCCCTGTGACAATATCAGATTCTTCACCCTTTGCAGTGAGCATGACAATGGGAATATTATCCGTGTCAGGGCGGGCTTTCAGTATTCTTGTAACCTCAAGGCCGTCAATTCCCGGCAGCATTAGGTCAAGAACCATAAGGTCAGGATGATGTGATCCGGCAATTTCAACAGCTTTCTCGCCGGTCTGGGCCGTCAGAACCAGATAGCCTTCGTTTTTCAGGTGATATTTTATAAGCTCAATTATGTCTTCCTCATCATCAACAATGAGAATGGTATGTTTTGCCATATCTGTCCCCGATATTTCATTTGTTCAGCGGTGCCGGATAATTTCCCCTTCAACCAGGTAAATCACTTCTTCTGCGATATTGGTAGTATGGTCGCCTATTCTTTCCAGATGCCTTGAAATAAGATACATGTTTATTATTTCTCCCACCTGGTCAGGATGATTTTTTACATCCTCTTTCATGACGTCATAGGCCTGATTTCTCATGCCGTTTACAATCTTATCCATATCTCTTACCTCATATGCCATGTCAACATCAAGGCTGACCAGGGCATCAAGGCTCATTTTCAGCATTGTTGCTGTCTGGCAAGCCATTGCAGAATAATCATACCTGAATTTTTCCTGATTCTGAAAAGAAGTTTTGTATCTCATTGCAATGTTTACAGCATAATCCGCAATTCTTTCCAGGTCATTATTGATCTTTATCACCACGACAATAAAACGCAGATCCATTGCAACAGGCTGATAAAGCGCCAGAATCTTGAGGCATTCCTCTTCCACCTCAATCTCACGCTCATCAACCCTGTAATCTGTTCTTATGATTTCCCGGGCCAGGTCAAGGTCTTCCATTTTTATTGCATAAATGGCCTTCTGAAACCTGTCTTCCACCATGGCTCCCAGGGAAAGTATCTCTTTTTTGAGTTTTTCAATCGCCTTATGTATATGACCTGCCATGTTTTTCTCCTAACCGAACCTGCCTGTTATATAATCCTCGGTCTGTTTCAATGCAGGCTTTGTGAACAATGTATCTGTGTCGTTTACTTCAATCAGTT
>CAYUOB010000030.1:0-25699 GCA_964446145.1 uncultured Desulfobacula sp.
TGACCAGAAAAAAATTTTTGAAACATATTTCACCACGGGCTCATCCCTTGAAAATGCCATACAGAGTCATGGACTGGGCCTTGCCGGTGTGATGGTGCTTTTAAAGGACATGGGAGGAAAGCTTACCCTGAATTCAGGAGATGGAAAAGGCGCTGAATTTATTGTAACAATACCTTTGCAGCGCTGAGTAAGGCCATATCATTTTTTGCTTATGGCTATTATTCCATTTTCTGAATATCATCTCTGGCTGAAAGCTGTTTTTCATCAAAATCATCCCAGAATTTTTTATCCTTTCTGCGCCACCCTTCTCCGAATAACCTGTCAAATATGGGCTTAAGCAGAGAAAACCATGTTACATGAGCTTTTTTGCCTTCCTTTCGGGCAGTCAGAACATCTGCAACATACATGGAAATATCCACAAGCTTGTCCTTGGGCACATAAGCATCGGCACCCTGCTCAATGGATTGTTTAAGATTGTCAGGGGTAAGTGCATGGGCGGTCAGCATCAGTGCGGGGATGTCAAGGGAACTGGTGAGTCCAAGCAGGTCATAGCCTTTTACTCCCATTATGTCCAGGATGGCGATATCATAGGAATTTGTTTTAAGAAGGGCAACAGCATCCTCAAATTTTGCTGCCTTGTCAACATGGCACATATACAACAGCTCTTCAAGTGTTTCCAGGATATCAGGCTCATCGTCCACAACAAGAATTTTTTTGTTTTCAAGTATGCTATGGCTGTCCATTCTGCCTCCTGTTCCGTGTTACAGGCAGTCTACCATGGTCGCGGAATTATTTAAACTGATTTAATACCTGTATTACATAATCAATATCGGCAGCAGTATGGCATGCATTAACCTGGAAGCGTATTGTCTCATCTCCCTTGGGCACCACAGGAAATGTAAGCCCCACCACAAGGACTCCGCGGTCAAACAAAAATTTTACAAGCTTGTGGGTTTTTTCTGTATCCCTTACCATAAGCGGCACAACAGGATGAGGCCCTGGTATTGATTCTTTGCCCAGACTGTCAAGGCCCCTGCGGAATTGTTCAGTGCGTTCCTTTAGATTTTTCAGAAGGCCCATTCCTTCATCGCTGTCCAGAATGTCAATGGCTTTTTCTGCTGCTGCGCAGTCTGCAACGCTCAGGGGATTTGTATAGATATAGGTGTCTGATTTCTGGCGTACTGATTCTATAACTGCTTTACTTGCTGCAATAAATCCTCCGTTCACTCCGAATGCCTTGCCAAAGGTTCCCACAATTATATCAGGGCTTGCTTTACAGAATTCAGGCGTGCCCCTGCCCGTGTCTCCATAGGCGCCTATTCCGTGGGAATCGTCGACAACCGTTATAATTCCGTCCCTGAATTTTGATTCGTATTTTCTGCATATGGAGGTGATCTGATCCACAGGGGCATAGTCTCCTCTCATGCTGAAAATGCCGTCAAATACCACTATTACGCGTTCAATATCAGAACTTACCCCTTTAAGACAGCGTTCCAGGTCTGCCATGTCATTGTGCCTGAAGATGGATTTGTTTGCTTTTGGAATATTGCTGATGCGCATGGCCCTTATAATGCTGTTGTGGTTGAGCTGATCTCCTACCCAATGTGTCTTTGAATGTGAAATTGCCAGGGCAAGCCCGCAGTTTGAAGTATATGCGGAATTGAAAATTTTGGCTGCTGGTTTGCCGACAAATTCAGCAATTCTTTTTTCAAGTCTGATGTGATGAATGAATGTCCCGTCAATGAATCTTACAGCTCCGGGGCCGACTCCGAACTCTGCTGCTGCCATGTCTGCAGCCTTGATAAGTTCAGGATGGGTTGAAAGGGACAGGTATGAATTGGAGTTCAGCCGGATGAATTTTTTGTTGAAACCTGTAAGTTTATAACGGGGCCCGTATTTCCCGGATCCCGGAATAAAGCCTTCAATAATGCGTTCAGCAGGTTTGGCCCTTCCTTCTTTGGCAAGGGCCTCAATTTCCCTGGTCAGTGATATGTCAAGTCTGTCAGTGGACATTTGTCTGTTCTCCTGTGTGTCTGATCATTCCGGTTCAGACCAGTCAAGAATGACTTTGCCTGAGTTTCCTGATCTCATTGCTTCAAATCCCTTTTCAAATTCTGTGTAATGGAATCTGTGGGTGATAAGGGGTGATATATCAAGCCCGCTCTGTATCATTGTTGTCATCTTGTACCAGGTCTCATACATCTCCCTTCCATAGATGCCTTTGATGGTGAGCATGTTGAATACTACCTTGTTCCAGTCTATGTCTGTTTCTTTCGGCATTATGCCCAGCATGGCGATTTTGCCGCCATGGCACATATTGTCAATAATGGAATGCAGGGCAGAAGGACTGCCTGACATTTCCATTGCCACATCAAAGCCTTCTTTCATCCCAAGCTTTTCCTGGGCCTGTTCTATAGTGGTTCTGCCCACATCAACTGCAAGGGTGGCTCCGGCTTTTTCAGCAAGCCTGAGCCTGTATGGATTGATATCTGTCACAACCACATATCTTGCTCCTGCATGTTTTGCAATGGCAGCAGCCATGCATCCTATGGGACCTGCTCCGGTGATAAGGACGTCTTCGCCAAGGACATCAAAGGAAAGAGCGGTGTGCGCAGCATTGCCGAGCGGATCAAAACATGCAAGGACATCAAGCGGTATGGTTTTGTCGCAATACCAGACATTTGTTACAGGTATTGAAAGATACTGGGCAAAGGCTCCGGGCCTGTTGACGCCCACTCCCATTGTGTTTCTGCAAAGATGCCTGCGCCCTGCAAGACAATTTCTGCAGTGCCCGCATACAATATGACCTTCGCCCGAGACAATGTCTCCTTTTTTGAAATCAAATACATGGGAACCTGTTTTCACAACCTGGCCCACAAATTCATGGCCTGTATGCATGGGCACAGGTATTGTTTTCTGTGACCATTCATCCCAGTTGTAAATATGGACGTCGGTTCCGCAGATGGCTGTTTTGATGATTTTTATCAGCACTTCATTATGTGCTGTTTCAGGAACAGGCACATCTTTAAGCCATAATCCTTTTTCCGGCTTTGCCTTGACAAGGGCTTTCATTGTTTTCATGGTAAATGGATCCGAATAGTTAGGATAAATTCAAGTATTTTTTATTAAAATTTACTATAATATATATTTTGATAAAATGCCACCTGTTTCAGTTCAGATGGCTGGTCTTATGGAAGGCAGGTATAAAATTATCTTGACAAATTCCTGGCTTGGCGGTCATATAACCTGAACAGACAGATAAAATTTTAATTAAAATATACGGAGGATAAAAATGAAAATTAAAATTACCCGGAATGATACCGGCAGAACACGGCCTGCAGATTCTGAACTGGGATTTGGCCGGGTATTTACAGATCATATGTTTGTGATGGATTATTCCGAGGAAAAAGGGTGGCATGATCCTGAAATTGTGCCCTATGCTGACTTCAGTATTTCTCCTGCGGCCATGGTGTTTCATTATGGTCAGGCCATTTTTGAGGGTTTGAAGGCTTATAAAACCCCTGAGGGGAAAATCTGTCTTTTCCGTGCAAGGGATAATTATGAAATAATTAACCTCTCTGCTAAGGGCCTGTGCATTCCGCAGATTGATGTTGATTTTGTCATGGATGCCTTGAAACAATTGATCTTGCTGGAGGAAAAATGGATTCCCGAAACTCTTGGAACCTCGCTTTATATAAGGCCGACCATCATTGCAACTGATCCTTTTCTCGGAGTCAGGGCATCATTTACTTATAAGTTTTTTATTATTCTTTCTTCTGTGGGAGCCTATTATGCAGAAGGGCTCAACCCTGTTAAAATCTGGGTTGCAAAGGATCATGTAAGGGCAGTCAGGGGCGGTGTGGGCGAGTTCAAAACAGCGGGTAACTATGCTGCAAGCCTTATTGCTTCTGAAAAGGCTAAAAAGGAAGGCTATGCCCAGGTATTATGGCTTGATGCGATTGAAAGAAAATATATTGAGGAAGTCGGTGCCATGAATATATTTTTCCTCATCGGAGATGAGCTTGTGACACCTGATCTTTCAGGCAGTATCCTGCCCGGAATCACAAGATACTCTGTTCTGGATCTTGCCAGAAAATGGGGCATGAATGTAAGTGAAAGAAAAATAAGCATTGATGAGATTTTCAGGGCCCATGACGATGGAAAACTTGTTGAGGTGTTTGGTTCAGGCACGGCAGCGGTTATTTCTCCTGTTGGTGAAATCAAATACGGCGATAAATTTATCAGCATAGGTGATGGCACACCAGGGAAAACAGCAATGAAATTCTACAATGCCCTTACGGACATACAATATGGCAAGGCTGAGGATACAGAGAACTGGATTGAGACAATCAATTAAGCACAGGAGACAATATGGCGAAAAAAAAGGGAATCATCTCCATTGGCAAACGCATAAGGCGTGCAAGGCTGGACAAGAAAATCAGCCTTGACACCATGGCCAATGAAACCGGATTGTCAAAGGAATTCATTAAAAAAATTGAATCAGGCGAGCAAAGGCCTTCAGTGGGAACTTTGCTGCAGATATCGCGGACCCTTCACATTGATTCCAGTTTTCTTTTCAAGGAACAGGATGATGCTGCTGAGGAGCGGTCAAGAGCCTATACAATGAGGACTGACAACTATGCTTACAGCTCTTTGACTCCCAATGCTGAAAACAAACATTTAAAGGCTTTTAAAATTGTGGTGGAAGCCCAGAAAAGTCATGGAGGTGTGGGATTTCAGCATGAGGGTGAGGAATTTGTCCATGTGCTCAAAGGACAGGTTGAGGTTCAGGTGGGTGAAAATGTCAATAAGCTGAAAAAAGGTGATTCCCTTCATTTTAATTCCGGCATCAAGCATGACCTGAGAAATACCGGAAAAACAGATGCGGAACTCATTGTTGTTGTTTATGCGCCCTAGTTTTAAAGGCAGATAAGGGAGAAAACCATGCTGTTCAAACTTACTGATGAACAATTGATGATTCAGAATATGGTCAGGGAATTTTCCAGAAAAGTTGTGGCACCCACTGCAGCGGAGAGGGACAGAACCAAGGAATTTCCTGCGGAAAATTTCAGGCAGATGGGTGAGCTTGGCCTGATGGGAATGATGATTCCAGAAGAATATGGGGGAGAAGCCGCTGATACGGTTTCCTATGTGCTTGCCCTGTCGGAGATTGCATATTCCTGTGCATCAACTTCCGTTGTTATGTCTGTTCAGAATTCCATTGTATGTGAAACTCTTTATAAATTCGGCTCGGAAGAACAGAAACGCAGGTTTCTTGTCCCCCTTGCCTCAGGGGAGATGATAGGCGCCTTTGGGCTGACGGAGCCTGATGCAGGGTCAGACCCCGTCAGCCAGCAGACAACTGCTGTGAAAGACGGGGATTATTATATCCTGAACGGAACAAAGCGGTTTATTACATCAGGCAAAAATTCAAAGGTTGTACTTGTCACGGCAAAAACAGATGAAACAAAGGGCCACAGGGGAATAAGCTGTTTTGTGATCCCGAAGGGCACACCAGGGCTTGCCGTTGGCCATGAAGAAGATAAAATGGGGCTTAGGGCCTCAGACACCACTGATCTTATTCTTGAGAACTGCAAGGTTCCGGCATCCAGCCTTGTGGGTAAGGAAGGGGATGGCTTTAAAATTGCCATGGCAGGTCTTGACAGCGGCAGAATAGGTATTGCCGCTCAGTCATACGGGGTTGCAATGGCAGCTTTTGATGCAGCGGTCAAATATGCAAAAAAGAGGAAACAATTTGGCTGCGCAATTTCAAAGCATCAGGCAATAAGGTTTCAGATCGCTGATATGGCGACCAAGATTGAAGCTGCCAGACAGCTGATTTTTTCAGCCGCCTCCATGAAGGACAGGGGAGAAGTCTATACCAAGGAAGCTTCCATTGCCAAACTATTTGCCTCTGAAATGGTTAATGAGGTCACGGCAAGGGCAATCCAGATGCATGGAGGATACGGATTTACAAAGGATTATGATGTGGAGCGTTTTTACAGGGACGCAAGGGTGTTTACAATTTATGAAGGCACAAGTGAAATCCAGAGAATAGTTATCTCCAACCAGATATTGAAAGATAAGAGAAAACCCTGATGAAAATACAGATCCCGGCATCAGATTCTATGTGTCTGGTGCCGGGATTCTGTCTGGTTTTCCGGTTCTGCACAAAATTTATTTAACTTTTGCCTAATACCCGTTTTTAAAGATTTCCTCTGCCGAGTTCACATCTTCCGGGCAGAACACGAAAAGGCATTTGCCGTCTGATTCAGATACAGATCCGTAAACATAATTGATATTGATTTTTTCTTCACCGAATTTTTTTGTGATCTTGGTGAATTCACCTGGCCTGTTGGTGATATCAATTGTTACAACTTCCTGAGAATCAAACAGATAATTATTTTTTCTTAAAAGCTGCATTGCCTTGTCAGGTTCATTGACAACAAGCCGGATCAGGGCAAATTCCGCAGAATCTCTTCTCATTGAGCTATAGCTTGCTGAAGATGCAAACCTTTTAAGGGATTTTCCCCTTGCCTCAAAAAGGTTCTGGACATAGGCGGAAGCATCCTGGATGGTTATTGCATCAATATTAATGTCTGCATCGGCCAGAAGATCAGTAAGTTCTGCAAGCTGCCCGGGTACATTCTTGAGAAAAAGGGATATTTCTGTTCTGATCATTTTTTGCCCTCCTTTCCGGATTTTTTAAATTGTTTTTATTCAGCCCTGTTCTGCAATTGCCATACCTTTGTCAAAGGCATCCATGTTCAGGGGAATGATTTTCGGCTTGGCGGCAAACTGCTCTTTTACGCATTTTCTTAAAATATCCATGTCCACCACCTTGGATTTTGCTGCAAAGGCGCTCAGTGCAATGATATTTGCGCATTTGACACTGCCAAGTTCCACAGCAGTTTCATTTGCAGGGACTATTAGCTCGGTAATATCATCTCTTCCGCTTCTTGTGGGGATAAGAGAACTGTTTATCATGATGATTCCCTCAGGTTTGACATCTTTTGCAAATTTCTCAAGGGAAGGGCGGTTCATTGCCACAAGATGTGTCGGGTTTTTTATAATGGGTGAGCCGATCCGCCTGTCAGCAATCACAACGGTGCAGTATGCGGTGCCTCCGCGCATCTCAGGCCCGTATGATGGAACCCACGCCACAAAAAAATCCTGCTTCATTGCAGCATAGGCCAGAAGTTTTGCGCTCAGCAGAATTCCCTGGCCGCCAAATCCGGCAAATTTGATTTCGGTTTGCATTGGTTTCTCCAGAACAATTATTTTTGTAAATTTGTGTTTTATGCCTTTTGTTCTTCAGGCACCTTGTAATCGCCCAACTCATAGTAGGGCAGAAGGTTTTCCTCAGCCCATTTTAATGCATCAACAGGAGTCAGGCCCCAGTTGGTCGGGCAGGTACTGATAAGTTCCACAAAGCTGAAGCATTTTCCTTCAATCTGATATTCAAAGGCTTTTTTAATGGCTTTTTTTGCCTTGTTGATCATTTTGGGATTTAACAGAGCCTGGCGTGTGACATATCCCGGAGTTACAAGTTCTCCCAGAAGATTGGCCATTCTTATGGGCATGCCTGTGAGTTCGGGGTCACGGCCTGAAGGGGCTGTTGTGGCACGCTGGCCGGGCATTGTTGTTGGTGCCATCTGGCCGCCTGTCATGCCGTATATGGCATTGTTTATGAATATGGTTGTGAATTTTTCACCTCTGTTGGCTGCATGTATGATCTCGCCCATTCCTATGCTTGCAAGGTCTCCGTCACCCTGATAGGTGAATACAATGAGATCCGGCCGCACTCTTTTCATTCCGGTTGCCATGGCAGGTGCCCTTCCGTGGGCAGCTTCCTGAAAATCAAAATTGAAATAATTATATGCCAGAACCGCACACCCCACAGGGGCTATTCCAACGGTTCTTCCCATGATTCCCAGTTCATCAATGGCTTCAGCAACAAGCCTGTGGGCAATGCCATGAGTGCAGCCGGGGCAGTAATGGGTCATGTTGTCGCTTAAACTTTTCGGCTTTGAAAATGTTTTTCCCATCTTATTTTTCTCCTAAATTCTGCGCTTAGAGCAGCCCTTTAATAATATCGCAAATTTTTTCCGGAGAAGGTATATCTCCTCCGCATTCACCATAAAAATCGACCTTGCGCTGTCCTTTTACGCAGCGTTCCACGTCTTCAACCATCTGCCCCATACTCATTTCAATGCTTATGACAGATTTGCAGCACGGTTTTGTGGCTGCTTTGAAAATTTCCTGTTCAGGGAACGGAAAAAGGGTTTTCGGCCTCAGCAGGGCCACTTCAATTCCTTCTTGTTTCAGCATATCAATACTTGTCTTGCATACTCTGCTCATTGTGCCGTAACTTGTAATCAGAACCTTGTAGTCGGTGTCTGTATTGTATTCTTCGTACATGACTTCATGTTTTTTCATCAGGTCATATTTGGCCTTGAGCGCAAGGTTGTTGTCATTAAGCTCTTTTGGATCAAGAAAAAGGGATTTTACAATATTCTTTTTATTGCTTTTTCTTGTATCCATTCCGTTTGTGGCCCAGTCATCTTTGTTGGAGGGTTCAACCTTCAGATCATCAGGGAATTCCACAGGTTCCATCATCTGTCCTATGAGACCGTCCCCCATGACCATGACAGGGCCCCTGTATTTTTCAGCAAGGGCAAATGCCTTCATTGTCATTTCAACAGCTTCCTGAACTCCGTCAGGAGCCATGACAAGAAGTCTGTAGTCTCCGTGGCCGCCGCCTTTGGTTGCCTGGAAATAATCTCCCTGTGAAGGAAGTATCCCGCCAAGGCCTGGTCCGCCACGCATTATATTGACAAATACCGCAGGGCACTGGGCCGCTGCTATATATGAAATGGCTTCGCTCATCAGGCTGATTCCCGGGCTTGAAGAAGTTGTCATCACCCTTTCTCCTGCTGCTGCTGCACCGAATATCATGTAGCCTACTGCAACTTCGCTTTCTCCCTGCAGAAACACACCTCCTGCTTCGGGCATTCTTTTTGACAGATATTCAGCAACTTCAGACTGCGGGGTGATTGGATATGCAAAATAGTTTTTACATCCTGCCCGGATTGCAGCTTCGCCGATTGCTTCATTCCCTTTCATTAATACTTTAGCCATTTTTGTTTATCCTCGTTCATAAATTAAGCGGTTTGTTCTTTGGTCTCAATAATACTGATGGCAACATCAGGGCATACGATACAGCACATGGTGCAGTAAATGCAATCTTCAGGCTTTGCCTGAAATGCCGGAAAATGCCCTTTTGCATTTACCTTGTCTGAGATTTCCAGTACGTTTTTCGGACAGATATTGACGCAAAGCCCGCATCCCTTGCATCGTTCGGAATCAATCCTGTGTTGATAGGCCATAAAAAAATACTCCTTTGCTGCTAAATAGGTTTCCAGGGTGGATTCAGTTTCCTGTCAATTTTCAGTACAGGGCAGGTAAAACGATCCAGCTCAAGTTGGGGTATCAGATGTGAACCTGCCGTTATAAATTCAATTTTAAGGCCAGTTTCTTCCGAGACCTGTTTTACAAGATCATATCCCTTGTAGATATGATCCGGCATGGTTTCGTCAAGAATATTGGCATTGCTGACAAGTCCGGTTATTTTCAGTTTTGCTCTGTTTTCTATTTCCTCCTTTATCCTGATACATCCTTTGACATCTTCTGTAAAAGGCCTGAAAGGGTTGATCACCTGCAGCATGTGGATTTTTTTATCTTTAATATGGTTATGCAGTGCGCCAAGAACGGTGACACCCACATCATCTCCTCCTGCATCAAGAATGGTCAGTTCAGAAGGCTGAATAATCATTCCTGCAACAGCAGGGCTTAAAATGGGCAGATCAGCATACATATAGCGGCTGTCCGGCAGCACAATTTCAATTCCCATGCTTTCAAGGGGAATTTTGGCTTCCCTGGTGCGGAAATACGGGTTGACAAGATCAAGATCTGCAATTTTCACATCAGTTCCGTTTTGTTTTTCTGCAATGGCAAGATTTATGGCAGTTTCTGTTTTGCCGCTGCCATAATTTCCGCAGATAACCACTATCCCCTTGATGTCAATTTTCAAGCCAGCTCCTCATGAATTTAAAAAGTACCCAATCGTTCTAATATATTTATTAAGTTGAGATTAGTCAAATACAAACCCGGAGATGGCTGGATTGATTTTTTCATGCCTGGATTATTGAAATAAGTTTTTTTATGTCCTGAGGGTTTATGCAGCGGTTCGTGGCTGCACTCCGGTCTTTCACGGCCTGTGTAAGGGTATCAATTATTTCAGAAGGGCAATCAAGATTGTGGGCGTCCAGATATTTTTCCACGAGATGTTTTCCGCACAATACATTAAGAGCATATCGCTGTTTGCTGCCCAGGCCGAACTCCCCATGCGCATGGGTGCCTGCCACATGGGTGTTCACCGAAGTTCCGAACGCTGGAGTATCAGCGGTAAGCAGATGACAGCCTGTCTGTTCGTGGACAATGGAATCCACAAACCTGTAATATTGACGGAATGTATCCATGTCATCGGTATTCACCCTGATTTCAAAGCCCATGTTTTTTAGGGTTTTTACTGTGGTGTAAAGGTCGCCTATTCCATTTCGTTCCCCTATGCCGAGGGCAGATACCTCCATTGTTCTGGCCCCTGCAGCAATGCCTGTGACTGTGTTTGCAGACGCCATGCCCATGTCATTGTGGCAGTGTATGGAAATGTTTATTGCAGGATTTTTAAGGGAAAAATCATGTATTTTCTCAAAAACATGCATGGGCGCCATCATACCTGAGGTGTCAGGCATGGAGAGAATGTCAATTTTTTTCAGGGGCAGTATATTGATACATTTTTCCAGAACACAATTTTCAAACCTGCCTATGTCCAGCATGGCAAGGCTGATGCAGCACTCAGGTTTTGTGTCTTTTATATGCCCAGGCACCATTAGCAGGTTTTCAGGAATATGATCTGGTTTTCCGGGGTTTATATTAATATGAAAATGCAGGTCACAGGCCCCGGTGCCAAGGAGGATATCAGCATCATGAGGGTGCAGTCTGCCCATGACAGCAATGCGGATTCGGAACCTGTTTTTCCTTGCATGGGCAATAAGTGCTTTAACAGCCTTTATTTCGGATTCATGGGCAGGAGGATAGGCTGCCTGGCATATATCCACGCCAAGTTTTTCCTGAAATTCAAGTATTTTCAGACGCTGGGCACAGGAGAACATGACGCCCCGGTACTGCATGCCCTCTCTTATGGTTTCATCAATGACAAGTATTGGTTTTTTCCCCATGATTTTCCTTTGGAGGGTTGAAATACCCGTGAATCAGGCCGGGAAACATTCTAATCAGTTTCTGAATGAGATTTTCCATGCCAATGGGAGGTCCGCAGGGTTCCACCTGATTCATCATGCGGCAGTATTTTGCAGGATCAAAATTTAAATTACGCCATTGGATCATGTCAATTTCAAAGGTTTTAATGAAATCTTCAAGGGCATGGGATTCCATTTGAGAGTCGGTGAATCCAGGACAATTAAGATAATTTATGGAGACAAATTTGCCATGTGACTTTGCTGTTTTTATGGAATCAAGTACATTGGAAAATTCATAGGATCCGGGCCTGAAATATGCCTTGTAGCATTTTTCCCTGACAGAATTCATGCTGACCCTGATTGAATCTATTCCAGCCCTGCAAAGAGCTTTGACATGGCGGGTCAGGCTTCCGTTGGTATTGATGTTTATGGTGCCTTTACTGGTTTTTTGTCTGATGAGCCTTACAGCAGGCTCAATAACCTTGAAAGCTGTCAGGGGCTCTCCTTCACAGCCCTGTCCAAAGCTTACCACGGGTTTTTTAACATGCATTATGTGTTCAAGGCATATCTGGGCTATTTCTTCGGGGTCAGGCGTGAAGCTTATTCTCTCCTGGCAGGCGCAAAGATTGTTTTCGGTCTGGAGGGAAATACACCCAAGGCAGTTTGCATTGCAGACAATTGATGTGGGCAGAGGGGCTTCGTAACGTCTGAGGAAAAAATTTTTGCCTGCAGGGCATCCATATTGTAAGGCGCAGGTTTCAAGATGGCGTATCAACCGGTTGTCCGGATATTTTTTCTGCATCAGGGCGATACCTTTTTCAATTTTTCTGAGGGGCATCTGCCTTAAATCCTGACGGGGCTCAGAATCAACAAGAATTGCCGCAGACCTGAAATTATTTTTTCCGAACCCAACGGCTCCGTATGAGAAAAGGGGCAGAAAATTTTTTATGCCCGTGTCGTCATAGGCACAGAAATGGCGGTTCACATATCCGGGCGAATTAAATACAGCCACAGGAAAAATTTTTTCCTTGTGGTTAAAGGGGTTTTTTTCAATTTTTTCAAATTTTTTTTTTGCAATATTATATACTATAGGTATTCTTTCGGGCAGCATCATGAGCTCGCTGCCATGGGGCATTGGAATGCTTGTTCCCTTGGTCAGTACAACAGGTGTTGTTCCTGACATTCCGACAGCTCCGTAGCCTTCCAGTTCAAAGATTTCTCCGTTTTCCGCTGCTGCAACCGCTGTTAAAATATTTTTGTTTATATAGCTGATAACATGTTCCTTTTCTGTTTTTAAATACCTTTGTTAAGTGCAAGGGCTTGACAATGGTTATGAATGTATAGAAGATTAATATATATAACACATGTGGTCAAGGTTGATGGAGGAAACGATTTGGGAAAACATATTGCACAGCCATTACGTGAACTGGAACACGTAAAGCAGGGTACACAGTCACTTTTTGAAATTGCCAAAGCCGTGAATACATCGTCAAGCCTGGACGAGCTTTACAAAGCCATTCACCAATCCCTGAAACCCGTAATGGAAGTTGAAAATTTTTTCATTGCCATTGCCAACAGGGAAAAAAGAACATTATTCTTTCCTTATCACAGCGATATCATGGATGATGACTTTTGCCCGATTGATGATTTTGATACAGAAACATCCCTTACAGGCCTTGTTGTTAAACAGGGCAGGCCCATGCTGCTGAAAAAAGATGAACTGGAAAAACGTGCCCACCAGAAGAAAATATGGGGCCCTGTGCCTCTTATATGGATGGGAGTGCCTCTGAGGGTTGAGGGCAGCGTGATAGGGATTATTGCCGTGCAAAGCTACACTGATCCTGAGTGTTATACACGTGATGATCTTGATTTTCTGGTTTCTGTTTCAGACCATATTGCCATTGCCATTGCCAGGAAGCAGGCAGAAGAAAAACTGCAGGCAAGTGAAGCAAGATACAGAACTCTTTTTGAAAAATCAATGGATGCCATTCTGATAATCAGAAACCACATACTCATCGACTGCAATCAGGCAGCCATTGATATGCTGGGTTATGACACCAGGGAATCTCTGCTTGAAAAACATCCAGGGGATCTGTCTCCTGAATTTCAGATGGACGGGCATGACTCCTTTGCCAAGGCTGCTGAAATGATGGATATTGCACTTGAAAACGGCAGCCACAGATTTGAATGGGCACATGTCCGGGCAAACGGTGAAGTTTTTCCTGTGGAAGTGTCTTTGACCGTGATTTCAAGTGAACCCGGCAACCAGGTTATTCATACGGTTTTGAGGGATATTACCGAACAAAAACTTGCTGAGCAGGAAAAACAGAGGATAAGCCAGCTTGCTGCTGAACAGGAAAAGCATGCGCTTGTGGGAAAAATAGCAGGAAAAATGGCCCATGATTTTAATAATATCCTGGGTGTGATCATGGGAAATGCAGAGCTTGCCCTGCTTGACTGTGAAGATTATGAAATGAGAAAAACCCTGGACCTGATATATGACCAGACAATAAAGGGAAAAAGCCTTACAAAAAACCTGACTGCATTTGCAAAGGATCAGGCGCCGAGGCATGAATTTCTCGAACTCAATGACATAATAGAACTTGTCATTGATATCCTGAAAAAGGATCTTGCCCCTGTCAACATGGTGAAAGACTATGATCAGAATCTTCCTGATTTTGTGGGGGATCACGGAATGATGGAGCATATTCTGATAAATCTTCTGCAGAATTCTGTCCACGCGCTGAGCCTTATTGATAATCCTGAAATTGTTATAAGGACATTTTCAGATGATAATCATATATGTTTTGAGATAAAGGACAATGGGTGCGGAATACCTGATGAATATATTGAAGAAATTTTTGAACCTGCCTTCACCCTTAAGGGAAACCGGGATACAACCGGGTCGTATGCAAGGCATATAAAGGGCACAGGTTACGGAATGTCCAATGTGAAAAAATACATTGAACAGCATAACGGGAAGATTTCTGTTGAATCGCGGTTGAACACGGGTACACGGGTTAAGGTATGTTTTCCGCTTATTAAAAGACAATTGACCAGCCTTGAAAAACAGCAGCTTTCAGCCATGAAGCCTGTGACAGGCAAATATATTCTGCTTGTGGAAGATGAAACAGCGCTTTCAGATGTCCAGTACAGGATTTTAACCCATTCTCCGTTTAATCACAGGGTTGATATTGCCATGAACGGCCAGATGGCGATTGATCTGTTTTCCAGAAATCATTATGACCTTGTAAGCCTTGATTATCAGCTTCCCGGCAGAATCAACGGTATGGATGTATACAAGCGGATACGCACGATATCAAAAACAATTCCAGTCCTCTTTGTTTCCGGCAATCTGGAATTTCTGGAATCCATTGATGAATTTAAAAACCGTAAATTTATTGATTTTCTTTCCAAGCCCTGCCTTAACAAGGTTTATGCCCGGGCTGTCAACCAGCTTCTGCAGAATAATCTTTCAGCTTTAAAATAAAGATTGCTCAAAATAAATCCTGTGTTATATTCACCTTTTACGATTAAAAATGAATAAAGGTTGAGATATGTGCTTAGCAGTACCTTCAAAAATTATCGAGATCAACGGCAATGTTGCCAGAGTTGATGTGGACGGTGTGGTCAGGGAGGCCAGTATCATGCTCCTTGATGATGTTGAAATCGGAGATTATGTAATTGTCCATGCAGGATTTGCCATCAGCAGAGTGGATGAGGCAGCAGCCATTCAGACCCTTGAAGACATGCGGGGCATACTGACGGCTGAAAAAGATCAGGCCGGTAAGACCAGTGGAGACTCCTGAAATATCATGAATGATCCCGTTGCCGCAAGGAAGCTTGATATCAGCGGAGTGGTTCAGGGTGTTGGATTCCGTCCTTTTTTATTTGGCCTGGCACAGCAATATGGCCTGAAAGGGGAAGTATCCAATACTTCAGAAGGTGTGTGTGCCATAGTTGAAGGGAAAACCACAGACATTGATGCATTTGTGCATGATATTATTTCCAGGCCTCCTTTGCTTGCATGTGTAACCGCCGTCAGGCAGAATGATATTGAACCCCGCGGGTTTGCCTGCTTTAAGATAGTGAAGAGCAAGGCTATGCCTGTCCGTGCCACCCTGATTTCGCCTGACGTAAGTATATGCCGGGATTGTCTGAAAGAAATGAGAGACCCGTCTGACAGGCGGTATGAATATCCCTTCATAAATTGTACAAATTGCGGGCCAAGGTTTACCATTATTGAAGATATCCCCTATGACCGGCCAAAGACCTCCATGAAGAATTTTAAAATGTGTTCTTTGTGCCAGGAAGAGTATGATGATCCTTTGAACCGCAGGTTCCATGCCCAGCCCAATGCCTGCCCTGAATGCGGGCCTGAAGTATTTTTAACGGATAACAGGGGCAGGCGGATTGATTCTGATTCCTCCGGGCCCATAGACCTTGCAGCGGATTTTTTAAATCAGGGCAGGATAGTTGCGATAAAAGGGCTTGGAGGATTTCATCTGGCATGCAATGCAGCAGATTCAGGGGCTGTGGAAAAACTTCGCCGGAGAAAAAAACGGCCGCATAAACCCTTTGCTCTGATGGCGGAAAATATATCTGTTCTTGATGAATATGTTCATGTGAGCCTGTCTGAAAAACAGGTCCTTGAATCCTTTCACCGTCCCATTGTTCTGCTGCGCAAAAAGTTTGGCATGGAAAGCTTAAACTCCTGCATACTGGCGCCTGAACTTGCTCCTGCCAATAACTGCCTTGGAATTATGCTTCCCTATACTCCTCTTCATTATCTTTTGCTTGAAAAAGGGCCTGACATACTTGTCATGACCAGTGGAAACCGTTCAGGAGAGCCTCTTTCCATAGATAATGACGATGCTCTTGACGCTTTTTCCCATATTGCGGATTTTTTTCTTTTGCATAACAGGGATATTTATTTCAGGGCTGATGATTCCATTGTCAGATTCCAGGCAGGGCATTCAAGATTCATAAGGCGTTCAAGGGGCTATGCTCCGCTGCCGGTTGGTTTGGGTATGCAGATGCCGGCTGTGCTTGCATGCGGCGGAGGCCTTAAGAGCACAATATGTCTGACCAGAGGAAACCAGGCGTTTTTAAGCCAGCATATCGGAGACCTTGATAATGTAAAGGTTTTTGATTTTTTTTCAGATACAATAAACCACCTGAAAAACATTCTGGATATCAGGCCGGACATAATAGCGTTTGATCTTCATCCTGGATACATGAGTACAAAATATGCTCTGGATCAGAAGGGAGTAAAAAAAATAGGAGTTCAGCATCACCATGCCCATGCTGCATCATGCATGGCTGAGAACTGCCTTGATGAACCTGTAATAGCTCTGACCCTTGACGGCACAGGCTATGGAACAGACGGCAATATCTGGGGCGGCGAGATTTTCTGTGGGATACCTTCAGGATTTGAAAGAAAAGCTCATCTTTCATATATAAGAATGCCGGGCGGAGATGCAGCAGTGAAGGAACCGTGGCGCATGGGAGTTTCAGTTCTTTACCACGCCTTTGGCACTGGTTTCATGGATATTGATATTGATTTCATGCACAGGGTTGATGCACAAAAAGTTTCCCTTCTATGCCAGATGATGGAGAAGGGCCTGAATTCTCCTTTGACTTCCAGTGCAGGCCGGCTGTTCGATGCTGTTGCAGCTCTTTTATGCATACGCCACAGGATTTCATATGAAAGTCAGGCAGCAATGGAGCTTGAAGCAGCAGCACAGGAAAAATCAGTGCCTGAACCCTATGATTTCGACCTGAGTGAAAATGCTTCAGCCTGCCTTGAGATAAATATGATGCCCTGTATACGGCAGATCGTTGAAGACCTGCGTTTGAAAATTCCAGTATCCCTGATCAGTTCCAGATTTCACCATACCATGGTTGCAGGCTTTGTGCAGGCTGCTGAGCAAGTGAGTATTCAGACAGGTATAGGAAAAATTGTGCTTTCAGGCGGAGTATTTAACAATGATCTTGTGATGACAGGGATGATAAGGTGTCTTGAAGAAAAGAAATTTAAAGTATATACACACTCAAAGGTGCCGGCAGGAGATGGCGGCATATCGCTTGGGCAGGCTGTGATCGCATCTGCCGTGGAGGGGAATTGAATCATGGGTTTAAAATATGTTGAGGAATACAGGGATTCTGTTATCGCAGAGCAGCTTGTAAAAAAAATAAGGCAGGCAAATACAAGAGAACTCAGGCTGATGGAGGTATGTGGGACACATACCATGTCCATTTTCAGGCATGGCATAAGAAGTGTGCTGCCTGAGACCATTACCCTTCTTTCAGGCCCTGGATGCCCTGTGTGTGTCACAGCTCAGAAGGATATTGATGCATTTGTGAAATTTGCAGGCCTTGAAGATGTGATTGTAACCACATTTGGAGATCTGATCAAGGTGCCCGGCTCTGATTCAAGCCTTGGCAGACAGAAGGCGGAAGGAGCTGACGTAAGAATAGTTTATTCTGTTTTTGATGCCGTGGAGATTGCAAAATCAAACAGGGACAAGCAGGTTGTGTTTTGTGCCGTTGGCTTTGAAACAACAATTCCAACAATTGCAGCAGGCATACTCATGGCAGTTGAAGCAGGACTTGACAATTTTTCCATATATTCTGCCACCAAGCTGACTCCGCCTGCACTTGCTGCATTAATGGAAACAAAAGGGGTTGATATTGACGGATTCATTCTGCCCGGCCATGTATCGGTCATTACAGGAACAGATGCATACCGCGGTACATTTGAAAAATATTCAATGCCTTCCGTAATTGCGGGGTTTGAGCCCCTTGATATATTAAAGGCTGTGCTCATGCTTGTTTTGCAGAATGAGACTGGAAAACCCGCACTTGAAAATGCCTATCCAAGGGCTGTATCAGATATGGGTAATGTCAGGGCAAAGGCTGTGATGAATCAGGTTTTTGAAATCTGTGATACTTCATGGAGAGGGATCGGAGACATTCCTGAAAGCGGTATGAAGCTTAAACAGGACTATCTTGAGTTTGATGCAGGGGTGAAATTTGATATGACAATGCCTGACGTTCCTGAGCCAAAGGGATGTGCATGCGGTCAGATTCTGATGGGCCTTAAAACCCCTCCGCAATGCCCGCTTTACAAAAAAAAATGTACGCCGATGACACCGGTCGGCCCGTGCATGGTGTCAAGTGAGGGGTCATGCGCAGCTTTTTACAGATACAGCTGAGCTGCCCTGCCAGTATAATTGAAATATTTAAGTTTTAAGGAAAAGATATGACACAGGAAAAAATATTGCTGGATCATGGATCAGGCGGGAAAATTTCCCATGAACTTTTTTCACGCTTAATTCTGCCTTTATTTTCAAACCCGGAGCTGGGCCGTCAGGATGACGGGGCCGTTCTTGCGGTTGACGGAGCAAAACTTGCCTTTTCAACTGATTCCTACGTGGTTGATCCTGTCTTTTTTCCAGGCGGCAATATAGGTGATCTTGCAGTGAACGGCACAATAAATGATATCAGCATGTGCGGAGGTATTCCAAAGTTCATAAGTGCAGGCCTGATTATTGAAGAGGGATTTTTAATCAGTGAACTGAAGCAGATTCTTGAAACAATGGCAAGGGCGGCACAAAAGGCAGGGGTGAAAATTGTAACAGGCGACACAAAGGTCGTGCCAAAGGGCAAGGCTGACAAGATATTTATTAATACATCGGGAATAGGGGTCATAAATCCCCGCACAGACGTCTCCGGCGCCAATGCAAAACCGGGTGATGTGGTGATTGTGAGCGGAACAATTGCAGATCACGGAATCACTGTTTTAAGTTCCAGGGAAGGCCTGAAATTTGATTCAGATATCACAACAGATTCCGCTCCCCTGAATACAATGGTACAATCCCTTCTCAACTCGGACTGCGAGATACATGTATTAAGGGATCCCACAAGGGGAGGCCTTGGCACTACATTGAACGAAATTGCATCACAGTCAAAGGTCGGAATAAGGCTGGATGAACAGGCCATACCTGTTAAGGGGCCTGTCAGGGGTGTGTGTGAGCTTCTTGGATTTGATCCCCTTTATCTTGCAAATGAAGGCAAACTTGTTGCATTTGTACCGGAAAAGGATGCCGGAAAAGCCCTTGAAATTATCCGCCAGGATGAATTCGGTCGTGATGCAGTTATCATAGGCAGGGTAACGGATGAGAATCCGGAAAGAGTCTGTCTTGAAACTGCCATAGGGGGATTGAGAATAGTTGATATGCTGGCAGGAGAGCAGCTGCCGCGCATATGCTGAAACTTCAGCTTCTGAACATAATTTTTCCGGTGTTCTGATTAATTGTTCAGCATTTTTTCTACATGTTGCTGCGCCACTTTCATGAATGAAGGAAATGCCTTTGTCAGGGTGGGAGTCATGCTGGTACCCCAGTTGATTGTTTCAGGTTCAATTCCGATTATTTTCAGTTTTGGCCTGTGTCCTCTCATCTGTGCCATGTCAAGGGAATCAAGAAGATCCACATCATGCAGAGACAGCATTTGTTTGCGGTTCTGCACAAGATCTGCCTCATCAAGGCTGTAAACTGTTCCAGGTGCATGGCCGGCGCGCACAATATCCAGCACAAGTACCTGTTCATATTCTTCAAACAGGTAAAATATATCCTGGGTAAAGGTGCCGCCATCAATGAAATCAACCTTGCTTTCGTCAAATTTGTGCTTTTCCTTCCAGAATTCATGGATCGCATGAACTCCTGCCCCTTCATCCATCATCAGAATATTGCCAACTCCCAGAACCAAAAGCTTTTTCATTTATATGTACCTGTTTTTCTGTTTTAAAATATGAATAAGAGCTGATACCAGAAAAAAAATCTTCTTGCAAGCAAAGAGGGGATGAAAATTTCATCCCCTCTTGAAATGGCTTATAAAATCAGGCTGAAATTATAAAGGAACCTCAACTTTGATTCTTCTGCCTGTATCTGCGTCCAGCACGTGGACGGCACAGCCCAGTCAGGGGTCAAAGGAACGGATAAGCCGTCCCACATTCACCGGGTTTTCAGGATCAGGAACCGGAACTCCGATGAGAGCCTGTTCCATGGGGCCCCTCTGGCCCATATCATCCATTGGATTCGCATTCCAGATAGTTGCTGAAACAATCTGATAATTGGCAATTTTCTGGTCTTTGATGTTGACATAATGCAGAAGGGCGCCGCGGGGTGCTTCAGAAAGGCCAAGGCCTTCTGCTGAATCAGGAATCGGTGCCGGAACAAAGGTTTCTTTGCCAGGCACAGCTTCAGTCAGCCATTGTTCAACCGCTTCTGCAACCATGGCAGTTTCTTCTGCCCTTGCAACATGTCTTCCGAGAATTGAGAATGCAGCATCGCCTATTTCACGGAATTTTCTGACTCCAAGTTTGTCCTGACCTGTTTTTGAAAGTTCAGGATTGGTAACCCACATTCTTGCAAGCGGGCCTGCTTCATGGGGTTTGCCATTGTATCTTGGAGCTTTGATGAAACTATAGGCAGTTTCCTTGTATGGATCCGGGATGGTTCTGCCCTGGCGCGGATTGAGCCCTGTTGTGGAATCAGCAAAATAGGAGTATTTTACGTATTCCTTTATGAGTGCAGGATCAAGGGGGTAGTCTTTGCCTTCTGTGAAAACCCCTCTTTTCAGAAGAGTGTTGCCTGCATCGTCCATGGGAAATACACCCCATGCAACGCAGTTATGGTATCCGCCGCCTGTTTTCAGCAGATCTCCATATGGCCCTGCAAGCAGA
Organism: uncultured Desulfobacula sp.; assembly: GCA_964446145.1. Taxonomy (GTDB): domain Bacteria; phylum Desulfobacterota; class Desulfobacteria; order Desulfobacterales; family Desulfobacteraceae; genus Desulfobacula. Next base: position 21,067 of record CAYUOB010000030.1, read on the forward strand.
TATACAATGGGAAGATATTTTTCCATTACAAATTTTTTGACTTTTCTGAAACGCTCTGCATAGGCGTTCAGGGCTTCCCTTGTGGGAATTTCAGTTGTTCCGCCAACAACAACACCCTGAACATGCGGCATCTTACCTCCAAGAAGCGCAACCATTTCATGGCAGATTTTTCTTATTTCAAGTGCTTCAAGATATTGCCCCACAGCAACGTCATTGATCTTTTTGGAAACTCTGACGTCATTTTTTGCATATCTTGGCACAAACGGGGCAACATCCGGGCCATTGACATAGTCAAGGGCAGCCAGATGATAGAAATGCAGGATATGGGACTGCAGGAAATTTGCGCCCAGAATCAGGTTTCTTGCAATTCTGCCGTTTTTTGTGAGTTTTACGTTGAAAGCATCATCAAGAGCCATGGATGATGCATTGGCATGGGCAGTCGGGCATACGCCGCAGATTCTCTGGGTAATCTGTGTGGCGTCCCTTGGATCCCTGCCGATTAATATTTGTTCAAAACCGCGGTACATGCCGCCGTGGATTCTTGCATCCACAACAACGCCGTTTTTGACTTCAACTTCTGCTTTAAGGTGACCCTCGATCCTGGTGATCGGGTCAATGGCAACCTTTATTTTTTTTCCGGCTCCGGCCGGAACAGCTTGTGGTTTACAGCCTGCCATAATAAAACCTCCTCAGGTTTGATAAGTTTCAGGTACTTATGTTATGCGGGTTCATAGAAAGGTGATGATGCATCCGGGAATCCTGGTTCAACACATCCGATGCATACAGCATTATCCACACACCAGTTCATGCCGCTGTTCCATTTGCGTTTATAGCAGTCTGAATTGGTATCAGGCCCTTTGCATCCTAAATCCATGCGGCAGCCATTGGCATCTGAAAGTTTTTCCGCCATCTCCCCTGCTTCGTACTGGGACAGATGGGGGCAGTTTTCATGAATGTTTTCACCAAAGAACATTGTGGGACGCCCGTTTTCATCCAGTTCTGGAATACCCTTTGTGAGCAGATGGGCAATTGTACCCACAATCCAGTCAGGATGAGAGGGGCAGCCTGGAATATTTACAAGCGGAGTTTTGATCCCGTAGGTTTTAAATACATCCCGCACTCCTGAAGCTCCGGTTTCACTGCCTTCAGCAGCCGGAATGCCGCCGTATGCTGCACAGGTACCCACAGCAAGAACGCTGCCTGCCTTGGCTCCAAGATCCTTTGTAAGATCAAGCATGGTGATCTCTTTGCCGTTCAGTTCGCCGATAATGCAATATTTGCCTTCTGCCGCCATGGGAACGGCACCTTCAACCACAAGAGAAAATTTGCCTTTGTACTCTTTGGCAATTGCATACATGTTTTCAAGTGCGGTTTCTCCTTCACTTGCCATAACTGTGGGATGAAACTGCAGGCTGATGATTTTAAGCAGGATATCTGCTATGGACGGATCAACGCTGTTCAACAGTGAAACAGAACATCCTGTGCAACCCTGTCCCTGAATCCAGAGTACCGGATGGTTTTTAAGAGCCTTTTTCATTGCTGAAACAAGGGCGGGGTTGAACACCTGAGAAATACCGATGCCGGCAGCTGTCCCGGTAACGGTTTTCAAAAAAGTTCTTCTTGAAACCCCTGTTTTCTTTTGCTGCTCATCAGGCAACATGTGTTCGTCTTTCACGGGCACCTCCTTGATGCTGTTAAAAACTTCAATTAATATAACACCATACTTCGTATTCCCATAGGCTCCATGTCTTGTTGCAGAGCCTTTAATTTGTGCAAAATATGCAAACTTTACATTGTGCAAAATATGATTTATTATGCATATAACGCCCGGTTTTTATTGTCAATAAAAAAAGAAAATATCAATGTTTTTCAGGCCTGTTATTGATGGTTTCTATTGGGCCGTAAATTTAGGTTGACTCAAATATTTTATCCATTGTAAGAATGCAGACTGTGAACTGTCCTGAAAGGAATCTGTAACATGCTTATATTTAAGGTTGGTACCATTGCTTCCATGCTTGGAGTGCACCGCAATACAGTTACCAACTGGATTAAAAAGGGGAAACTTGAGGCTTCTTCCTATGCCGCAAGAAGGTATGCTGTTTCCAGAAGCAAATTTGTTGCCTTCTGTAAAAAAGAGCATATTGCAGACCCGGTCATGGACAGGATTATCCGTGAATTTGATTCGTCTGAAGACAAGACAGCAGAAAGCAGTGAACCCGCAAGAACCATGCATGAAGCAGATGTGGTTTCTGGTTCTGATACACAGGTCGGATCGGTTCTTGTGGTTGGCGGGGGGATTTCAGGAATCCAGGCTGCGCTTGAGCTTGCCGATGCCGGGTATTATGTCTATATTGTTGAGAAAACTGCCGGGATCGGCGGAACCATGGCTCAGCTTGACAAGACTTTTCCCACCAATGACTGTGCTTCATGCATAATACTTCCAAAACTTGTGGAATGCGGCAGGCATATCAATATTGAACTCATCACCCTTGCCGGTGTAGAAAAAGTCAGGGGCAGGGCAGGCCACTTCATCATAAATATAAGAAAAAATTCCAGTTATATTGATGCTGACAAATGTATAGCCTGCGGAATCTGCGCCCAGAAATGTCCCATTAATGTACAGGATGAATTCAATTTCGGCATCAGCAGGCGCAAAGCAGTATATATAAGGTATGATCAGTCAGTTCCCCTGAAATATGCCATAGACCCTGATGCATGCATATATCTGACCCATGGCAAATGCGGGGCATGTGAAAAATTCTGTTCAACCGGAGCTGTTAATTTCAGTCAGGCCGGCCAACTCATTACAATACATGTGGGCGCTGTTATCCTGGCTCCGGGATTCAGGCCCTTTGACCCTTCTGGCCATGATTTTTTCGGATACAGGGTTAAGGATGTTGTCACAAGCCTTGAATATGAGCGCATGCTTTCCATTGGAGGCCCCACCAAGGGCATAGTGTCAAGGCCTTCTGATAATACTGAACCCCGTAAAATAGCGTGGGTTCAATGTGTTGGCTCCAGAAATCATAATAATTGCGGCAATTCATACTGCTCAAATATCTGCTGCATGGCTGCGGTCAAGCAAAGCCTGATTTCTCCTGAACACATCAGTGCGAGAAATATTGAACAAACCATTTTTTTTACTGATCTGAGAAGCCACGGCAAGGAATCTGAGCGGTATTTTGAGACAGCAAAAAAAGCAGGGGTAAGGTTTGTAAGAGCTCTTCCGCATACCATGGAGCCGGGGCCCGATGGCACAGGCGTGAGAATGCGTTATGCAACTGAACAGGGTGAAATTATCCGGGAATCATTTGATCTTGTTGTTCTGTCCATAGGATTTGAGGCTCCTGCAGATGCGCCTGAACTTGCAGACCTGTTCAATATTGAACTTGATTCCCATAATTTTGCTGCAACTTCCTGTATGGAGCCTGTGAACAGCAGCAGGGAGGGGATTTATGTGATCGGGGCATTTCAGACTCCAAAGGCAATTTCAAGGTCTGTTGTTCAGGCATCTGCTGCTGCTGGCAGTGCAGCCAGGCTTCTGGGCGGAAAAATTGAGAATTCTGCCGCAAGAAAGAAACAATATCCCGGGGAGCGCGATATCAGTGATGAAATTCCTTCTGTTGGAGTGTTTGTCTGTTCATGCGGGGTCAATATAGCGGGAATTGTTGATGTTGACCAGGTGGTTGCATATGCAGCAGGCCTTCCTTTTGTTACCTATGTTGAAAACAATCTATTTTCATGTTCTGCCGATGCGCAGCAGGTGATTGTTGAAAGGATTCATGAATTCGGTCTTAACAGAATAGTGATTGCGGCATGCACTCCAAGAACCCATGAGCTCATGTTCCAGGAAACTTTGAAAACAGCGCGCCTGAACGGATTCATGGTTGAGATGGCAAATATCAGAAACCAGAACTCATGGGTGCATCAGCAGGATGCCAGGAGTGCCACCCAGAAAGCAAAAGACCAGGTGCGCATGGCAATAGCAAAGGTTGTGCATCATTATCCCCTTAAACAGGACAGTATATCCCTTATCAAAAGGGCTCTGATAATAGGCGGAGGCCTTGTGGGGCTTGAGGCTGCCCTGAGTCTTGCCAGAATGGGGATTGAAACCGTTTTGATAGAAAAAACCGGTATTCTCGGAGGCAATGCCCGCAACCTTGATACCTGTTTTAAAGGAGAGCATCTTGCACCTTTGATCAGGGAGCTTGTCAGGAATGCATCTGAACATACCATGATAAGGATTTATAAAAATGCTGAACTTGATTCAGTTTCAGGATCTGTCGGCAATTTCAGGGCAGGCATCAGAATTGGCGGCCAGATAAAAATCGTGGAGTTCGGAGCCGCCATAATGGCCACCGGAGGCCGTGAAGCACAAACAAAAGAATATCTTTACGGAAAGGATCAGAGGGTTATGACCCAGATGGAATTTGATAAAAAGATTCTTTATCATTCTGATGAGCTCTCTGGAATCCAGAGTGTGGTATTTATCCAGTGTGTGGGTTCACGTGAGGCATCACGGCCCTATTGCAGCAGAGTCTGCTGTATCCATTCGGTAAAGGCTGCCATTGATCTTAAACATAAAAACCCGGACCTTCAGGTGTATATACTTTACCGGGAACTCAGAACTTAT
>CAYUOB010000031.1:0-25674 GCA_964446145.1 uncultured Desulfobacula sp.
GAGCATCAGTATTTGTAATATTATTGGTCTGAGGCCTGTGAGCATTGTCGGAATGCCAGCCCTGCCAGTATGAAGGCCTCAGGTTCGTGCTCCATCCCATCCATGCAACATCATGCTTTTTTTCCAGTATTTTTTTAAACATTGCCGCAGGGTCAAGCCGGTCAAGCAGAAGCTCTACACCCGCCTTTCTTGCTTCCTCCTTTAAAACAACAAGCCTTGGGGTATGCTCCTCATAAGAATATGTGACCTTGACGGAAAATCTTTTTCCATCTTTCTGCCAGATACCATCTTTTCCCCTTTGCCATCCGGCAGATTTCATCAGGTCTCTGACCTTTGCGATATCATAGGGCCTCGGCTTTATTGAAGTGTCAGTATAGCCGCCATATCCGGTAAAAGCCTGGTCAAGCCTGAAATAATCCTTTCTGAGCACCTCATCTATGACCTTGCGCACATTCATGGCATGGGCAAAGGCATAACAGACCCTCCTGTCCCTGAATATATCCTTGTCCTGGTTCAGCCACATTCCCCGTGCTGACCGTTCATGGTCATTGAAAAACCAGATTTTATCAATATATCCATTCTGAAACAGGGAAATTTTTGATTTTTCATGCCAGTATTTGGGAATTGTAAGCCCGAAAACATCAAGCCTTGCTTTTTTGAAATATTCCCATTGCAGGTTTTCATCCCTTATCACATTGAAAACAACATAATCCGCATTAAAACGATTTTTAAAAAATCTCTTGTTCTCTGCCCACCAGTTCTTTTTGCGCCTGAATTTTATATATCTGCCTTTTTTGAATTCATATATCTGATACGGGCCTGTGTTGGGGACAATTTTCCAATTATAGGTCTGGACAAAATTTTTATCCAGAGTACCGAAATAATGTTCAGGAGTCGGCGAAATACCAAGTCTCAGGTATAAATCAGGCACAGCCTTTGTGCTTTTCACACCTATTGTATGGTCATCATATACAATTACAGAATCTATTTCCTTTGTATAATAATCATTGTACCAGGGTGCTATAATATGGTCTGACCGCATGAATTCAAGCGTATAGGCATAATCCCATGCTGTAACCGGAACACCGTCAGACCATCTTGCCTTTCTGTCAAGCTTGAAATACATGGTTTTTTTATCCCTGCCAAATGCCCAGTGAGTGGCAAGCTCAGGAATGATATGGCCTGTATCTGGATGGATATTGATAAGGGAAAGCTGGTTGTCAAGTATGGCGCTTCTGAACGATCCGTTTGAATCAGGGCCCACCACCCTGAATGTCATGGGAAAGCTTGAGAGCGCAAAATGCATTATACCTCCCTTGCGTGCCTTTGGAGAAGAAAACACAGGATCAGTGTCATTTGTAAGCCATTTTATACCTGAAGGCAGAACAGATGTGGGTTTGGTTTCATGCACAACCCTCTTTTCAATATGAACCGGTTTTTCATCTGTATCTGACCTGCCGGAATTTTTATCCTGACATCCGGACAGCACAAGGAAAGCTGCCCCTGCCATTAAAACGGTCAAACCTGTAATAAAACCTTTTCCATGTTTCATTTTAGAACCCTTAAATATATACAGTTCAAGCACCCTGAAAGGGTCAAGTAAATCTTGACCGGAAAAATATTATAATATAGCATGATCGGAAAACTTACCATGATAATCAGCTTTACCGCTATGAATTTTTATGGGGACAAAATAATCTGATATGGATATTGCATCTTTTACAGGTATTATCTCTGGGCTTTCATTAATCATCAGCGCAATTTACCTTGGCGGAGACCTTTATAATTTCATAAACATCCAGGGACTGATGATCGTATTCGGCGGAACCATTGCAACTACCCTGATCACATTTCAGTTCAGGGATGTTATTGCTGCTTTCAAAGCCGCCTATCTTGTATTTTCCAAGGACAAGGAAGACCCCAATGAGGCAGTTGCCACCATGATAAAACTCAGTCACATCAGCAGAAGGCAGGGCCTTCTTGAACTTGCAAAAATCAAAACAGACTCACTTTTTTTAAAAAAAGCCTGCGGACTCCTGGCTGACGGGTCTTCCGAGGAAGTTATCAGGGCAGCTTTGACAACTGAAATCAAATCTCTTCAGATGCGCCATTTCATTGTTCAGGATGTTTTCAGAAAAATGGGCCTTTATGCCCCTGCATTTGGAATGCTCGGAACCCTGATAGGACTTGTCCAGATGCTAAGCAAACTTCAGAACCCTTCAAACATCGGCCCTGCAATGGCAGTGGCGCTGCTGACAACATTTTACGGTTCTTTGCTTTCAACCCTTTTCTTTCTTCCCATTGCAGGCAAATTAAGATCCAGGACAATCATTGAAACCATTAACCTTGAAATCAAACTTGAAGGAGCAATTTCCATCATAAATAATAACAACCCGGTCATAATATATGAAAAACTGTCCAGTTTTATCTCATCAAGGCTTCGCAAACCCATGGGAAAAATGAATTTGAAACAGGCAAAATGAAACACTCCGGCGACCATAATCTGACACCAGATCTGCTGATCCAGGGAGAAGAAGAATCTTCATGGCTTGTCACCTATGCTGACCTTATGACAATCCTGCTGGTCTTTTTTGTCCTTTTATACACCCTTTCTTTCTTTGAAAAAGAAAAATACCGCCATGCTGTTGAGGATATAAAGATTAAGCTTGATCAGAACAGAAAAACGGCAAATCTAAGAGATTTCATTGACATAAGGCAAAATACGGACAAACAATTTTCAATTGAAGACATTACAGGCCTTCATTCACGGAAAAAGCTGCTGTTTAACAAACTTGTAAAATTTGCAGATTCAGGCACCCAGGCAAACAATATTGCAACTGTGATGAAAGACGGAAAAATCATTGTCAGAGTAAAGGGTAAGGCACTTTTCAAATCAGGCTCCGCGTCTCTGAATAAAGATGCTGCTGCAATTTTTGACAATATCATTAAAATTTTAAAAAAATACCCTGATTACAATATAAATATAAAGGGGCATACAGATGATGTCCCCATTTCCACCCCTGTTTTCCCTTCAAACTGGGAATTGTCAGCTGTCAGGGCCACCACTGTCTTAAAATACCTGATATCAAAGGGGATCAGCCCGTCAAGGCTCACGGCAACAGGATATGGGGATGTCATGCCGCTAGTACCCAATACTTCAGAAAAAAACAGAGCCCAAAACAGGAGGGTGGAATTTGTTCTGGAAAAAAAAGAGCCGGCAGGCTGACAACATTATCTGCGATTCAGATTGCAAACGAAATGCATTCAGATATGAATTCAAAAACAACCAGGGATTTACAATCAGGTTCAGGGGCAGGACTCTCCGGGTCATCAACATAAGCGCAGGAGGGCTTGCATTTGCCGACAGCGGATTCAGCCCACTGGATTCAGACTCCGTCAGTTTCTCCCTTGATATACCGAACTTCAGGGGCCAAACTGATTTTTCTTCTGAACTCAGGATAGTTGAAATTGATTCAGACGGAATCTGCCACGCCATATTTGAGAACTGCAGTCCGGAGCAATGTGAACTGATTCACAAATATGTACTTGAAATGCAGAAAAATGATCTTGCACATTGATATGGATGCTTTTTTTGCAGGCATTGAGCAAAGGGACTGCCCAGAGCTTAAAGGAAGGCCGGTCATCATTGCCTCTGATTTGCCGAGAAGCGTGGTTGCAACGGCAAGCTATGAAGCCAGAAAATTCGGCATAGGCTCTGCCATGCCTGTATTCATGGCAAAACGCAAATGCAGAAACCTGATTATTGTAAGACCTGACAAAAATAAATACAGGGCTGAATCAAAAAAAATCATGAAAATACTGCAACGGTTTTCTCCGCTGGTGGAACAGGTTTCCATTGATGAAGCCTTTATGGACATTCATGGAAGTGAAAGGCTTTTCGGGCCTCCTGAAAAAATAGCAGCCTCCATTAAAAAAGCCATTTTTGAAGACCTGTCCCTTACATGTTCCATTGGGGCCGCCCCTGTGAAATTTCTGGCCAAAATTGCATCAGACATTAAAAAACCGGACGGCATTACAATCATCACCCGTGAGCAAATGACAGAATTTATTGAATCCCTGCCGATCCAAAAGGTTCCGGGAATCGGAAAAAAAGCTGTGGAAAAAATGCAGGTTATGCAGATCCACAAACTGGGCGATGTGAAGTATCATGACCCTGATATCCTGGCCGGCAGTTTAGGCAAAAGTTTAGGCCGCAGGCTTGTGCAGCTTTCACATGGTATTGACAACTCAAAAGTCAAAACATCCAGCGACAGAAAATCAATTTCAAGTGAGAAAACATTGTCAAAAGATATTCTTGACAACGGGATCATAAAAAAAATTCTTCTGGACAGGGCTGAGCATGTAGGGGCAACCCTGAGAAAAAATAATCTTGTGTGCAACAATGTATTCATAAAACTGAAATTTTCAGATTTTACTCAGATTACAAGAACAAGAAAACTTCCATACCATGTATGTTCCTCTTCAGCCATTTTTCATGAAGCCGTTGCATTGTACAACAAAATTCAGATGAAAAAAAAAATACGCCTTGCAGGAGTCGGGGTTTCAGGATTAAAAGACAAGAACTCACCTGTTCAGATGCAATTATTTCCTGACCCTGGCATTGGAAACGACCATTGGGAACCGGTGGACAGGGCTGTTGACTGCATTGCTGAAAAATTCGGCCCTGGCATCATAAAAAAAGCAAATCTTGACAATCTAAATATATGAGAAAGGAGAAACCTGATGAAAAATAATATTCTTCAGATCAAAGCAGACATATACGGAAGGGTTCAGGGGGTTTTTTTCCGTGCCTCCACAAAGGACACAGCAGATCGCTTAGGAGTTACAGGGTGGGTAAAAAACATGGCTGACGGGTCTGTACAGGCATTGTTTCAGGCTCGGGCAGATATCATGGATAAAATGCTTGAATGGTGCAATAAAGGGCCTGCCAATGCCAGAGTTGACAAAGTTGTGACACAGAAAATACAGGACCCGTCTGATTTTACGGATTTTAAGATCATATATTAATCATCCCTGGGAGAAAATAATTCATGCCACGCACAATAAGAAGTAAAATCATTGCAGGATTTGTCGGCGGCCTGCTTTTTGTGGGACTGTTAAGCGTTACATTCGGGTGGAATATTCTGGTGCTGAAAAATAAGATGGCCACAATGGAACAATTCCACAGCCTGCTTGATGACCTGCTTGAAATCAGGCGCTATGAAAAAAATATCATTATTTACGGATACAAAAAAAAGAACATCTCAGAACTTTCCTTATATCTTCATAAGACTGAAGACACCATAGCAGAACTGTCAGACTCAATAGCCAAAGTTGCAGGCAGAGAAGCTTTTGACAGATTTAAAAATAATTTTAAGGAATACAAGGCCCTGATTGATTCAAGCCATGCAGAGCTTGATAACGCCAATATCTATCAGATAAGAAAACTGGGGGCTGCCATGCTGGACTTCGGAGATGAGCTTCTCATAAAAAAACACAAACGCATCAATGAAGCCCTGGAAGGAATGATGTTTTTCAGCGTCACAGCAGTGGGAGGATTTATTATTCTGATTGCAATATTATTCCAGATGGAGGCAAGAAGTGTGATAAAACGCCTGAAATTGATCACAGATGCCACAGAGGATATTTCAAAGGGCAACTTCAGACCCATTATGGACTATGCAAAAAAAGGTGATGAAATATCAAGACTGATCACACATTTTAACAGAATGGTGGAAGAACTGGATTCAAAACAGGAACAGCTTGTGCAGTCAAGAAAACTTGCATCGGTCGGAACCTTCACATCCGGAATTGCACATGAGATCAACAATCCTCTCAATAATATATCACTTACGGCTGACGGGCTTTTGGAAGAGTTCGACGATCTTACAGATCTGGAAGCAAAGGAAATGATCCTTGATATCATAAACCAGACCACCCGTGCCAGTGAAGTGGTTAAAAACCTCCTTGATTTTTCCAGAAATGACCACCCTGTGTTCACAGAACTTACAATTTCACAAATCATGGACGGCACTTTAAAGCTTATCAAAAATCAGCTTATGGTGGCAGGTATCAGGCTTGAAACCGATATCCCACAGGATCTGCCGCCGATTAAGGGCAATCTTTACAATCTTGAGCAGGTATTCATAAATCTGTTTCTCAACTCAATTTCCGCAATGCCGGATGGAGGCGATGTATTCATAAGGGCCTGCATGGAAAAAGATACCCACATAATGATAGAATTCAAGGACACAGGCCAGGGGATTTCCCCTGAGCACCTTGAAAGAATATTTGATCCCTTTTATACCACTAAATCAGTGGGAAAAGGAACCGGCCTCGGACTCAGCATAGTTTATGGGATCATAAAAAAACACGGAGGCTATGTGGAAGTCAAAAGCAAGGTAAATGTGGGCACAAGTTTTTTTGTCCATATTCCTGCCATGAATGCGGAAAATAAAAATACCTGACACCTGAATCCTGCCTGGATTTTCCATTTTGAAACACCATATGGATTCCTTATCTGGCAAAATCCGGGCACAGGTTTCGAACTTGCAATACAATCCATTGAAAATACAGGGCATATAAAAAAAATTTAGGGGCGTACAACAGGATTCATGCCATGGCACCCTTTTTGCTAAATTCATCACTATGATGACTAAAATCATCATACGGTTTTTTTGGGGAACATACATGGACTTGGAACATAAGATCCATGAAACATAAAATAACCAAGTATGAATTTTAACAAAAGGAGAAAAACAAACAATGTGGCATTTGTATCTACCGATTGCCGGCAACAGCGTGAACATACTGCTGATTTTTGCCATGGGCGGTTTTGTTGGATTGCTTTCAGGTATCTTCGGAGTAGGCGGAGGGTTTCTCATGACACCTTTGCTTATAATGGCTGGTATTCCACCTACAGTGGCGGCAGCTTCAGATTCAAACCAGATAGTCGGGGCTTCAACATCAGGAACTCTTGCACATTACCGGCTCGGTAATGTGGATTTTAAAATGGGGATCCTTCTTCTTGTGGGAGGGGTTGCAGGCGGAACCGTTGGTGTACAGTTCATAAAAATTCTGCGTCAGATGGGAAATGCTGATTTTCTCATCCAGATCACCTATGTATTAATGCTTGGATTTGTGGGCGGTTATATGTTCATTGAAAGCCTTCAGTCAATGAAAAAAAACCCTGAACCGGTTGAAGCATCACCAAAACCCGGCAAGGAATCCATGTACGCTCTCATAATCAAAAAACTGCCCTGGCAGACAAGATTTGAAAAATCCGGTGTGGAATTATCCATTCTCATGCCCCTGATACTTGGCACCTTTGTTGGCATTCTTGCTGCAATAATGGGGGTAGGCGGTGGATTCTTAATGGTGCCCGTAATGGTTTACCTGCTTCGTATGCCAATGCATGTTGTTGTGGGAACAAGCCTTTTTCAGATTCTTTTCACCTGCATTGATGTAACCATAATGCAGGCAAACACCAATCATACTGTTGATTTTATCCTGGCTCTCATCCTCCTGCTGGGTTCAACCCTTGGTGCTCAGGTTGGAGTCAAGATCAGCAAAAAGCTAAAGGGGGAACAGCTTAAAATACTGCTGGCAAGCCTTGTTCTCATTGTCATGGTCAAAATGCTGTTTGACCTGCTTTTAACCCCTGAAATTCTTCTGGCATATGCAGGAGGGCATTAATTATGAAAAAAACATATATAACAGGAATTTCAGCTATTTTATTTTTTATCGCTGCATGCCTTGTCAGCACTGCATCTGCTGCGGGCGTGCCTGTAAAATTACATGTCGAACCCAATGCAATTCACATTGGTGCGACATACAATGGAATTGACATTGCAGTTCAGGGAGAAGTCCCGGACGGAACTGATGTTGTCATAAGGCTCATGGCAAAGGGAGAGCATGTCAGACTTAAAAAGAAAGGAAAGGCTCTGGGACTTTTATGGATGAATATGGATACCATTGAACTTCATGATTGCCCTTCCATTTTCATGGTTGCAGTTCCAAAATCCCTTTCACCTTCCACAGAAGAATCAAGAAAAAAATGGGAAAACCTGGAGCTCGGGTTTAAAGCGCTTGAAAAACAGGTGGAAATAACTCCTGAACAAAAGGACAAATCAACCGTTTTCAAGGAATTTATCAAACTTAAGAAAAAAGAAGGCAAATATCTTACTTATTATGATTCCATAAAATACAGCACCAGCGGCGGGGTTCGCAAATTTTCCACAACGCTTGCAATGCCCGCAGGCATTGTTGCAGGTGAATACAGGGTGCAGGCATTTGCAGTAAAAGACGGAACCGTTGCAGGCAAGGCTGACACCACCATCAGGGTAACCCAGGTCGGGCTCCCTGCAATGCTGTCCAATCTTGCCTTTAATCATTCTCTCCTGTATGGTATCATGGCTGTTATAATTGCCATTTTTGCAGGACTTATCACAGGAGTTCTATTCAAGGGAGGAAAAGGTGCGCACTGACCTTTTGTAAACAAGTTATGATTACCCATCTTCCGGACTGGACAAGGACAATCTTTCGCCTGGGCAGGCCTGTCAGACGTCCCAGGTCTTTTTCCGACCTGTTTTCCAGGTTCAGAAAAATCCTTGAGTCCAACAACCGGATTCTGGATCTCATGACAGGAATGGGAGACAAACTCTCAGGAGACTATATATTTGACAGCCAGTATATCCATTCCACATGCCGGGAGATGGGAAATCTTGTTTACATGCTTATCCAGGATCTGAACTATATTGCAGGCAACCGCTACAAAGCATTAAACGATGCATTCCGCCGTATCAACACCAGTATTGAGGACATACTGGAAGGCAGGCCAGATACAGAGGAAGCATCCCTTTATGTTTTGCCCCATACAAAGGTGAACACGGATATTGAGGCAGTGGTAGGCTCCAAGAATGCCAATATTGCCGAGCTTAAAAATATTCTGGGGCTTAAGGTTCCTGACGGATTTGCAATCACAACAAATGCATTCAGATTGTTTCTGGAATACAATGGAATTGACCTTGAAATAAAAAAAAATATTGAACAATGGCATAAGGGGCAGCTGTCCTCTGCCATTGCCGCATCAAGAATATCCAGGCTCATAAAACAGGGCAGGATACCGCCCAGAATGAAAAAACAAATCACCAGGGCCATGCAGCAGCTTTCAGTTTCAGCAGGCAATAAAAAATTTTTTGTTGCGGTAAGAAGCAGCGCCCTTGGCGAAGACGGACAATTCAGTTTTGCGGGCCAGTATTTAAGCCTTCTCAATGAGCCACGCGACAATATTTTTAATTCTTATAAATCGGTCATTGCAAGTATTTACACTGAAACAGCCATGGAATACAGAAAAAGTACGGGGTTTGAGGAACATGAAGTTGCAATGGCTGTAATATGTATGATCATGATCAGCCCGAAGGTTTCAGGCGTACTCTACACAATGGATCCAATGAAGCCGGAATCAAAAACCCTGATAATCAATGCAAACTGGGGGCTTGGAGCCCCGGTGGTTGCAGGTGAGATGCGCTCGGATTCATTTGAAATACAAAGGGATTCTGCCCATAAAATTGTCGGGATGAATATTGTGAGAAAAACCCATGCCCTTGAAACTCTTCCGGGAGGAGGAGTAACAATAAAAGAGGTTGACCCCGATCTCCAGACCAAAGCCTGCATAAAGGCGGAAGAAGCTGTCAGACTGGCCCAGGCAGGGCTTATAATTGAACGGTATTTCAAACAGCCTCAGGACATTGAATTCAGTATTGACCGGAACGGCACCATATGGTTCCTTCAGGCAAGGCCGTTGAATATAAAGGAAAAAATGGCAAAAATGGTCTGCGATATCAGGGAAATTGCAAAAACCTATCCTGTTATTTTTTCAGGTAAAGGGCTTGTTGCGCAAAGCGGAGTTGCCACAGGAAAAGTGTTCATGTACAAAAAGCATGAAAGCCTTGACGAATTCTCACAGGGCGACATACTTGTTGCAGAACAGACATCCCCCATATTTGCCCAAATAGCCAGAAATGCAGCAGGCATAATCACGGACATAGGATCTCCCACAGGCCATATGGCAACCATAGCAAGGGAATTCAGGGTTCCAACCATTGTGGATACACAGGTTGCAACTTCCATGCTTTCAGATGGGCAGCAAATCACTCTGGATGCCGATGCAAATGTGGTGTATGACGGCAATGCAGATGCGTTGTGCTATTATGAATTCACAGATGAACATTTTGAACAAACTGCTGAATACAGGCTTTTAAAACGGGTTCTTAAAAAAATATCTCCGCTTAATTTTGTTGATCCCGAAGATAAAAAATTTTCACCGAAATATTGCAGAACCTTCCATGATATCACACGGTTCGTACATGAAAAAGCTGTTGAGGAACTGATAAACCTGAACTATTATGACCTGAAGCATGATAATTCAAAGGCTGTAAAACTTGATCTTCACATTCCTCTTGATCTCATGCTGATAGACGTCGGCGGAGGACTTGAGGACAAAGCTACAGACAATAATATTACCCAGGAGAACATTGTTTCAATCCCCTTAAAAGCGTTTTTAAAGGGATTGACAAAGGAGGGCATGTGGTGCAGTGAACCCATGAGCGTGGATTTCGGAAGTTTCATGTCCAGCCTGACAAGAACTTTTTCCTCGCACCTGGCAAACCCCAAGGATATTGGACGTAACCTTGTTATCATGTCCGAAAACTATGCCAATATCAGCCTTCGCCTTGGATACCATTTCAATATGGTGGATGCCTACATGAGTGACAACCACAATGACAACTATGCCTATTTCCGCTTTTTCGGCGGAGTAACAGATGTCAGACGCAGATCAAGGCGGGTATCTTTCATCTCTGAAGTTCTTGCTGAACACAATTTCAGGGTGGAGCAGAAAGGCGACCTGATAGTTGCAAGAATAAAAAAAATTTCCAGGGCAAAAATGGAAGAAAGCATGACGGTCATAGGCCAGCTTGTTGCGTTCACGCGCCAGCTTGATGTAAAAATGATCAATGATAATTATGTGGCAAAGTATATAGATGATTTCTGGGCAATGACAAAACACAGTTCCGGATAAAACAATGAGGGGGAAAAATGGATGAGACAAAACAGATTACCATTCTGATTCTTGATGATGAGCCTATTGTCTGCAAACGTCTGAAATCAGCACTGGAAAGAAAAGGTTATCATGTGGAAACCTTTTCAAAAAGCTCTGAAGCAGTTGCAAGAATACGGGAAAAAACATTTGAAATTGTCATAACGGATTTAAAGATGGAGGGGATAGACGGCATGCAGTTTCTGACCGAAGTAAAACAAAGATCCCCGAAAACAGAAGTAATAGTAATCACAGGTTTTGCAACCATGGAAACTGCCAAGGAATCCTTCAGAAAAGGAGTTCTTGATTTTCTTGCAAAACCGTTCAAACTGGGTGAGATTTTTCAGGTCATTGAAAAGGCTGAAAAAAAAATACAGCAAACCAACCAGGAGGTCAGTGAATGATACGAACCCTTGTTTCCGTAAACAAAGACCTTGCATCCAGTGTGGCTCTCCGCTACGCCTGCAATATGGCCAGGGCCTTTGATATCGCATTCCAGGCGATTCATGTTCAGGATCCCGGGCCTGATTATAATCTTCCAGGCACAGGCTGGGTGAGGCGAACATGGGAATCTGCACTCGGTGAAAGCGGCAAGACCGAGATTGAACAGCTATTTTCATCTGAAAATGTGGATTATCCATTATTGGGAAGACCCAAAATCCAGATTGGAGAACAGGAAGATCAGATTTTACTTGAGCTTCACAGGGAACGGTATGATCTTTTCATGACAGGCGCCCTGTCAACCTTCAAAGCTTCAGATTTTCACAAAATGCTCAGATCAAAGCTTTTCCGCAACATGCCGTCTCCTGCTGCCGTTCTTGTAAAAAATCTTGTCAGCCTTGATTCCATGGTACTGGTTGTTGAATACAATGATACACAACTCAAATCCATTCCTGTCTTTTCCAACCTTTTCAGGCAGTCCTCTCTTGGATTTAATCTCATTGTATGGCAGCCCGACAGAAACAACGATCCTGCTGCTGAAAGCGGTTCTGATGCAGACCTGAAAATTGAACCGATAACAGAACTGCTGGGAAAATCAGGATGCACTCCTGAAAAAGCGGAATTTATAAAATGCAAGCCGGCCGGCCTCGCTGCCAGCCTTAAAAAGTTCGGCCTTGTAGCTGCCGGAATTGACAGGGCTGCAGGCAAAAAAGACCCTGTGCTTGAACTTCTGGCACGTACTGAATCGCCTGTCATGCTGCTGTGGCAATAGCATCTTTTTATAATAAACGGAGATCTGAAAATGAGAATATTGATAGCTGCCAATGATAAACCATTCAGCGCATGTGCAGTTAAAGAGGCTGCCAAAATTGCCGGAGAAACCTGGGCTGATGTCAGGCTGCTGGGAATAATTGATAAAAACGCAGGCCCCCATGAAAAGCTGTTGAGTGCTTTAAGATCATTGGAGAAGGATTTCCTTGCGTTTTTTGAAGGCAGGGATATGGATTCGCCATATACCAGAAATAATCCATCACGCAAACTTATACAGATAAGCCCTGGAATCTATGAAGATCTATATGTTTTAGGCGGGGCAATGAAGGATTTATCTATCAGGTTCAGAGAAGGCGGCGCTGCAAAAGAAATCATTGCTGAATCGGCACAATCACAGAGTGATCTGATCATAATGGGATGTCCGAAAAATGATCAGTGTACCTGGCCGGGAGAAAATTCAGCCCCGCAGAAAGTAGCCAGTGATGCCGGCTGCTCTGTACTGGTAGTCAAAGAGGAAAAACATCCTGAAAAAATTGTCTGCTGCCTTGATCATGATTATGTGAGCCAGGAATCCCTTGAAATGATCAACCAGATGATAAGTGTTCACGGTGCAGAGCTTGAACTTGTGGGTATTACAGACTCAGGCTCCCTTAAAGAGGATGTTGACCGGAAAATGAACCAGGTTCTGAAATATTATCAGAACCAGCATATAAAGGCATGGATAAAACTTGTTGACGCCCAGTCCCTTGACGATTTTATATCGCAGGCAGCCAGAAAAGACCTGATAGCACTGTGGATGGGGAAAAAATCATTATTCCATAAATTGTTTCCAAAGCAAAGAGTAAACCGGCTTATTAACGGCGCACAATCTTCTGTACTGATCCTGCGCTGATGCGATAAAACCAGAAAAATCCGGCTGTGAAAACACTGCCGGATTTTTCTTTTCTATTGCTTTTCCCTTACTTCAATAATCTGAAGAGACATTGCAGTTTTTACAGGCTTTATGGCTGCCTTCATGTCCATGTCCGAGGCATTAAGGACAATCAGATCAATGTGTTCCTTTTTTATTATATTGACAAACTCAGATTCAAACCCGTCGTACACAATGTGGAAAGATACTGAAAGCCCTTGTTCACAAGCACTCTGCACCATATCTTTACAGGCCTTCTCAAGTGGCATGATTGTATTTTTTTCATCCCTGCCGTCTTTAAAAATAAGAACCACAACCTTTGCAGTTATCCTTTCAGCCAGGGCAAATGCATGGTACAAGGATTTGAGACCGGAACTGTTCCGGTCAAACGGAACCAGTATATTTTCTGTATTCACTGATTGTTTTCCTGTGTTTTGAGAATTTCAATTTTTTAAACATGCCATAAAAACAGCAAGTTCTGAAAAACTTTCAATATCTTTATTCTGATTTTGCGTACAAAATTCATGCCATCACGCAAAGGTGCGGCAGACAGGCATTTGATCGGAACATGAACCATGAATTTTACAGGTTTGATTCATATTGAAATAAACCATATCAATCACTCTGAGGCAAAGCGCCAAATGCCTGCAATGGTGAAGATTAAGGAGGCAGTTCAAATTGAAACATTGGATTCATCCAAGATTAAAGCGTTTCATTTTGCGCCACAAAGTGGTACGTGGGATCTTCAGAATTTCAGAAGCCCTGCCCTTGTGATAGGCAGTTCTTATCAATATTTTTTTTATATACTCCTTTTCAATTTCTTCCAGGGATTTCAGGGAAGTATCATCCTCAAGCCTTGTGATGGAAAGCTCCAGAAGGTCTGCCGGAAGATCCTGGGGTGTGATAACAGGCTTGTCTGAAAGTGCGACCCCCCTTTCAATAATATTTTCAAGCTCCCTGACATTACCGGGAAAAGGATACTGGTTCAGTATGGCCATTGCTTTTTTATCCACGCCCTCCACCTGTTTTTTGAATTTCTTGTTATATCTTTGAAGGAAATGATGAACAAGCAAAGGAATGTCCTCTTTTCTGTCACGAAGCGGAGGAAGCGTTATGGATACCACATTGAGGCGGTAATAAAGATCCTTGCGGAAATTTTTAAGTTCCACCTCCTGTTTGAGGTCATGGTTGCCTGCGGCAATCAGGCGCACATCCACGGGAATGGGCTTCACCCCACCTACCCTTATAAGGCTGCGCTCCTGGACAAATCTTAGAAGTTTAACCTGCATTGTCATTGGCATCAGCCCTATTTCATCAAGAAAAATTGTTCCCCTGTGCGCTGATTCAAGCAGGCCTATCTTTGTATCAACAGCTCCTGTAAAAGCGCCTTTCCTGTGCCCGAAAAGCTCATTTGCAATAAGATCATCGGAAAACCCTCCGCAACTGAAGGCAATAAAGGGTTTTTCCCTGCGCACACCCAGAAAATGAAGTGCCCTTGCCACAAGTTCCTTGCCTGTCCCGCTTTCTCCCTGAATAAGAACATTGCAATTAAGCGAGCATACTTTTTTTACAAGAGTCAGCACCTCCTGAATTGCAGGTGAATGGCCTATGAGATATTGCTGTCTTGACTGCTTGAAAAGGCTTCTTTTAAGGGCCTGGGTTTCCCGTGTAAGCCGGACTGTCTCAAGTGCACGGCTGGCCAGGGAAAGCAATTCCTCCTTTTTCACAGGTTTGGCAAGAAAATGAAATGCCCCGGCCTGTACAGCCTTTATGGCAGTATCAATGGAGCCATAGGCTGTAATGACAATCACCTGGGTGTCAGGAAGTTCTTTTTTTATCCTTGTCAGTACCTGTATTCCATCCATACCAGGCAGCTTAAGGTCACACAGAACCAGATCAAATAAAGCCTGGTTCATTTTTTTGACAAAGGATTCTCCATCAGGAAAAACATCAACCTCAAAATCGGTTTTTTTTGCAAAAGCTTTTTTAAGTTCCCTGCATGCAATTGGCTCATCATCAATAATGGCCACCCTCATGGAAAAATTTTTATTTGCTTTCAGAACCATTATCTCTGTGTCTTTAAAGCGGCCTTGAGCACGGCTGAATGTATGTCTGCTGCAAAATGTACAGGGCTTTTGCCCCACAGAGGGTCCCATGAGGCAGGGTCTGCCGTACAGAAAAACTGTACCTCAAGCCCGAACCGGGTCAGAGCTCTTTCAACGGGCATATTTTTTATTTTTGCAGCTGCATTCCAGGTTGCTCCGCAGGGGGCACCCTTTTCAACCCTGATTTCACGGATCATGTCCTTATCTGTTTCAACTTTTATTTCCGGCCTGCCGAACAGCCTGCCATAATCTCCCAGATTTTTCTGATAATGAAGGGCACAGCAGGTAGGAGGGCAGATTGCATTGCCTGCAAGTATTTTCTTGCCCGAAGCAACCACGGGAATTCCAAGTTTACTGCATAATTTACTTAAATCATCTGAAAGATCCCTGTGGATAAGATAATCAAGAACCAGATCAGCTTCAATTTTTTCAGGCAGATATGCGGATGTGTCATCAAGAACAGGAGGCAGGGATTCATCAATATCAAAGATTTCAAGAACAAATTTTTTTGCCCCGAACCTGTTGATCCCGTCTATCTTGTTTGTGCCGGAACCATTCTGCTGGAAAACCATAATTTTCTGCATGATCAAAATCCCAGATCTTCGTTTACAAGAACAATTTTTATTCTGTTCTTAACAAAACTTTTTTCAATAATGGACCAGTAATTACAGATCCTGTCCGGACTTGAACAATCATGACAGAAACCTGTTTTTCTGCACGGGGTTTTCTTGTCAAGATTTATGGTATTGACCGGGGCAGCATAATTTTTAATTCTTGCCATGGCAGATTTCAGGTCAGAAGTTATTTTATTTCTGCCGATGAACAGCAACACATTTTCCGGGCCCCACATCATTGCTGCAACCCTATTTCCTATCATGTCAAGGTTGACAAGCTGCCCGTCTTCCGTCAGGGCGTTTGTGCCGGTTATAAACAGATCAACCATAAGGGATCTGCGCCTTAAATCCATCATTTCCTCCTTTGACAGTCCCTTGTCAAAGGTATTGAGCACTTCAATATCTGTTCTGTCCTTTAAGGCATGAAAAAGCCCGGTGGAGACAAATGACATTGATCCCCCCCATGACACGCTCTTGATATCAAGACCAGGGATAATAGTGTCAAGGGCAATATTTTTTGCATCTTCCGCATCCTGGGCAATAAATACCTCAAAATTATTTTTCTCAAGCCTTGCCTTCACAGCTTCAAGCCGGAAATTCCAGTATGTATCAACAGGTTTCGCCATTTTCCAATCCATCCTTATTAAAAATTCCTGTTTTTAAAATCCCAGTTTACCGGTCACTATACCTGCAAACATATTTATCATGCAATAAAAAAACTTTTTATATGTGAATTTAGTAAAATCATAATGGTTTAACTCCATCAAACCTTGTTTGAGTTATTTATTTCAAATGATTTTAATGAATTAGCTTTTTTCTTTGAAAGACTAGTATATTTTTCCGCAGAATTGTTCATAATTCAGCCCTAAATTTATTTAAAAAAATGTTTTTTTTGTTGACTTAGTCCTTAGTTCTTAATAATTCATAAATTATGGTATAAATCGGATTCACTAAATGACTACGATTTTTCATCTCGCTTTGTACGTTTCCTATACCAGGCCTGACGCGGAAAAGCCTGTTGTTTTCAGAAC
This sequence comes from uncultured Desulfobacula sp., assembly GCA_964446145.1. Classification (GTDB taxonomy): domain Bacteria; phylum Desulfobacterota; class Desulfobacteria; order Desulfobacterales; family Desulfobacteraceae; genus Desulfobacula. The sequence goes on from CAYUOB010000031.1 coordinate 16,971, forward strand.
CTGTATCTTTGGCTGTTAAGTTCATATATTTTTTGATTGCTGTTTTTGATTATTAAAAAGATTAAGGAGGTGATGCCGGTTGTAATTTCCAACGGAAAACCACTCAAGCAACTTAGCGAAAACTGTTTATAAATTCATAAGGAGATGATTCATGAGCAAAAAAGAAGTTGTTGAAACCACCGAGGCCCAGATTGCAGTCCACTGGAAAGAAGAAGATTATTATTATCCGTCCACCAAATTCATTGCTCAGGCCAACCTCACTGATGAAGAAATCTTCGACAGATTCAGCCTGGATAATTTTCCGGACTGCTTCACTGAATACGCAGAGCTTCTGACCTGGTACAAATACTGGGATGAAGTTCTGGATACAAGCGATGCTCCCTGCTATAAATGGTTCAAAGGCGGGCTGATCAACGCAAGTTACAATTGCATTGACCGCCACCTTAAAGACAATAAAAACAAAACTGCCATTCATTTTGTTCCTGAACTTGAAGAAGAAAGAATCCAGCATATCACCTATCAGGAGCTTTATGTCAGGGTAAATGAATTTGCAGCCCTGCTCAGGGATTTTGCAGGCCTGAAAAGGGGAGACAGGGTTACAATTCACCTTCCCATGTCTGCAGAGCTTCCAATAACAATGCTGGCCTGTGCAAGACTCGGAGTCATTCATTCAGTAGTCTTTGGCGGATTTTCCGCAAGCGCCTGTGCAGACAGAATAGTTGACTCAAATTCAAGGGTTCTGATCACAATGGACGCCTATTACAGAGGTGGAAACCTTCTGAACCACAAGGCAGTTGCCGATGAAGCCGTTAAAATTTCAGCTGAGGCAGGCCAGAAAGTTGACAAGGTTCTGATATGGCAGCGTTATCCAGGGAAATATTCTTCTGAAACCCCCGTGGTGGAAGGACGCGACTATTTTGCCAATGAAGAGGTAAAAAAGTTTTACGGAGCAAGGGTCGAACCGGAAAAAATGCTTTCTGAAGATCCACTGTTCCTGATGTATACAAGTGGAACTACCGGAAAACCAAAGGGCTGCCAGCACAGTACAGGAGGTTATCTTGCATATGTAACTGCAATGTCAAAATATATTCAGGATATTCATCCGGAAGATGTTTACTGGTGCATGGCTGACATAGGCTGGATCACAGGTCATTCCTTTATTGTTTACGGTCCGCTTGCCCTTTGCGCTTCCACTGTAATATACGAAGGAGTCCCGACCTATCCAGATGCAGGCAGGTCATGGAGAATTGCCCAGGAGCTTGATGTCAACATTTTCCATACCGCACCTACTGCAATACGCGCCTTGAGAAAATTGGGCCCAGACGAACCTGCAAAATACAATTATCATTTCAAACACATGACAACGGTTGGCGAACCGATTGAGCCTGAAGTCTGGAAATGGTACCAGTCGGTTGTCGGCAAGGGTGAGGCCATTATAGTGGATACATGGTGGCAGACTGAAACAGGCGGTTTTCTGTGCAGCACGGTTCCTGCCATAAATCCCATGAAGCCCGGAAGCGCAGGGCCTGGAGTTCCCGGTATTCACCCCGTTATCCTGGATGATGATGGAAACGAGATTACAGAATCCGGCATAGCAGGAAATATATGTATCCAGAACCCGTGGCCCGGCATGCTACAGACCGTATGGGGTGACAGGGACAGGTTTGTTGACACATATTTTGCAAAATACTGCAAAAACCCGGAAAGCAAGGACTGGAGAGACTGGCCCTACCTTGCAGGGGATGCTGCCATGAGATCTGATGACGGATATTTCAGGATCCTTGGCCGCATTGATGATGTTATCAATGTTTCAGGACACAGGCTTGGAACCAAGGAAATAGAATCTGCAGCCCTTGTGGTGGAAGAAGTTGCAGAATCTGCAGTTGTTCCGGTTGCCCATGATATCAAGGGCAAGGAGCCTGACCTTTATATTGCCCTGAAACAGGGGGTTGAGCCCAGCGAGGAACTGGCAAAAAAGATTTCCGATGCTGTCTGTGACCAGATAGGCAAAATTGCAAAGCCAAGAAAAGTATGGCTGGTGCCTGATATGCCCAAAACAAGATCCGGTAAGATAATGAGGCGTGTGCTGGGAGCCATCTCCAACAACGGAGATGTGGGCAATGTCATGACTCTTGCCAACCCTGAAGTTGTGGAAGAAATCAAGAATATGGTGCAAAAATAATATATTGTTATGATACCGCTGAAATTTTAGGAGGTTATTCTAATGTCCGATTTGTATGCTCAAGCTTATGATCAGTCCATCAATGATCCGGATGGATTCTGGGGTTCCATTGCTGAAGACTGCTACTGGTACAAGAAATGGGATAAAGTTCTGGATGATTCAGCCAAGCCATTTTACAGATGGTTCACGGGAGGAGAGACAAACTCCTGCTATAATGCTGTTGACCTTCATGTGGAAAACGGCATGGCAGACCAGGATGCCATTATCTATGACAGCCCTGTAACCGATACAATCAAAAAATATACTTTTTCTGATCTGAAGGATCAGGTATCGCGCTTTGCAGGCGTGCTGGCATCAAAAGGAGTCACAAAAGGAGACCGCGTGGTAATCTACATGCCAATGATACCCCAGGCAGTGTTTGCCATGCTTGCCTGTGCAAGAATCGGGGCTGTCCACTCGGTTGTTTTCGGAGGATTTGCTGCAAATGAGCTTGCCACCAGAATAAATGATGCCAAACCAAAGGTCATTGTTTCAGCCTCCTGCGGTATTGAGGTTAAAAAGATAATAGAATACAAGCCGCTCCTTGACAAAGCCATTGAATTGTCAGACTACAAGCCTGAATCATGCATTATCTTTCAAAGACCGCAGGCAAAAGCCACTTTGATCGAAAACCGCGATTTTGACTGGGATGATCAGATGGCAGCGGCACAGCCTGTGGACTGTGTTCCGGTCAAGGCGACAGACCCTCTTTACATCCTTTATACTTCAGGTACAACAGGCCAGCCCAAAGGTGTTGTCCGTGACAACGGAGGCCATCTTGTAGCCTTAAAATGGACCATGAGTGCAATCTATGGAGTGGATAAAGGTGATGTATACTGGGCAGCTTCCGACATAGGATGGGTAGTGGGCCATTCATATATTGTCTACGGCCCCCTTTTCAAGGGCTGCACCACTGTGCTTTTTGAAGGAAAACCAGTTGGAACTCCCGATGCTTCTGTCTTCTGGAGAATCATATCACAGCACAAGGTAAAAACCCTTTTTACAGCACCGACAGCCTTCAGGGCAATCAAGAGGGAAGATCCTTCAGCACTGCTGATGAAAAATTTTGATCTGTCATGTTTCAAATATCTTTTTCTTGCAGGGGAAAGGCTTGATCCCGACACACTGACATGGGCTGAGAACGCACTTAAAGTACCTGTAATTGACCACTGGTGGCAGACAGAAACCGGCTGGGCCATTGCTGCAAATTGTGTGGGAATTCAGCAGTTTGAAATAAAACCAGGTTCTCCCACCAAAGCGGTCCCGGGGTGGAACCTGGCTGTGCTGGGAAATGACGGCCACCCTGTACCGGCAGGGGAAATAGGAGCCATTGTTGCAAAGCTTCCCCTTCCTCCAGGAACTCTTCCCACTTTATGGCAGAATGACCAGCGCTTCAAGGACGCTTATCTCAGCGAATTCCCGGGATATTATGAAACAGCAGATGCAGGATTTATTGATGAAGACGGCTATGTCTATGTAATGGCAAGAACCGATGACATCATAAATGTTGCAGGCCACAGGCTGTCCACAGGAGCCATGGAGGAAGTGATCGCCTCCCATCCTGATGTGGCAGAGTGTGCAGTCATGGGTGTTTCAGATTCCCTAAAGGGCCAGATACCTCTCGGCATGATGGTATTGAATGCTGGTGTGGCAAGAGACGAAAACGAAGTGGTGCAAGAAGTCATAAAACTTGTAAGGGAAAAAATAGGGCCTGTTGCAGCCTTTAAAACTGCCATTGTTGTCAAACGGCTTCCCAAAACAAGATCAGGTAAAATTCTGCGGGGAACCATGCGGTCAATTGCAGATAAAAAAGAGTATAAAGTTCCCGCCACAATTGATGATTACACGATTCTGGATGAAATAGAAGAATCCCTGGGCAAGATAGGATACGGCAGCAAAGCATAGAGGAATACAGATGAACCAACCACATACAAACAATTCAAGGGAAAGGAGGTGATGCGGTATGCCCTGATTATCCTTAAAGTTTAAGGATATAATCAAGTGAACAATCCTATCAAATAAAATCTAAACAAGACAGGAGGAAATTTAATATGAGTCCAAAGATGTGGGTATACCTCTTACTGGGGCTGTACATTATTTATTGTTTCTGGTGGGGATTAAAAGGTTTTTTCTCTGAGAAAACCGCATCAGGCTATGGAATTGCAGGACGTTCCATTCCTTTCATCGCATTTTTGATGGCTGCAACGGCTGCGTCCTTTTCCGGGTGGACCTTTGTCGGTCATCCCGGTCTGATATGGAAGGTCGGGCTTGTTTATGCATATGCATCATTTTATGTTCTTACAATTCCCATCACAGGCGCATTTTTTGCCAAAAGAAACTGGCTCATGGGAAAACGCTACGGGTTCATCACTCCGGGCGATATGTTCGCATACTATTACAACAATGAAACCGTACGATGGCTTACAGTTCTTGCCGCCCTTCTGTATTCAATCTTTTATTCAGGCATTCAGCTCATTGCCGCATCAAAACTGTTCTACTGGGTAGCAGGCGTTCCTCCGACAATGGGCCTTATCATCATGGCCTTTATCGTGTGGTTCTATGTTGTAACAGGCGGGCTCAAGGCAAGTACCTGGGTTGGCGTTCTTCAATTCATACTTCTTGTTTCCGGAATCATCCTCCTGGGAGTTTTTGTTGTCAAGTCAGATGCCATAGGCGGCTGGTCAGGCATGTCACATGCCCTGCAGAACCTTGATCAGAAATACATTAAAGTTCCGGGCCTTATCCATTTCGGCATTGGCGGCGGATGGACTGCTGTAATGATTTTAACCTATATGTTCGCACTTATGGGCATTCAGTCTTCACCTGCATTCATATTATGGAACTTTGGTATCAAGTCCCCCAAACCACTTGCATGGCAGCAGGTTTTCATGTCAACATTTGTTGTTGGTGTCTGTCTGTTCTTTTTCTCAGCTTTCCAGGGCATGGGTGCAAAAATACTTGAACTTGCAGGACAAATGACCATTGCCAACAATGGAGACGTTGTTCCCAAACTCATGGCAAAATTTCTGCCCGGCCCTGTTCTCGGCCTTGTTTTCCTTGGAGCGATTGCAGCAATTCATTCCACTGCTGCTCCCTATATCGGAACCGGCGGCACCATAATCCAGAGAGATGTATGGTGGAGGTATGTCAGAAAACAGGGTGGAACACATGCTGAACAGATCTGGACAAACAGGGTCATGGCGACTCTCCTGACACTGGCTGCTGTTGTGGTAAGCCTTACCTCGTCCGATGCAATCGTAATGATAGGAGGTTTTGCCACCACATTCGGAACCATCATGTATCTCATGCTTGTGGGTGTGCACTGGGGTTTTAAATTCCCGAGTATCGGCGCAGCTCTTGGTCTTTTTGTAGGTATTGTGGTAAATATGCTTACCTATTTTGTATGGAAATATCCATTGTCAATGCATACTGCTTTCTGGGGTATTTTTGCAGGATTTGTGGTCGCATACGGCTGCCGCGGGCTTGGATTCAAGAATTCCGAAGAAACGGAAGCCCGCCAGAAAGAAGTCAGGGAATGGCTTGACAGCATTGACGCTCCAAGTGAAAACGGCAGAAAATGGCGCGCCAGGATGAAAATTCTTGTTCCTGTATGGTATTTTCTGGCTCTTGGCCCAGGTGTACTGCTTGGCAACACAGCCTTCAGCTTCTGCGGATTCCCGGCAACCTGGTCATGGCAGCTTGCATGGTGGGTTGTTGGTATTGTGATGATGTGGGCTCTGTGCTTTAAGGCAGAAATGTCCACAACCACGGAAGAACAGATAAAAAGAGCAGATACTGAAATCATGGATGTTACCAAAGAAGCTGACAATATGGCATAAAGCTGTCTTGTTAATGCATGCAAAGGAGGATAGATTATGGCTTCAGAAGATAAATATCTCATCGTCACCGTTGTTTTCTGCATACTTTTGATCGCCAGTTTTGGCTGGGGATGGTGGGGATAATCCGATTCGATAAATTCTAACCCTTTATCATGGAAGAATTCCGGGTAAAAATTTAATTATCCGGAATTCTTCGTGTTTTTTTCTGCCAATGATCCAACCCAACCGATTCTGGAAAATTGTATTAATCACAATAGCAGCTACCCTTGCAGCACTTGCCGTGATTTTCATGTTCCTGTGGCAAAGGCTCACACCCCAGCAATGCCACGCAATTGTCACCATTATCAATGAGCATTTTCTGTCTGTGGCCAGTATGGTTCTGATATGTGCCGGAGTAATACTGGTCAGCCTTGAAATCATATTTGCAATTTATATAAAGCCGTTAAAAAAAATATGTGCAGAAGCTTCTGTAATATATGCATCAAACCCTTCACACAGGCTGTCTGTTTCAGGGCCGGCAGACATAAGACAATTATCCGGTATAATCAATGATTTTGCAGATATGTTTGAAAACCTGAACAAAGATATAACCCAGCAGATTCTGTCTGCAAGAAAAGAAACGGAAAAGGAAAGAAACCTTCTTGCAGCAATAATGGCAGAGCTTCCCCAGGGAGTTATTATCTGTAACAACAATGGCAGAATTCTGCTTTTCAACTCAGTTGCAAAAAACATATTCATGGGCAGCGGCTCTAAGGAAAAAACAGAATATTTCATTGGCCTTGGCAGGTCCATTTTCCATCTCATAGACAAAACACTTATTGCCCATGCGCTTTCTGAGATAGAAGACCGGCTGAAAATGGAAAAAGCCGGTGTTGCATCATATTTCATCACCCCGATACATTCAGGCTGCCTCATAAGTGCTGTGGCTATTCCAGTGCTTGATCAGGACAAAAACATGACAGGGTTTATTCTTACCTTTCAGGATGTAACCCACGACATAAATCAATTTGACAATATATTCAAAAAAACAAATAGATTCAGAACCCAATTATTATCACATGACCCTGAAAAAGCCCTTCAAAATATGGCGCCGGATCAGTTCCAAAAACTGTATGATCAATATGAAGACATTGTAAATACCATACTTGATGCAGTTTTAACAAAAATTCCACTTGGCAGTCTGTCAATTGTGAAATTTATCAATTCCCTCAAGGCAAAACTTGACTCAGGGAATGGAATCAGACTTGATACAAGCCTTCATATAAATCACATGAAAATCCTTGGCGATACCTATTCCCTTACAACTGCATTAATATTTTTGCTTGAGAATCTGTCAGGCATGACCGGAGAAAAAATTTTCCAACTCTCATGCACACAAGCCAAGGACACAATTGTGTTTATCATAAAATGGCACAAAGCCATGATCCGTGCTGAAGACATAAACAATTTATTGTTCCGGCCCATCAATGGCCTGCCAAGTCTTTTCTACGTTTTCAGGCAGAACAGGGCCTGTTTCAATATTATTGGGAATGAAAACAATAATACCTGCCAGATTAATATATCCCTTCAGGCTGAATCAAAAAAATCAAAACAGGAAAAACGTCAGTCTCCAGTTATCACAGGCAGCCGCCCCGAATTCTATGATTTCAATCTTTTCAGAACAGAGGATGAGGACAGGGATCTGCTTGACACCAGTCTGAAAAATATCACATATACTGTATTTGATACAGAAACAACCGGGCTTGATCCCGACGGAGGCGATGAAATCATCTCCATTGCCGCTGTCAGGGTTGTCAACACCAGAATCATCTATCAGGATATTTTTGAGGAGCTTGTGGATCCCAAAAGGGATATTCCCATTGAATCATATAAAATTCACGGCATAAATTATGAAATGGTTACAGGTAAAAAAGATATCAATGCCATTTTACCCATGTTTAAAAAATTTGCATCAGACACTGTATTGGTGGGGCATAATATTGCCTTTGACATGAAAATGCTGAAAGTAAAAGAAAAAACTTCCAGAATAAAATTTACCAACCCTGTGCTCGATACCCTGCTTTTATCTGCAATTCTCCACCCTCTTCATGAGCACCATGACATGGAAAATATTGCCAAAAGACTTGGGGTCAACATTATAGGCAGGCATACTGCATTGGGCGATGCCATTGCAACTGCTGAAATATTTTTAAAACTTTTGCCCATATTGAACAGCAATGGGATTTTAACTCTCAGGGACGCCATAAAAGCCTCAAAAAAAACCTATTATGCAAGATTGAAATATTAGTGTAAAATGAGCCCAGCAATTGAATACTGACACGTAATTCTCAAAAACAAGGAGTTCCCATGCCAGGCCAGAAATTCAAACTGATCATGTTTTGTTTTGTTTTCACTTCCATTATTGCGTTTTGTGTTATATTCGGCGGATATTCAAGTTTCTGGAGAGCCCAGAACAGAATCTCAGATGCAAAAAACCTTATGGCGCAAATCTGCCAGGAAAGGCTGACCCTTGCAGATATCATCATTAAAGATTTCAATAATGCAGGACTTGGAAAGGACATGGAAAAACCCAGACATGATGTACTTAAAGCAGCAGATATCCTGAAAAATTTAAAAAACACAGAACCGCCCCTGAGCGGAAATC
>CAYUOB010000032.1:0-25509 GCA_964446145.1 uncultured Desulfobacula sp.
AGGCAGATTCATAGTTGTATCGGGATTTGACCTTGTAAAGGCCCATATTCATAATAAGGCGGATAAAATACCCGTATGTATTCTTGATAATGATTTATATGATGAATTTGGATATTTTGCATATGCTGTGGCATCTCTTGCATTCAGGCGCCCTCTGACCCATTATGAACTGATCACAGGCCTGTCCGGGCTGTCACGGTTTTCAGATGCTGAAACAATTGCTCAATTGTCACAGGGTATTTTCAATGCAAACCTGAATAAAGGCTTTATAAAGGATATGCTTTTAATCGCGTCTTTGCCTGACCCTGCCATGAATCTTGTTTTAAACGAACAATTATCTGTCAGGGCCGGGGTCAGGCTTGCAGGATATGATTCGGAAATAATCTCCATTATCCTGCGGATTTTTTCATGCATAAAAGCCTCCCAGGGCAAACAGCTTGAAATTATGCAGAATATAAAGGAAATTTGCTCAAGGGATAAATTAAGGCCTGAAGATTTCATAAACCAGGAAGCATGCATTAAAATTCTTGAGGATAAATCCCTTAATATGGCAGCCAGAACCACTGCCCTGCGTGCATGGATTGCTGAACAGAGATTTCCATGTCTTTCAAAGGCGCGGGCGGAATTTGACAATAATATAAAATCACTTAAATTCGGGAGCAGAATAAGTGTGAAACCTCCGGAAAATTTTGAGGGCCGGACATATAAAATTTCTTTCCAGGCGCAAAATTACCAGCAGTTTAAAGATAATGTCGGACTGCTTGGCACAGCCCTGAAAACTGAAACCCTGAAGAGAATTTTAAATAATGAAAATTAACACAATTTTCATTGACAGGGGCCTGGCACGTTCTAGGGAAACAGATTATATTGTTTCCAGACTGAAACTTGTGCCTGAAAAAATAGACGATCCTGCCGTGGTATATGAATATGTCAACAATGATTCCGACCCTGTATCAAAGGCCAAAACCACACTTTACATAACTGAAAACAGGGGAAGCGTCATCAGAAAATGTCCTGGCACCAAATTTTATACCTGCTGCGACTACACCATACTTCATACAGGTACCTTTTGTACCATGGACTGTTCATATTGTATACTCCAGGCGTATTTTCACCCTCCGGTACTTCAGTATTTCGCAGGCCTGGAAAGGCTTGGTCTCAGCCTGGACAGGATATTCTGCGAAGATAAAATATTCAGAATAGGAACCGGTGAATATACTGACTCACTGATCTGGGAAAAAATTTCCCTTCAGCCCCGTTTTCTTGTTAAAAAATTTGCAGATCAGAACAATTGCATACTGGAACTTAAAACCAAAACCGTTAATATTGATTCTCTGCTCAAACTTGATCACAATGGAAAAACAATTATTTCCTGGTCTTTGAACACACCTGAAATCATTTCGTCCCAGGAAAGGGGTACTGCAGGGCTTTCAGCGCGCCTCAAGGCAGCTGGCAGGGCGGAAGCCGCAGGTTACAGGCTGGGGTTTCATTTTGATCCTGTGGTTATATATCCGGGATGTGAAAATGACTATAAAAATGTGATCAAAATGATTTTTGACCATGTAAGCCCTGAAAATATTGTGTGGATAAGCATAGGCACCTTCAGGTTCATGCCGGCTCTAAAGCAGATAATTGAAACAAGATTCATAAATTCCACAATATGTTATGGAGAATTCATTTCCGGGCTTGACAATAAAATGCGATATTTCAAACCCCTGAGAATTGAAATTTACAAAACTCTTATTTCATGCATAAAACAATATGCACCTGACCTTCTTATATATTTCTGCATGGAAGACAGTGAAGTATGGGAAAAATGCATGGGATTCTTCCCTGCCAGGGAAGGGGAGCTTGGATATATGCTGGATAAAAGTGCAGCAGAACACTGCAATCTGGATACAGGTTTATTGAAATCCTGAAATTCCGGAACAAAAAAAAAGGCCCGGTATCTTGCTGCAATTGCCGGGCCTTTCAATTATCTGTCAACTAACTAATGCTATTTTGATTCTTTTTCCGCATTGACTTTTTCAATAACCTTTTGGGCAAGATCAGGCGGAACAACATCATATTGTTCAAATTCCATGGTAAATGTGCCCCTGCCTCCTGTCATGGAACTCAAGTCAGGTGCGTAGCGCAGCATTTCAGCCATGGGCACAAGGGCATTGATAATCTGTTTATCCCCTTCTGAATCCATCCCGAGCACTCTGCCGCGTCTTGAATTGAGATCGCCCATGATATCGCCTGTATTGTCTTCAGGAACTTTTACAGAAACCTTCATGATGGGCTCAAGAAGAGTTGCCTTGGCTTCGGCTGCAGCATTCTTGAAAGCAAGGCTGCCTGCTGTTTTAAAGGCCATTTCAGATGAATCAACAGAATGATATGATCCAAAGTCAAGGGTCACCCTGAAATCAACACATGGAAAACCTGCAAGTATGCCTGTCTGTGAAGCTTCCCTGATTCCTGCCTCAACTGCTGGAATATAGTTTTTCGGGATTACACCTCCGACAATCTTGTCAACAAATTCAAACCCGGAACCGGTTGGAAGCGGTTCAAGCACAATCCAGCAGTCTCCATACTGGCCATGACCGCCTGACTGTTTTTTATGTTTTCCCTGTACACGTACTTTTTTCCTGAAAGTTTCGCGGTATGGAACTTTGGGGGTTTCAATATTCATTCCCACATTGAATTTTCTCTGAATTTTTTCTGCAGTAACTTCAATATGCACAAGGCCGCGTCCGGAAAGGATTGTCTGTTTCGTCTCCTCGTTGCGTTCCAGTTTAAGTCCGGTGTCTTCTTCAAGGATCTTTCTTACAGCCTCATGGATTTTATCTTCATCGCTTTTTGATTTGGGAGAAATTGCAAATGAAATAACGGGAGGCATGGGTTCAGGAACTGGAAACTGGATCTGCTGCCCTGAGGTCAGGGTATCTCCTGTAAGCGTCCCTTTAAGTTTTGCCACAGCAACAATGGAGCCGGGCACAGCTTTGGTAATGGGCTTCTGATCCTTGCCTGCAATTTCAAGAAGCTGGGAAAATCTTTCCTTAATATCTTTGGTTGTATTTACAATATTGCCTTCTTTTCCAAGTGTGCCCGAGATAACACGAAACAGCGAAAGCCTGCCTGCATACGGATCAACAATTGTATTAAATACAAAACCTGCAAATTCAGCATCAGGATCAGGAGATACCATTACTTCATTTCCGTCTGCATCCTTTGCAACCCAGTCTCCTCTGTCAATGGGTGAAGGCATGTAATCATTTATAAAATCAGAAATTTTGTCCACTGCTATCATTTTTGTTGCTGAACAGCAGATGGCAGGGTAAAACCGGGCGTCAAGCACTCCCTGTCTGAAGGCTGCCTTGATTTCATCCTCACTTACCTGCTCTCCTTCAAGATATTTTTCAAGCAGTTCATCATCAAGTTCTGCCACATCTTCAATGAATTCTTCCTTTGCAGCCTCAATATCATCTGCAATATCTGAAGGAACATCTATTTTGGCTGCATTGCCGTCAGCATCATATTCAAATGCCTGACCTGATATTATATTGACATATCCCCTGAAACCGTCTTCAGAGCCTATGGGGAGAAAAACAGGAACTATCTTTTTTTTCAAAGCTGTTTTGCATGCTTCAATGCAGGTATTGAAATCAGCTCGTTCCCTGTCCAGTTTATTTACAATTACAAACCCGGGCAGGTTGTATTCAAGTGCGCTTGCCGCAGCTTCCTCGGTCATGGCAGACGGGCCGCCCACACCGTCTATGACAAAGGCCATGCCATCTGCTACAGGGAAACAGGTTTTTGAAGCGGAGAAAAAATTCTGGTCACCAGGAGTATCCATCAAAGTAATTGTATGCTTGTTGTGCGTATATTTAATCAATGATGTATTGATACTTTGCTGTTTTTTTGTTTCTTCAGGCTGAAAATCCATTACAGTATTGCCTTCTTCAACCTTTCCAAGCCTTTTGATAACTTTGGCCTTAAACAGTATTGCCTCAGCAAGAGTTGTTTTTCCGGCACCGCCATGACCAGCCAGAGCCACATTTCTCATGGTTTTGATTTCTTCGCTCATTACTGCTCCTCATAAACAATTAATAAAAGTTATATTTAAATAATCGAATTTAAATAAAATTAACAGTATTATTTTCAATTTCCTTAAAATTAAGGGATATTATGTATTCCCTGTTGCCTTTGGGGCCTTTGACAGGGGAGGGCACCACCTGGTTTACATCATATCCTCTGGATTTAAAAAATTTTTTTATGTCCTGAATCACCTGATGCCTGACTTCAGGATCCTTTACAACACCTCCTTTGCCGATATTTTTTCTGCCGGCTTCAAATTGTGGCTTGATCAACGCCAGAATCACGGTTCCGTGTTTCATGAATTTTTCAGCCGACGGAATTACAACCTTAAGTGAAATAAATGAAGTATCTGCTGTGATGAGATCCACCTTGCAGTTGATCCTTTCAAATTCCATGTGGCGGATATTTGTTCTTTCAATCACCACAACCCTTTTATCCTGCCTCAATGTCCAGTCCAACTGGCCATATCCCACATCAACCGCATAAACCTTTGAGGCCCCATGCTTAAGCAGACAATCGGTAAATCCGCCTGTGGACGCTCCAATATCAAGACAGACAAGCCCCTTCACATCAACAGGGATGGTTCTGATGGCATGATCAAGTTTAAGGCCGCCTCTGCTTACAAAGGGGTTGTCATCCTGTTTGACAACAAGTTCAGCTCCGGATGGAATCATGGTGCCGGGCTTGTCAGCAGGAGTATTGTTCACCAGCACCTTTCCTGCCATTATCAGGGCTTTTGCCCTTTGTCTGGATTTTGCATATCCCTTTTCAACCACAAGACAGTCCAGGCGGATTTTATTTTTATGCTTATCTTTCAATTTTACGCCCGGTTTAACAGGTTTACAGCTGCATTTACAACAGCATCTTTATCAATTTCATAGTCATGGCGCAGAACCTTCTGAGGGCCATGCTCCACAAACCTGTCCCGTATTCCTATTCTTTTCAGTTTAAAGTCCTGAATCCCGTTATCAACAAGGGTTTCAATAATTGCAGACCCAAACCCTCCATCCAGCACATGTTCCTCAACAATAACAATTTTTTTCAATTCTGATGCATGCTCCAGGATCAGCCTGGTATCCAGGGGCTTTACAAACCTGGCATTTATTATTGTTGCGCTGATATCACGGGCCTGCAGAATTTTTTCAGCTTTCAGGGCTTCGTTCACTGACTGGCCTATGGCAATTATCAGGATATCTTTTCCCTTTTTCAGAACACTTGCCCTGCCGATTTCAACGGGCAGGGGGTTATCCTGAATTTTTACCCCCTGTGCAGTGCCCCGCGGATACCTTACGGCAACAGGCCCATTATGATTTATGGCTGTGACAAGCATTCTTGCAAGTTCATTCTCATCCTTTGGAGCCATGATGACCATATTGGGCATGAGACGAAGATATGCATAATCAAAAAGCCCGTGATGGGTGGGGCCGTCTTCTCCCACAATGCCTCCGCGATCAATTGCAAACACCACGTGGTGGGCTTCAAGGCATACATCATGAAGTATCTGATCAAAGGCTCTTTGGAGAAAAGTTGAATAAATCGCCACAACCGGCACAAGGCCCTTTGAAGCCAGGCCGGCCGAGAAAGTGACAGCATGCTGCTCTGCAATGCCGACATCAAAAAAACGGTCAGGGTATTGTTCGGAAAATTTGATCAACCCGGTTCCTTCAGGCATGGCAGCGGTTACAGCGACAATTTTTTCATTGTTTTCTGCCAATTTGACCATTTGCGAGCCAAAGACACTGGTGTAGGTTGGAATTCCATTGGGTTTGGCATTGCTTTTCCCTGTTTCAACGGCAAATGATCCAACTCCATGAAAATAAACCGGATTTTTTTCTGCAGGCTTGTATCCCTTGCCTTTTGTGGTGGTCACATGCAGAAGAACAGGGTCCTTGGGGTGTCTGATATTTTTTAAAATATCAATGAGGTGGTCAAGGTTATGCCCGTCAATGGGGCCGAAATAATCAAAATTAAATGCCTCAAAAAGCATGCCAGGAGTTATAAAGGTTTTAAAGGATTCTTCAGAGCGTTTGGCAATATTGTATATATCATCTCCTATTTTGGGAAGCGATTTTAAAAACGCACCAAACTGATTCCTCATGGTCTGAAGGTATTTGGCAGAAAATGTCCGGCTTAAAAATGAGGACAGGGCTCCCACATTCGGGGAAATGGACATGTCATTATCATTCAGAATAACAATAAGACTGCGTTTAAGATCTCCGGTCTGATTGAGCCCCTCATATGCAAGCCCGGCTGTAAGAGACCCGTCTCCTATGACACAGACAACATCTGAACTGTCATTTGTAAGATATTTTGCACAGCTTACACCAAGGCCTGCTGAAATGGAAGTTGAAGAATGCCCCACAGTAAATCCGTCACAGGGGTTTTCATTTATTTTTGTGAAACCAGATATGCCCTTATATTGACGGAGCGTGTCAAAACGCCTGTTTCTGCCAGTAATCATTTTGTGTGCATATGACTGGTGCCCAACGTCCCATATCAAAGTATCTTCGGGAATATTAAATACATAATGGATTGCAAGTGTCAGCTCCACAGCACCCAGGCTTGATGCAAGATGGCCTCCATTTTTTGAAACCACATCAATCATTCTGGCACGTATCTGACCGGCAAGCTGCTGGAGCTGGTTTCTGGAAAACTGCTTGATATCAGCAGGTGAATTTATATGTTCAAGAAGATTCAAGATTTACCTCAATATAATTAATGGTCCCTTTTTACTATATATTCGGCAATGGCAATTAAAGGATCTGCGGCATCATTGTCAAAAAAAGAAATATAATCAATGGCTTCAGCAGCAAGCTGTGCTGCAAATTTTTTTGAAGCATCCAGGCCGGTGAGAGCCGGAAAAGTAAGTTTGTCATTTGCAGCATCAGATCCGGCTGCTTTTCCCATGATCTCAGGATTGCCTTCAATATTCAAGATGTCGTCCACAACCTGAAATGCCAGTCCTATCCTGTCAGCATAATTTACAAGAATTTCAATTGATTCAGAAGCTGCTCCCGCGCTCATGGCACCGGATATCAGGCTTGCCCTGATCATTCTGCCTGTTTTAAGTGAGTGAAGCTTTTTAAGATAAGCAAGCCTGTTTTCATGGGAATCAGGAACATGTACCTGCATATCCATCATCTGGCCTTCAACCATTCCATTGACTCCGGCAGCTGCTGCAATTTCTGACACAAGTTTAATACGGGTTTCAGCATCGGGATAGATTTCAAAAACATGTTCAGGTGAAGACAAAACATGAAATGCATGAGTTAAAAGGGCGTCTCCGGCCAATATGGCTGTGGCTTCGCTGAACATTTTATGACAGGTGGGAAGACCTCTTCTCAGATCATCATCATCCATTGCAGGCAGGTCATCATGGATCAGTGAATATGTATGGATCATCTCAATTGCACATGCAGCAGGAAGGGCAGGCATATAATCTCTGCCGCAGGCCTGTGCCGCTGCAATTGCCAGAACAGGGCGCAGCCTTTTTCCTCCTGCCATCAGCGAATGGGTCATGGCATTGACAAGTTCGTGGTTCCGGCCGCATTGATCCAAAATTTTTTTCAGGTATTGATTAACCAGATCCTGTTTATCAGTTAAATATGGTTTAAGCTTAAACCTGGTCTGAGTCATCTTCAAATAACCCTTTTTTTATATTTCCCTGACCGTCTTTTGTCAGCATGGTAATCTTTTTTTCAATTTTATCCAGCATATCCATACAGTATTTTGCCTGGTTCATTCCTTTTTCATAGTGGTTTGCTGCCTGTTCGAGGCTGAGCTGACCTGATTCCATCTGCCTTACGATATTTTCAAGTTCTTTTAAAGCATTTTCAAATGTTTTTTTTTCACCCATTTATTTTTTCCACCTTTGTTGTAACCTGGCCTCTGGCCAGAATTATTTCCAGAGAATCGCCTGGGCGCAGCCCCTGGGCATCAGTAATGATCCTTCCATCTTCAGCTGCCCTGACAATGGAATATCCCCTTTTAAGGACAGACACGGGGTCAAGGGCAGCAAGCCTGGCTTTATATTTTGCAAGCCTTTCCCTTGCTCCTGAAATATGCACGGTCATCAGGTTACGAAGCCTGGATTCATAATCCTCAAGCCTCAACCTGCGCTCATATATAAGTGCGTCAGGACGCTTAAGGCCTGATGCAAGTTGCTGTACTTTCCGGGCAAAATGTTTCAGTTGTGCCCGGAAACCCAGGGTAAGCCTGTCCTCAAGCTCGTTAATATGTCTGATCAGGTGATTTTTGTCTGGAACTGCAATTTCAGCAGCAGCAGAAGGGGTGGGCGCCCTTAAATCAGCAACAAAATCGGCAATGGTAAAATCGGTTTCATGGCCGATTCCTGTTATGACAGGTATGGCAGAATCAAAAATGGCCCGTGCCACAATTTCTGTGTTAAAGGCGGAAAGATCCTCAAGAGAGCCGCCGCCACGTGCAAGAATAATAAGATCGCAATCATCTGTTTTATTGGCTGTTTCCAGTGCTTCGCTTATCTGTGCTGGTGCAGCATCTCCCTGTACCTGAACAGGAATTATTTCAAGGCGGCAATTGGGAAATCTCCTCTGGCATACCTTTATAATATCTTTTAAAGCGGCTCCGGTGCCAGAAGTTATGACGGCAATCTTCAAAGGTAAGACAGGAAGTTTCTTTTTATATTGTTCATCAAAAAAACCTTTTTTGGCAAGCCTGGCCTTAAGCTGCTCAAACCCGATCTGAAGCGCTCCTGCGCCGGCCGGTTCAAGATGTTCAAAAACAAGCTGATAGGTTCCTCTAGGTTCATAAAGGGTAAGCCTTGCAAGGCCCATGATTTTCATACCATTTTCCGGATCAAATTTAAGGGCTCTTTTCTGATTTTTGAACATCACGGCATTTATTACAACATCCTGATCCTTCAGGGTGAAATAGGAATGTCCGGATGCCGGAATTGCATGATTGGAAATTTCTCCGATTATCCATACAAAGGCAAAATTTTCTTCCAAAATGGATTTAATCCGCCTTGTCAGGCTTGAAACCGTATGAATCTGTCTGTTTTGTTTTTCTGCCATTTTAAAATAAACCTGTAACAAATTACAGCAAAGTTTTTATTTATAAAACAAAGACAGCAATTTAACAATAAATTTTATATGCTGGCATTAATTCCGCCGGGTCAGATCAGAAAATGTGCATTTGTAAATATTTTATTAAGGTCTGATAATATATATTATGTAAACTTTTAATGCGTGGATAAAAACCGGATATTCAAACTTAATCAAATTGTAATCTTGAAATCCCGCCCTTCCGTGTTATATTACCAGTCAAATACAGTGATTTGACAATATACTTAATTTTTCAGGAGGAACTAAAAGATGAATTCATACACTTCTTTTTCACAAACCAGTGTGATGGCAAAAACCAATGCCTTCATCAGGAGCGTATATAACTGGATGGCAATCGGCCTTGCCTTGACCGGGTTTACCGCTTACTATGTATCCCACAGCCAGGCCATGATCAATCTTGTGTACAGAACCCCGGGAATTATGATGGTTCTGATTTTTGCAGAGCTTGGATTCGTGTTTTTCCTTGCTGCAAGGATTCAAAAGATAAAAGCATCCACTGCCACCGGCCTGTTCGCCATATATGCAATTTTGAACGGGGTTACCTTGTCGTATATTTTCATGGTTTATACTGCAAGCTCGATTGTATCAACTTTTTTTATTTGTGCTGTAACTTTTCTTGCGTGCAGTATCTATGGCATGGTAACCAAAAGAGACCTGACTTCCCTTGGCGGGTTCATGTTCATGGGGCTGATAGGAATCGTTATTGCTTCTGTGATCAACATGTTCCTGCACAGCAGTGCAATGCAGATGATAATTTCTTATGTCGGGGTTGTGGTTTTTGTGGGCCTTACTGCATATGACACCCAGAAACTGAAAGATATGTCAGTTACAATTCCTGGCGACGCTACAGGCGCAATGATACGAAAAGGCGCCATCATGGGTGCTCTTACCCTTTATCTTGATTTTATCAATCTTTTTATCCTGCTGCTTCAGATTTTTGGCGGCAACAGGGATTAAAGGTTATTTTCAATGCTGTCGCAGATTCTGCGGCAGCATGTTTCAACAAGGCCGTGATCAGGGCCTTCAACCATTACACGGATAAGGGGCTGGGTGCCGGAATAACGTACAAGCACCCGGCCCCTGTTTTTCAATTCGTTTTCCACCTGTTTTATTGTATCTGCAATTATTGGATTTTTTCTGAAATCAGGCCTTGATTCATGTGCTTTGACATTCATCAGAATCTGGGGATATATGGTTATATCAGATGCAAGCTCCGAGGCCTGTCTGTCTGTATCAAGCATTATTTCAGCCAGCTTCAGCGCTGAAAGCATTCCGTCTCCCGTGGAATGATCCTTTAGGAAAATCATGTGGCCAGAGTCTTCTCCGCCGATCACGGCATTGTGTTTTTTCATTTCTTCAAAAACATTTCTGTCTCCGACATCTGATTTGACGTGGCGGATCCCTAAGGATTCAAGGAACTTGGTAAGCCCGATATTGCTCATGATTGTACTTACAACTATATTGTTTTCAAGCTGCCCTGCTGTTTGTGCATATTTTGCGCAAATACCAAGGATAACATCGCCTGAAATTTCCCTGCCTTTTTCATCCACTGCAATGAGCCTGTCTGCATCTCCGTCAAAAGCAAGACCCAGGTCGGCATTCTGGTTTATGACCGCCTGCCCGACAGCTTCAGTGTGCTGTGACCCGCAGTTTTTATTGATATTTTTTCCGTCCGGCCGGTCATATATGAATGATGCTTCAAAAACAGTTTCATTGAAAACAAGGTGTGCGATTTCTGACGCTGCTCCATTGGAACAATCAATCACAAGCCTGAGTTTTTTGTCTGGTTTCCTGAAAGGAAACTTTGATCTCAGAAAATTGCAATAACGTTCAAGGCTGTCAGACAGCCCGTTTATCTTTCCTGTATCCTTACCTGAAATTTGTGTTTTGGAAAAAATAAAATTCTCAATTATCTTTTCCTGATTTAAAGATAATTTCACGCCCTTGGAACCAAATATTTTTATGCCGTTATCCTGATAAGGGTTATGGGACGCTGAAATGACAATTCCAGCACCTGCATCATCTGTATCACGGCACAGAAAAGCAATACCAGGAGTTGGGATAATGCCTGCCAGCAGGACATTGACCCCTGTTGAAGCAAGGCCTGCTGCCAGAGCTGATTCAAGCATGTCACCTGAAATTCTGGTATCTTTTCCGATTACAGCTGATCCATATCCCTGTTCCTTTATGAATATGCCGGCAGCCTGCCCTATTTTCAGGGCAAGTTCACAGGTAACAGGGTAAGAGTTGGCAACTCCCCTGATTCCATCGGTTCCAAAAAGTTTTCCCATTGATTCAGTGTTCCTGTTAAATTAATAGTTTTTCGCTTATGTTTTTTTCAATTTCATAAAGGCACTTGATGCCCATGTCTTTATATTTTCGTTTAAGGCCCTGGATAAAGGAAATATATTCTTTTGTATGTAAATCCGGCTGTTTTTTGATTATCCTGATGAAAATTTCCCCGTTTTTTCCCGGGTTTTCATTGTTTGATTCTTCTGCAAAAATATCAAGGGCAGTCTGTGATTTTTCAATTGCCCTGTCGTGAAGGGAAATAAGGGCAGAATTTTTATCCTTTGCCCCGGATAACAGAATTTTTCTGGAACCTGCAAGTTTTTCGCAAAAAATTCTGAATCTTTTAATTCTTTCCTTCAGACATGAATCAAGGTTTGCCTGCATTCCTTTAATAAGCTCGTCTGAAAAATAATCACAGGCAAAAAGAGGTCTTACATGCCTGTACCAGAATTTAAGTGCAATAAGCCCGGCAATATAATGAACATTGTTATTGAATATATGGTCTATGTTTCTATATACATGGGGCTGCCTTGCAAGGGATATTTCCTTTGATGCCCCTGATCCGAACATAAGCCTGTTTTCCCTTAATTCATTTTTTCTTATTATTGATCCTGCTGCTGTTATACACCCGTATGCAATTCTTACAGGGCCTGCAATACCACCCTGCCCTCCAAGGAAAATAGGCCTGGATTCAAGCATCACTCCCCTGTGAACATCGCCCATCATGGAGGGAGTTGCCTTGTCCTGATTCGGGGTATAATTGAAATGAACAAATGAAGACCCGACCTCGGAATGATCTTTACGGCTGGTTCCGCCTGCCATAAAGCAGTCACAGAAGTTAATCAGGCTCCCAAGTGTTACAAAGGGAAATAAAATGGTCTGTTTCAGGCCTACAGTATGGGCAGCGCAGGCTTCTTCCTCCAGTATGGTGCCTTCCCTGACATGGGCGCCTGAACCGAATTGATTGCTGCCTGCCAGCACAGCCCCATGAAAAAAACCTCCATTCAGCCTGCAGTTTTTGCCGACAATTGTATTATCAAGTGTTACAGGGCTTTCATGACCAATGGTGGTCCCGGCCATAATAAGTGTTCTTCTGCCGATTATCCTGGAGCCGGGAAAAATCGTGACATTTTCCCCGGAAATGCGTTCAGGGTCAACATCATCTGAAACATATACAGAATCAGGGTCCGGCAGGTTCACCCCTTTTCTGACAAGAGAAGTGATTATTGTATTTTTCATATCCCCATAAATAAAGGGCAATGGCCTGAATTGTCAATAAAATCATAAAAATTTATACACAACGCTTGCCCAGGTCAGGCCTGCGCCCAGACCTGCAAACAGCACGGTTTCACCTGATTTGCCTGCCCTGCCCTGTTTCATGGCTTCGTGCAGAGCAATGGGAATACTTGCTGCAGTGGTATTTCCATATTTTTGTATATTATGAAAAATTTTTTCCTCATCCAGCTTCAAAAATTGCCCAAGTGCCTGGTTGATTCTCATATTGGCCTGGTGAGGAATGATAAGATCGATTTCATCCAGTGAAATCTCCGCTTTTTCCAGAGATTCATTAATAACCTTAGGCAGCATTCTCACAGCTTTTTTAAATATGGCAGGCCCGTCCATGACCGGATAGTATCGTGCATCACTTAAGGGAAGATCATCCGGCAGACGTTTGGGCAGTCTTGAGGCAGGAAGTTCTGTCATAAGCGCGCCTGCATAATTTCCATCGGCATGGAGGGCCGAGGAAAGCACTCCGGCCTTTTCATCGGTTTCAACGGCTTCAATGCAGACAGCACCGGCTCCATCGCCAAAAATAACGGTTACATCCCTTCCGCGGGTGGATTTATCAAGACCTGACGAATGAACCTCTGCCCCAACCAGAAGAATTTTTTCAGCAAGCCCGGCCTTTATGTAAGCATCTGCTGTGGCAAGGCCATAAAGGAATCCGGTACATTGCTGCCTTATATCAAGTGCAGGCGTTGAGTCAAGACCGAGCCTGGCCTGCATGAGACATCCTGATCCTGGAAACATTATATCAGGGCTCAGGGTTGCAAATATTATAAAATCAAGGTCCTGGGCAGTCCATCCTGCATCTTCAAGGGCAATTTTTGAAGCCTCGAATCCAAGGTCGGATGAGCCTGTTTCTCCTTCTATCCAGTATCTTTGCTCAATTCCGGTCCTCTGCCGAATCCACTCATCCGAGGTATCCATCATTTTTTCAAGGTCTTTATTGGTTACCAGATTTGGAGGGACAAACATTCCGGTGCCTTTTATAATACTTTTTTTCATTGAATCTTCCTTGTCGGTTTTAAATTATCATATTGATAAATCATGCTGTCTGCTATATTATGCACGCTTTATAGTAAAATTTTTATATTTAGGCAAGAACCCATACAAATGGCTGCTCAAACTTTTTTTCTTGTTTCAGGTGTTGCACTGCTTTGCATCGGCTCATCCATGCTTGTGGAAGGAGCTGCGTCCACTGCTGCAATGTTTGCTGTAAGACCTGTAATTGTCGGTCTTACCATTGTTTCACTTGCGACTTCCGCTCCTGAACTGCTGGTAAGCCTTGTGGCAGCCTTCAAAGGTTCAGGCAGCATTTCTCTTGGCAATATCATAGGCAGCAATATCATAAACATTGCACTTGTGCTGGGAATCAGTTCCGTTATCCGCCCTGTAAAAATCAAAAAACAGGTTATACGGATTGAGATTCCGTATATGATATTTGTCTCTTTGGTATTCTGGATTTTATGCATGGATCTGCGCATTGGCAGAAGCGACGGAATCATTCTGCTGGGCCTGCTGGCTGTATTTTTAATTTATGGAATTAAAACCGCCAAAGACACTGAAAAAGCTGATTCATCCTGCGATATGTCAATCATGGCGTTTTTAAAGAATCTTTTTTTTGTCCTTGCAGGCATAATAATGCTTTCATATGGAGCTAATTTTGTTGTAAGAGAGGCCATTGACATTGCAAATAAAATAGGATTGTCCCAGACTTTCATCGGTATTTCTGTTGTGGCTCTTGGGACTTCTCTGCCTGAGCTTGCCACGTCAGCCATGGCTGCCGCAAAAAATGAAAGTGATATATCCGTTGGAAATGTGGTCGGGTCCAACCTGTTCAATATTTGTCTTGTCATGGGTACAGTCGGGGTTTTCAACCCCATGAATGTGAATGCCGAGCTTCATTTTTTTCAGTTTCCGGCAATGATGCTCATAAGCCTGATACTGGCAATTTTTGCAGGACTTAATAAAAAAATAGGTAAAAAAACCGGGGGATTTTTCATAGTATTTTTCATTTTTTATATATTAATTTCATATTTGAAATAATATTGACAAATTCGTAAATTTTTATTTTTTCTCTTGCAAGGTTCACTCAATATATTATATGGAGTAAATATTAAAAAATCCCTTTATCAAGAATTGAAGAGGCATCTAAATGACGGAGCCGAACAGACTTCTGATAGTTGATGATAATGAAGATATTTTATCAACCTTTTATGAATTTTTTAATTCAATGGGTTATCAGGTGAAAACTGCGGTTGACGGATTTGCCGCCTTGAAATTATTAAGGAATAAATCCAATTTTTTCGACTGCCTGATCACGGATCTTGTTATGCCGAATATAAGTGGCGTAGGACTTATTTCCATTGTTAAAAAAGAATATCCGCATCTCAAGATCATTGCAATGACCGGGTATGGAGATCAGCCTGGAGCTCTGGCTTCTGAAGCTGAAGCCGATGTTGTTCTGTTCAAGCCGGTTGATCTTTTTAAAATTGAAAATATGGTTTCTGAATTGATGGCAAAAGATGACCAGAAATGAAAATAAATTAAAGAAGCAGATATGACAACACCTTTAATCGGCGTCAGCAAACCAATATTAAAAATCAAGGAATTAATCAGCCACGTTGCAAATACCTGTCTTAATGTATTGATCACAGGAGAAACAGGAGTGGGCAAGGAGGTTGTGGCGCAGAACCTGTATGCTGAATCAGCAAGGTCTGATAAGAATTTCGTAAAGATAAATTGTGCTGCCCTGCCTGAAACACTTCTGGAGAGTGAATTGTACGGGTATGAAAAAGGAGCGTTCACAGGTGCCCATAAAAGGCGTCCCGGAAAATTCAAGACAGCAGACAAGGGAGTCCTTTTTCTTGATGAAATCGGAGATATGCCTTTGTCGCTTCAGTCAAAAATGCTTCATGTCCTTCAAAGCGGTGAATTTTCTCCCCTTGGATCTGATATGGAGTTCAAAACCGATGTATGGGTGATTGCTGCAACCAATCATAACCTTGAAGAAAGTATTTACAAAAAAACTTTTCGTGAGGATCTTTTCTATCGCCTCAATATTATAAAAATTGATATTCCTCCCCTGCGTGAGAGAAAAGAGGATATCCCGTCCCTCATTGAATATTATTACAGGCTTTATCAATCTGAATATCCAGAAAATAAGGGAACAAAGCCTGATTCCGATATACTTGTCAAGCTGTGCAATTACCCGTGGCCAGGCAATGTACGCCAGCTTCAGAACTGCATAAAAAAACAGATGGTTCTCAATTCATGGGAAAAAATCTTTGAGGAACTGCCAAAGGAATACCCGGAAATACCTGCCAGCATACAGACCTCGGATTCTGATGAAACAGGCGGCAATGAAAAAAGCAAGGCTTTGTCTTATGACCGTTCAAGTATCATTTCCGAATTTGTCGACCTTTCCACAAGTTCAGATAAACTATTTGAAGATATTTCTTTGAAAAAAATCAAAAAACTTGCTTCTGACCGGGTTGAAAAAGAAGTTATTTTATTTGTCCTTGACAAAGTCGGGTGGAACAGGTCAAGAGCTGCAAAAATCCTGAAAATCAGCTATAAAACCCTGCTTTACAAAATGAATGAGTTTAATATCCACCCTCCTGTAAAATAGTTGCATTGTTATTATCCTTTACTTAATTTAATTTTTTACATATAAAATAAGTTTGTATCAGGGGATAACAGCTTATTTTCTTTCAGGATTCAGCAATTGGAATCAAAATTTTTGGCTCTGGTTGAGGTTTTCCTAAATTTTTAAAAGATTATAAGCATTTTTAAACATTTTTTAAGGAGGTACCATGAAAAAACTTGTTTGTTTAACGGCTGTGGCTTTTGCATTTGCCATGATGTTTTCTTCTCTTGGCTTATGTGCAAGGAAAACCATTATCAAAATCGGAATCAATGCTCCTTTGACAGGTGACATTCCAAAGGTTGGAGAAGGAACAAAATATGCTGCAATGCTCTGGCTTGAGGATATTGAAAAAGCCGGGGGGCTCAAGGTCGGGGACAAGACCTATGAAGTTGCCCTTGTAATAGAGGACAATGAATCAAAAGCTGAATCTGCTGTCAAGGCCAATACAAAAATGATCACCCAGGATGATGTTCTTGCCATAATAGGCCCGCAATCATCTAAACAGGCTGTTCCTGCAGGAGAGGTGGCAAACAAGTATAAAACAGTAATGATAAGCCCGTGGTCCACCAACCCCAATACCACCCTTGACAGGCCCTATGTATTCCGTGGATGTTTTCTTGATCCTTTTCAGGGCCCTGTAATTGCAAATTTTATCACAGAAGAATTCGGATTCTCAAAAGCTGCGGTTCTCTATGATGTTGCATCTGATTATCCAAAGGGGCTTGCTGAAGTATTTAAAGCTGCCTGGGAAAAAAAACACGGCCCCGGCTCTGTGGTTGCCTTTGAAAGTTTTACCACCAAGGATACGGATTTCTCGTCCCAGCTCACCAAAATTGTCAAATCAGGCGCACAGGTGCTTTTTACACCCCAGTATTACAATGAAGTACCTCTGATTGTTCATCAGGCAAAGGAACTTGGCTGGAAAGGCCCCATTGTCGGATCTGATTCCTGGGGCTCTGCTGAAACTGTGAAGCTGTGCGGCAAGGACTGCTATGGCCTGTTTTTTTCATCCCATTACGCTGCTGCCGGCGCCAAGGGAGCTACCAAGGAATTTATTGACAGATATAAAAAAACCTATGGATATGTTCCAGATGATGTTGCTGCACTTACCTGGGATTCCCTGCGCCTGATCCAGCAGGCAATTCAGAATACAGGAAAAATTACGGGAAGAATAGCCAAGGACAGAACTGCTGTCAGAAACAGCCTTGCAAAAATCAAAAATTTTGCAGGAATTACAGGGAACATGACATTTACCGAAGAAGGTGACCCAATCAAATGCGCTGTCATAGTCAGGATCAATGACCAGGGCGAATATGAATTTTATAAATCCAGCTGTCCATAAACCTGATTATCTGGATTTACTGAATTGAATACATTTGGCTGCTGTACACTTAAACCTGTGCAGCAGCAGTTTATTATCCATAAAACCGGAGTTGTGAATGGAAGCTTTTACGGATTTTGTACAATTTATCATTCAAAACCTGATTAATGCACTCCAGAGAGGAAGTTTTTATGCCGTTATTTCCATTGGATATTCAATGGTTTACGGGGTTTTAATGCTGTTTAATTTTGCCCATGGTGATATTTTCATGGTGGGTACATATATAGGTTTTGGAATTGCAACCCTTTTTCTGGCATTGTTTTCAGGTTTTCTGCCGGCCCCGCTTATATTTGTTGCCACTGTGGTAACTACAATGTTTCTTGCTTCATGGATAGGGGTATTTGTGGAAGTTGCGGGGTACAGGCCCTTAAGGTCTGCTCCCAGGGCATCTGCAGCCATCACAGGGCTTATGATAGGAATTATTTTTGAAACCGGCATCCTGATTCTGCTCGGAGCCACAAGGCTCAGTTTTCCGCCTCTCATGAAGTCTGTTTCATATAATATCGGGGGAATATATTTCACCAATGTCAAGGTGATGATCATTGTGATTTCTTTTCTTCTCATGCTCGCACTTCATGCCTTTATTCAGAAAACCAAATGGGGTATGGCCATGAGGGCTATGTCCTATGATTTTCTTGCGGTTCCTCTTATGGGCGTGTCCATCAATATCATAGCGCCGCTGACTTTTGCTGTCGGTGCAGGACTTGCTGCTGTTGCAGGTATCCTATACGGGCAGGCATATCCCATTCTTGACCCTTATATGGGAGTTATTATCGGATGGAAAGCCTTTGTGGCTGCTATTCTTGGAGGCAGAGGCTCCATCAAGGGGGCAGCACTTGCAGGATATCTTCTGGGATTTATAGAAATATTTGTTGCAACCATATTTCCCTCAACCCTGCGGGATCTTATTGCATATTCCATTATCCTTCTCATCCTTACGTACAAGCCCAGGGGATTTTTTGGAATGGAACACAGCACAAAGCTGAGGCTTTAATTATTTAACCGATTGTACAGGAAGCTTTCATGAAAATATTAACAAAATTTAAAAATACCTTTTCCAATGTGCCGGTACTGGGATGGCTGCTGGGCGTATTGACTGCCGTATTGATTGAATATTACTGGGGATATGATTATATTTCATATTATCTGGGCCTGCCTAAAATACCGGTTCTGTTCGGGGGGCTTATCATGCTGAAAACCCCTTTGCTTATTCCAGGGGTCATAGGCTACGATCTTGTCGTATATGTGATACCTGTTCTGGCTGTTGCAAAACTGACCACATCGCTCACCAACCCCCTTGCCGGAATGCTTGAAAAACTGCCATTGTGGATTTCTGCCCTCATTCATCTGATTATTTTTTACGGGATACTGGACTTATGGGCAGGAATCAATGATTACAGGGCTCTTGTCGTAAAACTTACCCTTATAGCAATAATTCTTACAGTCAGCATAAATGTCATTAACGGGTATCAGGGAGAATTTTCCTGTTCTCATCCGGGATTTATGGCAATAGGGGCGTATGTCTCTTCCATAATTACCTTATATTTTTTTGTTAATGACAAAATTTTCGGGACTGCAGTACTGTCTCCTTCACTGGGGCCATGGCTGTTTCCGTTTGCTTTGCTTGCAGGGGGGGCTGCCGCAGCTGTGGGGTCGCTTCTGGTGGCAATTCCCTCTTTTAAAACAAGGGGAGATTATCTGGCAATTATTTCCCTTGCTTTCATGTTTATTGTAAAAAGTGCTGTTGAAAATCTGGATATCATAGGAGGAGCAAGGGGTATGGGAGGACAGGCTGATTATGCCACCCTGCCTGTAATCTTCATATGGACAATGCTTTGCATATGGATTGTCCATAATTTTGTAAGCTCAATTATGGGAAAAGCCCTGAATGCTGTCAGAGATGATGAAGCAGCCTCTGAATCAATGACAGTAAGAACACGGCAGACCAAAATGACCGCCTTTATGTTCGGTGCATTCTGGGCCGGAATTGCAGGCGGGCTGTTTGCCCATGTACTTGCTTATATAAATCCTGGAATGTTCAGCATAAACCGCCTTGCCGAAATTCTTGCCATGGTTTATTTTGGAGGACTTAATTCCATTGTTGGCTCCATTGTCGGTGCTGTGAGCATCAATTTCCTGGGAGAAGCTCTCCGGCCGCTTGAACTTTTCAAGTGGATCATTATTCCGCTGATTCTGATTTTTGTGATGATTTTCCGTCCCTATGGCCTGATTTCATTCAGGGAAATCAATGCAGAAAAATTGTTGAGATCCAAATGTAAAAGAGAACAAGGAGCCTGATCATGTCCGCATTGCTTGAAGTAAAGAATATGACACATTATTTCGGTGGGTTAAGGGCTGTACACAATTATAATTTAAGTATCAAACCCGGGCAGATAACAGGTCTCATAGGGCCTAACGGAGCCGGAAAAACCACAATATTTAATCTGATTACAGGTGTTTATACTCCAACCCAAGGAAGTATTACCCTTGAGAATGAAAACATCAAGGGCCTTGAGACCAATGAAATTGCTGCAAAGGGCCTTGGAAGAACATTTCAGAATCTTGCTCTCTGGCGGCACATGAATGTTCTTGACCATGTTAAAATGGCTCATTATTCCCAGTTATCCTACGGCCTTGCAGGGGCTTTTTTCAATACGAAAAAATGCAGGGAACAGGAATCGCGCATTGAGCAGAATTCATACAGGCTGCTAGAACTTTTTGACATAAAACAGCATGCAGATCAGCTTGTAACCAATCTTCCTTATGGTGCCCAGCGCCGTGTTGAAATGGCAAGGGCAATGGCCACAAATCCCAAGATTCTATTTCTTGATGAGCCCACAGCAGGCATGACTCCAGATGAACTTGTCCAGATGATCAAGATTATCCGCCAGGTTCACAGAGATTTCAAAGTAGCCATTTTTCTGATTGAACACAGGATGAAATTTGTGATGGAATTGTGCCAGTATATCCAGACCCTGGTGTTCGGCGAAATCATTGCCCAGGGCCCGCCCGAAGAAATACAGAACAATCCTGAAGTAATTGAAGCCTATCTAGGCAAGGAGGATCTGACCTGATGCAGCTTAATATTAAGAATCTAAAGGTTTCCTATGGGAATATAAAGGCGCTCCACGGCATCAGCTTTTCAGTTGAAGCAGGCGAAATTTTAACGATTATCGGAGCAAACGGAGCCGGAAAAAGTACAACCTTGCGGGCTATTTCAAGAATGGTTCCGGCTGAGCCGGGATCTGTGCTTGAATTTGAAGGTACTGATATACTCAAGTACAGCACGGACAAGGTTGTTTCAAAGCTTGGGATTTCCCATGTTCCTGAAGGCAGACGGATTTTCGGCAATTTAACGGTTACGGAAAATCTGGCCCTTGCATGTTTTGCAAGAAAAGACACAGAACAGATTGCAAAGGACCGCAAATGGGTTTTTGATCTGTTCCCAAGGCTTGAAGAACGCAAGGATCAGCTTGCAGGAACCCTGTCCGGAGGAGAACAGCAGATGCTCGCAGTTGGAAGGGGATATATGAGCGCAAGAAAAATCATGCTCCTGGATGAACCTTCCATGGGCCTTGCCCCGCTTTTGATGCTTGAAATGTTTGATGCCTTAAAAGAAATAAACAGACAGGGAACAACCATTCTGCTTGTTGAACAGAATGCAAGGCTTGCCCTTAAATTTGCCCAGAGGGGGTATGTGATAGAAAACGGTTCTCTTGTGCTTGAAGGCCCTTCAGATGAACTTCTGAACAATCCTGAGGTTAAAAAAGCCTATCTTGGCGCATGAAAGTAAAAATTCACCAAGCCTCCGGGAAAGATATACACTTCCCGGAGGTTTTGTTTTGGCCTGCGCTTCAGGGCCTCTGCAAGGGAATATCCCATTTTTTCATGTATTTCCATACCGAGGTACGGCTTTTATGAATCCTGCGCCCAACTTCAGCCTTGTTCCAGTGGCATTCTTCAAGCAGGTCCAGAAGAGCCTGTCTTGTGAGTTTTCCAGGCTTTTTTAAATATCGGTCACCAGCCGGCTGGTGCATGTCGGAAGAATCATGCCGGGGCTGGCTCTGTTCCCGTATTTCAAGGGGCAGATCCCCTGAATCAATTCTGTCAGTATTACATATCACAAATGCATGCTCTATTGCATTTTCCAGTTCCCTTATATTGCCGGGCCAGGAATGTTCCATTAAAAGCCTCATTGCTTGTGCTGTTATGCCCTTGATGGATTTGTTTTCCCTTTTATTGCCCTTGTCAATGAAATGGCTGACAAGAAGAGGGATATCTTCCCTGCGGTTTCTTAAAGGGGGAACATGAATGGGAAAAACCTTGAGCCTGTAAAAAAAATCTTCCCTGAATTTTCCCTTTTGCGTCAGTTCATAAAGGTTCTGGTGGGTTGCGGCAATCACCCTGATGTCTATTTTTCTTCGTTTTGATTCCCCTACCCTTTCTATTTCCCTTTCCTGAAGCACTCTGAGCAGTTTGACCTGAATATATGGGGTCAGCTCACCTATTTCATCAAGGAAAATGGTTCCGCCGTCAGCTTCTTCAAACCTGCCCACCCTGTCCCTGTGCGCACCTGTAAAAGATCCTTTCACATGGCCGAAAAGCTCACTTTCAAGTAATGTTTCAGAAAGAGCAGAACAGTTTACCGTGACCATGGGTTTTGTCGAATATGCACTATTGTAATGAATTGCCCCTGCAACAAGTTCTTTTCCGGTTCCGCTCTCACCCTGAATCAGGACAGTGGCTCTTGAGTGGGCAGCAGCATGTATGGCATCAAAAACATTCTGCATTGCAGTGCTTTTTCCAATTATGTTTCCAACCCTGTAAATCTGCCTGAGCTTTTTTTCAGCCTCTTCTGCTGTTTTTCTGGCCTTTTTCAGTTCAGTAAGGTCGGTAACGGTTTCAACAATTCCCAGTATCCGGCCTTTTTCGTCCCTGGCAACCCTTGCATTCTTGATCACAGGAACATCATATCCGTTCTTATGCCTGATGGAACATTCCTTGGGCTCTGTTTTTCCCTTTTTGATTACTCCGCATTTGTTTATGTCTGCGGGGCACATTTTTCCAAAACACTGACTGCATTCAATGAGGCTGCAGGATTTTCCCAAAGCTTCCTGTTCAGAATATCCGCTGATTTTTTCCATTGATTTGTTCCAGGAGGTAATGACTCCCCTGTCATCAAGTGTAAAAAGCCCCTCTGCCATAGTATCCAGAATCTGGTTCAGAAAATTTACATTCCAAAGCTGGTAGGTTTCCATGGCACCTCATATTATAAATTTATGGTGGGTTGATCCATGTCTTCATATATAAATAGTAACGTTACCGCTACTGTCAATATCTGGACCTTATTTTAATGGCCGGAACTATTTTCTGCCGGATTTTCCGCTGATTTTTTTATTGTCTGTCACCTGACAGGCATCTTTCATTCATGTGGAAATCCCAAGTTTTGGCAGGATATATGCCTGCAGAAGGATATAAATCCCTATAAAGATCAAAACGTAAATCATTTCTTTCATTTTATTCTCCATAATTTGTTTTTATCAGTATTATACTTCTCTGAGCCAAAATACAAGATGCAAAACAAATGCTGTCGCATAAACCTGGAAACCATATGAACTTAATTAAGATGTTAAATTAACGTTACAGACCGAAACTTTGCATAACGCCGGTAACGTTTTACGGGGATTCCCATCTCTGCTGATATATCAAGGTCAGAAGGCATGATTAAATATAGCTGTGATTTCAATAAGATGTATTATCCCCCCTCTTTATTTAAAAGATGGCATGCTTTTTGTTTATATTAGCCTGTATATTTGTATTTTTTTAAAAAATTATGGATATGGAGGTTAATGAAAAATGAGTATGAACCAATTTGAGCAGCAAATTCAAAAAGGCGTGACGCTTATAGATTTTAACGCATCATGGTGTGCGCCGTGCAAGGCCCAGGAACCAATCATAAAAAAGTTGAAAAACCTATATCAGAACAAGGCATCCATTGTTGAAATCGATATTGATGAGCACAGGGACCTTGCAACGCGATATATGGTGCAAAGTATTCCCACTTTAATTCTTTTCAAGGACGGAAAAGAAGTCAAACGCTTTGTCGGGCTGCAGACTGAAATAACGATTGCAAAAAACATTGATGAATTGTTATAATCATCTGTATCTTATAATTCCTTAAATGATGCGAGGCTGAAATGGGCAAGTGTTTGAATCATCCTGATCGTGAAACCAGTTATATCTGCATGAAGCATAATGTCTATCTTTGCGAGGAATGCCTTGAATGTCGTGACCCGGAAATCTATTGTAAATTCAGATCTTCCTGTCCCATTTATTTTATTTCAAAAAAAGGGTTCAATTCCCGGGAAGAGGAAAAAAAAACTGACCAGAAGGAATTTACAATATTATTTGAACCGGAAAACAGGCAGGTCAGTGTTCCTCCCGGAACCACTCTGCTGGAAGCCGCATCAAAAGCAGATGTTTATATCAATGCATCATGCAACGGCAAAGGATCCTGCGGCAAATGCAGGCTTATTGTAAAATCCGGTAAAACAGATTTCACGGATTCGCCGCTTTTAAGCGAAAAAGAAAAAAGCAAGGGCTATGTTCTTGCATGCCAAACCAGGGTAATTGAAGATATTGTTGTAAAAATTCCCGATGAAACCATTGAGAAAAAATTAAAAGCTGCCGGCATGGGAAATGAGGCCACAAAAAAACTTGTGGGCCTTGTAAAACAGATAGATCCAATTGTTGAAAAAATCAGCCTTCAGCTTGATCCGCCAACCCTTGAGGATTCGGTCAGCGATCTTGACAGACTGAAACGCACATTAAAAAAACTTGGGTATGATACATCTAAGATGAGTACAAATATCAGGGTGATGCGCCAGCTTGCAGAATCATTGCGGGATGAAAATTTCAATGTTGTGGCATCTTTATTGTGGAAAAAATGCTCTTCTGAAATTGTTGACGTAAGCCCTGCTCATACTTTGAAAAAATCCCTTGGCCTTGCCATTGATCTTGGAACAACCTCAATTGTGGTATATGTTGTGGACATGGAAAACGGCAATGTGCTTGCTGCCGCATCCGGTCATAACAGTCAGGCTGCCTGCGGAGATGATGTGATCAACCGTATCGTATGCTCTGAAAGGGATGGAGTCAAGAAACTTAAGAAAATGGCTGTATCCACAATCAACAACCTTACAAAAAGGGCCCTGGTTTCAATTGATGCAGATTACAGGCAGATAGAAAATGTTGTTATTTCCGGAAATACCACCATGACCCATCTTGTGCTGGGAATTGAGGCAAAATATATAAGAAGGGAGCCATACATTCCCAGTGTTTCAGAATTTCCCATCATGAAAGCCGGCAACCTAGGCATTAAAGCTGCCCATTATGCAGGAGTTTTTGTAATGCCAGGGCCTGCAAGTTATGTTGGCGGAGACATAGTTGCAGGTGTCTTATATGCAGGTTTCAATAAACATGAAAATATTACTCTTTTCATTGACATAGGGACAAACGGGGAAATCGTTGTGGGCAACAATGAATTTCTTATGACTGCTGCCTGTTCTGCAGGCCCTGCATTTGAAGGCGGAGGCATCAGATGGGGAATGCGTGCGGAAGACGGCGCCATTGAAAAGATAAAACTTGACCCTTTGACCCTTGCCCCTGAATATTCAACCGTTGCCGGCAAACCTGCACGGGGTATCTGCGGCTCAGGC
>CAYUOB010000033.1:0-25491 GCA_964446145.1 uncultured Desulfobacula sp.
ATCTCAGGAGAAAAAAGACTGTAAAGCCTTGCGCTTACAGATTCAGCCGCTTTCTTGCCCTCATGATACAACCTGCTGCCAAAGGGAGCAGACACAAGCTCTTTTATTCTGAACTGAATTGCCTCAAGAGTTTTTCTGGCGCTGTTGCGCACGGAAAAATGAAATGAGCTTATGCCTGCAAGTGCCGGAAGAACTGCAACCCGGGGATCAAGGTTCCGGGTTTCTTCAATGAGGCGGGCCTTACGGTCTTCAGACAGATCGTTCCACAATAATTCAAATGATACTGGGTCAAATTCCATTTTCTGATCATCGGTCATGACAGACATTGCTCCGGTTTTTACATTTACATCCAAAAATGATATAGGAGTATGTTTAAAATTATTATCAGGACAAAACTATATCACAACAGACTGATTTATGGAATTATTTGAAACAGACACTGATACCGGCGGCACAGGCTCCTCATATACTGCCCGGTCCATAGAGGTGCTCAAGGGGCTGAATCCTGTAAAAAGGCGGCCTGGAATGTATACCGACACATCAAGCCCTGACCACCTTGCCTTTGAAGTCATTGACAACAGCGTGGACGAAGCCATTGCAGGATATGCATCCAGAATTGATGTCATTTTAAAGAAAGACGGCTCCATAATGGTTGCAGATGACGGCCGGGGCATGCCTGTGGATATTCATCCTGAAGAAAAGATGTCAGGGGTTGAGCTTATCATGTCCAGACTTCATGCAGGTGCCAAATTTTCCACCAAGGACTACAATTATTCAGGCGGCCTCCACGGGGTGGGAGTTTCAGTTGTAAACGCATTGTCAAGGGAACTTGAAATCAATATCAAACGCGGGGGCCATGAATATTTTATAAAATTCAGCAACGGGGTCAAAACCCGGGAACTTACGGTTGTACGTGATATAGACAAAAAAAAAACAGGTACATGCATAAGGTTCTGGCCGGATATTTCATATTTTGACAGGCCCTCATTTTCAGAATCAGCTTTGAAACTTGCCCTGAAATCCAAGGCAATTCTGTGCAGGGGTCTTGTTACAACCTTTTTCAATGAATCCACAGGCGAAAAAAAGACATGGAAGTTTGACCAGGGTATTGATGAATATATGAACAATATTCTGGACAGCAGGCAATGCATTTTTCCTTCCTGTTTTACAGGTGAGCACAAGGGCCGGGACATTCAAATGGTATGGGCTGTGAACTGGACTGCAGATTCAGGGCCTGCTGTGCAGGACAGTTATGTCAACCTGATTCCGACCAGAGCAGGAGGCACCCATGTCAACGGGTTCAGATCAGGGCTTCTTGAATCTGTAAGGGAATTTTGCAGGTTCCATAATCTCCTTCCAAAGAGATTGTATCTTGCACCTGAAGACATATGGGACAAGGTCTGTTATATTCTGTCTGTCAAGCTGAGCGATGCCCAGTTTTCAGGGCAGACCAAGGAAAGGCTGTCATCACGGCATTGTGCAGGCCTTGTAAACACACGTGTCAGGGATGCTTTCAGCCTGTGGCTGAACCAGAACACCGAAGCCGGCAACAGACTTGCCAGCCTTGCAATTGAAAATGCAAAAAATAGAATCCGGAAATCAAAACAGGTAACAAGAAAAAAAATCGGCAGCGGGATTACCCTTCCCGCCAAATTGTCCGACTGCACAAGCCTTGACAGGCAGAAACGCGAGCTTTTCTTTGTGGAGGGAGATTCTGCGGGCGGATCGGCAAAACAGGCCCGTGACCGTAGGTTTCAGGCTATTATGCCCTTGAGAGGCAAAATTTTAAACACATGGGATATTGAATCCTCAGCCATACTTGATTCCAAAGAAATCAGGGATATTTCAAGAGTGCTGGGAGTGGTTCCCGGGTCTGATGATATTTCAGGGCTGAGGTATCAGAAAATATGCATTCTGGCTGATGCTGATTCAGACGGACTCCATATAGCAACTCTCATCTGCGCCCTGTTTTTAAAACATTTTCCCAAACTTGTAAGCCAGGGTCATGTTTTTATTGCCATGCCCCCGCTTTTCAGAATTGATGCAGGAAAACAGACCTTCTATGCACTGGATGAATCGGAAAAAAACAATATCTTAAAACGGCTCAGGCGCCGCAAAAAGCAGACAAAAATAAACATTCAAAGATTCAAGGGCCTGGGTGAAATGAATCCGTCCCAGCTCAGGGAAACCACCATTTCACCGGATTCTAGGCGTCTTGTACAATTATCTGTTGATGGTGAAAATGAAGAAACCCTGAAACATGTCCATGATATTATGGATATGCTGCTTGGGAAAAAACGCGCCAAAGACAGAAAAACATGGATTGAATCCAACGGCAATATTAAAGAGATTGATTTATGAATAAAACCTGCAAAACATCTTCCATTGAAGACTACGAAAAGATTGCATTCCAGGATTTTGCCACAAAAGCCTATCTGAACTATTCCATGTATGTGATTCTGGACAGGGCCCTGCCCCACATAGGGGACGGGTTAAAGCCTGTACAGCGCAGAATTGTATATTCCATGAGCAGGCTGGGATTATCAGCATCAGCCAAATTTGCCAAGTCAGCGCGTACTGTTGGAGATGTTCTTGGGAAATTCCACCCCCACGGAGACAGTGCATGTTATGAAGCAATGGTTCTTCTGGCACAGCCCTTTTCCCTGAGATATCCCCTGGTTGACGGCCAGGGCAACTGGGGTGACCCCAATAATCCCAAATCATTCGCTGCAATGCGCTATACTGAATCACGCCTGTCAGAATATGCCCGTATTTTTCTGCAGGAGCTGGAAGAAGGCACGGCTGAATGGGTTCCCAATTTTGACGGCACACTTGAAGAACCGACAATACTTCCTGCACGCCTGCCCAATATACTGCTCAATGGCTCCGCCGGCATTGCAGTGGGCATGGCAACAAGCATTCTACCCCATAACCTGCGTGAAACAGCAAAGGCATTGATCTGCCTTATTGATGATGAAAATGCAGGCCTGGATAAAATTTTAAAATTCATAAAAGGCCCTGATTTTCCGACTGATGCTGAAATCATCACCCCTGCATCTGAAATAAGGCAAATGTACAAAACAGGAACAGGCAGGATCAGGATGCGGGCAAAATTCCATATTGAAAACTCCAAAATTGTGTTTACAGCGCTTCCATACCATGCATCCGCAGAAAAGATACATGAACAGATAGCAGCTCAGATGACTTCCAGAAAACTGCCCATGGTAAATGACATAAGAGATGAATCTGATCATGAGAATCCGACCCGCCTGGTTGTTATTCCCCGTTCTTCCAGGGTTGATCTCAAAGCCCTGGCAGATCATCTTTTTGCCACCACTGACCTTGAAAAATCATATTCTTTCAACATGAATGTCATTGGCATTGACGGCAGGCCAAAGGTCAAAAATCTTGTGGGCCTGCTGAAAGAATGGCTTGAATTCAGGGCTGATACAATAAGAAAAAAACTGAATTTCCGCCTTGAAAAAACCCTGAGCCGCCTCCATGTTCTTGAAGGGCTTTTAACTGCATTTTTGAATATAGATGAAATCATAAAAATCATAAGAACCAATGATCATCCGGCAGAGGAATTGATGAAAAGGTTTTCCCTGTCTGAAATTCAGGCAAATGCAATCCTTGCAATAAGGCTTAGGCAGCTTGCAAAACTTGAGGAAATCAAAATCAGATCAGAGTTAAAAGACCTTGAAGCAAGGCACAGGGAACTTAAAAAACTTCTAGGTGATGACCATGCCTTTAAATCATATATGAAGGAACAGATAAGATCTGACGCCAGAATCCACGGGGACAAAAGGCGCTCTCCCGTAAAAGAGAGAAGGGAAGCTGAAAAATTTTCCATAAATGATGTAATTGATGTGGAACCTGTAACCATCATTCTGTCGAAAAACGGATGGATAAGAGCTGCAAAAGGACATCAGATAAATCCTGAAGCTGTTAAATTCAAATCAGGGGATTGCCTGCTGTCATCCATCAAGACCAGAAGCAGTCAGCCCATTGTTTTTCTGGATAATACAGGAAGAAGCTACATGATACGCGCCCACCGCCTTCCATCGGCAAGGGGCAATGGAGAGCCTTTGACCGGACATCTTGCTCTGGGGCCGGATTCCATGATTCAGTTCATGGTTGCAGGTGAAAAAAATGATTATTTTCTCATGGCATGTGACAGCGGGTACGGGTTTGTCACCAGGTTCGCTGACCTTTTAACCACCTATAAAAACGGCAAGAATGTCATCTCCATAAAACCGGGAAACAAGATACTGCCCCCCCAGCCTGTCTGCGATTTTGACACTGACATGGCAGCAGCGGTAACATCGGAAGGCAGGCTTCTGATTTTCCCCTTAAAACAGCTTCCATATCTAAAAAAAGGCCAGGGCAATAAAATAATTTCCCTTGCGCCGGGGCAAAAAAAGATTGATTCACCTGCCGGCAGGCTCAGGTTTCTTAAAATATTGCCATTAAACCATAACCTTGTTATACACGCAGGGAAGAATACACTTAAACTGACTGCGGGCAATCAGGCTGATTACACCGGAACAAGGGGCCGCCGGGGCAAAAAACTGCCCCTTGTTTACCGCAATGTCAATGAAATTGAGATTATACCGCCTGTTTTGGATAATGGTGAAAATTGAAAAAATTTTATAATAATTATTTTATTGCAGCAAGTATCACATTTCTTCTGGTTTTGTTTGTCATTCTGTCCATTCTTGTTCATGACAAACAGATAGGCGGCGAAATGAATACTGTTGAAAGAATCAGGCGCACAGGAGTGCTGCGTCTGATCACAAATGAATCAATCAATACCTATTATTATTACAACGGCAGGCCGGCCGGCTTTGAATATGACCTTGCAAAGGCGTTTGCAGACTATCTCAATGTGGATCTTGACGTTGTGACCCCTGGATGGAACAATATGTTTTCATACCTTGATCAGGGCAAGGGTGATTTCATTGCAGCAGGCCTTGCAATCACAAAAGAGAGGCTGGAAAAGGTCAATTTTTCCATTCCCTATATGACAATTCAGCAGCGTATCATTTACCATAAACTTGTTTTCGGGCCCAGGAATATTGCTGATCTTGCCTTCCGCACCATTCATGTCAGACGGGGCACATCATATGAATCACGCCTTGAGGAAATAAAAAAATCCGGTGTTGAACTGAACTATGTTCTGCATGACAATGTCCCCACAGAAGAGCTTATCCGCATGGTGAATGACAGGGAAATAAAATTCACTGTTGCCGACAATAATATCGCATACCTTGACCAGCGCTACTATCCTGATATACGCATAGGAATCCCCATACAGAAAAAACAGTCCCTGGCATGGGCTGTGAGGAAAAATGACCTTAAGATGCTGGAACAGATCAATAAATTTTTCCTTTATGCCAATGAAACAGGCCTGCTGAAACAGATATCAGACAAATATTATGCAGACATTGAAAAATCCGACACCTTTGATCTTCAAAAATTTCATGAAAGAATCAGAACAAGGCTGCCCAGATATAAGAAACTTATCATGACCGAAGCTGCAAAATACGGCCTTGACTGGAAACTTGTGGCCGCAGTGGTATATCAGGAATCCCATTTCAATCCCGAAGCAACAAGTTTTACAAATGTCAGGGGTCTTATGCAGGTAACTTCTGTGACTGCTGAAGAAATGGGAATTACAAACCGCCTCAAGCCCTCTGAAAGCATCAAGGCAGGCATCAGGTATCTTGATAAAATGTTTAAAAAATTCAGTTATATAACAAATAATTATGACAGGTTGCTCTTTGCGCTTGCAAGTTACAACATAGGTTACGGGCATGTGACAGATGCAATAAAAATAGCAAAGAATATGGGGCTTGATCCCTATAAATGGCAGAGTCTTAAAACAACTCTGCCTCTGCTGTCAAAACCAAAATATTATAAAAAAAGCCAGTATGGTTATGCAAGAGGGTGGGAGCCGGTTCAATACGTTGAAAGGATAATGACATATTTTGACATATTGAAACAAAAGGAAATTGCCCGGAAAAAAATGCATTTTTAGCATCTGGCAGATAAATTTACCAAAAAAATAAAAGAATTTGACTTGCTTTGATCAATTTATTAGTTAAAACACAAATTGTTTTAATTTGAAATCCAGTTCAATGCAGGCCGGACAATCTTGAAAGAGAAGAAATTAATGACAAAAAAAATTCTGATAAACGCATTGGATGCCGATGAAAGCAGAATCGCAGCCATAAAGGACAACAAACTTGACCAGTTTCACATAGAAACCGCAGCCAGACAGGTAACCCAGGGCAATATCTACAAGGGTGTTGTGACAAGGGTGGAGCCAAGTCTTCAGGCTGTGTTTGTGGACTACGGGGCTGAAAAAAACGGATTTCTGCAGAAAAATGAGATTCACAAGGATTATTTTCAGGAAGCAGATTCAAG
Organism: uncultured Desulfobacula sp.; assembly: GCA_964446145.1. GTDB lineage: Bacteria > Desulfobacterota > Desulfobacteria > Desulfobacterales > Desulfobacteraceae > Desulfobacula. Next base: position 6,430 of record CAYUOB010000033.1, read on the forward strand.
GGACAAACCCCTCTTTAACCTTATCAAAAAGGGACAGGAACTGATTGTGCAGGTGATAAAGGATCCCATCAGCACCAAGGGAGCCATGCTGACAACATTCATTTCCCTGCCGGGCAGGCTGTCCGTGCTCATGCCCGGAAACACCACCCGTGGAGTATCGCGCAAAATCACGGATGAAGATGAGCGCAAACGCCTTGCAGCCATCATAAAAAAAATAAAAATCCCTGCAGGATTCGGCATGATTGTAAGAACAGCAGGTAAAAATTCAACCAAAACCATGCTGACCGCAGATTTGAGATATCTTATGCGGGTATGGAAGGATATTGACAAAAAAGCTGTTAAGCAACCTGCTCCTTCCCTTCTGTACAAGGAACAGACCCTTGCAGTGAGATCCTTAAGAGACTATTTTACAACAGATGTCACTGAAATTCTCATTGACAGCCCTGAAGTTTTCAGGGAGGTTAAAGATTTCATCAGCGTTATTGCTCCGAAACAAAAAAACATAGTCAAACAATTTAAAGGGGAAAAACCCATCTTCACCAAATACCAGCTTGAAGAGCAGATTGCTTCAATATATAAAAAGGAGGTCCATCTCAAATCAGGCGGCTTTCTTGTGATTGAACAAACCGAAGCCCTTGTTTCAATTGACGTCAACTCAGGCAAATCAACAAAAAAGAAAAATATTGAAGAAACAGCCTTTCACACCAACCTTGAGGCCTGTGAAGAGGTTGCGCGCCAGCTAAGGCTCAGGGACATGGGGGGGCTTATTGTCGTGGATTTCATTGACATGAAGGAACGCCGTCACAAAGCTGAGATTACCAAAACCCTTAAAAAACATCTTAAATCAGACAAGGCCAAAACAAAGGTCGGCGGTATTACAAGCTTTGGCCTGCTTGAAATGTCCAGGCAGCGCATCCGGCATTCCATTACATTCGGAAGCTATGAAACTTGCAGGTACTGCAATGGACGCGGCCAGACCCCTTCCGTTGAAACCCAGGGCCTTGCGCTGCTGAGGCAGCTGAATCTGAAAACCATCAAGCCGGACGTTACTGAAGCCACCGGTATTGTGCCTGAGGATGTGGCAGCATACCTGCTGAATAAAAAACGCATGGAAATAAGTGAAATTGAATCCCATAAAAATGTCTGTATTACAATCAAAGGGGATCCTGACATGATCCCTGGGGAAAGCAGAGTAATGGTTATTACAGATTCTGATTAACCCCCCTGCTTGACATTGGGTGCGCTATTGTGTATCTGAAACAATTTCAATCTTACAATGAAAGGAGAATTTATGCTCCTGAAGAAGAATGAAAACAAAAAAATACTGGTAATGCTGGTTGTTCTGGGCGCAATTGTTTTAGGAGGGTTTTATTATTTTAACCAGACTCCCTCACCCGATGCCGGAACCAGAGGAACAAGAAACCAGAGCCGGCCGGAATCCGGTAACAATGCAGGTACATCAAAATTATCTTCCCGTAGCACAGATACCCAGGTTGTCAGGGGAGATATAATTGTCAAGCCTGACATAGACTATAAAAAGCTTGATACTGACAAACCCCTGAAACAACTCATGGAGGAACGTAAAAAAAAGCTCGGCCTGAAAAACAGCCTTGATCTGGTAGTTCACTCCGATGAAAGTTTTAAAATAGGCAATGTAAAAGTCTCCATGCGGGATATACTTGAAAAGGCGTTCATTAAAAAAGGCAGAATCTTCCAGGAACAGATTGAGGAATCAGGAGCTGTAAAACCCGGTAAAATCAGATCATATGGAATTTATGTTGTAAGGCCGGGAGATAATATCTGGAATATCCATTTCAATATTTTAAAAGAATACTATGCATCAAGGGGAATAAATGTTTCCCCAAAGGCGGATGAGCCAGTTGACAGGGGAATGAGCTCAGGTGTGGGAAAAATTCTGAAATTTTCAGAAACCATGGTGATTATTTATAACCTGAAGGAAAAAAAGGTGGATACCAATATCAATCTTATCGAGCCCCTGAGCAAGATTGTGGTATATAACATGGAAGAAGTTTTTTCCCTGTTAAGGGAAATCAACTATGACAACATAAACCGGATTCAGTTTGACGGAAAAACCATCTGGTTTCCGGCAAAAAAATCTTAAAAGGAGGATTTTTATTTTGATTAGTGCAGCATATGCAATGGGCCAGGCAGGCCCGGCAGGAGGACAGGCAGGCCCGGCAGGAGGAATAGCAGGTTTTTTACCAATTATTATTCTTTTTGCAATTTTTTATTTTCTTCTGATCCGGCCCCAGCAGAAAAAAGCAAAAGAACACAAGGAAATGATAGCAAACCTGAAAAAAGGAACCCGTATAATTACATCAGGCGGTATTTACGGAACCATTATAAGTCTTGATGACACAACCATCGGCCTTGAAATAGCGGAAAAGGTTAAAATTAAAGTTTCCAGGGGAAATGTTGCAGCTGTGATTTCCGGTGCAGAAGGCACAGGTCAGAAAGACAATAAAAAGAAAAAATAAATTCATATTCATCAGGAGTAATGAGATTGAAATCCCTTAACATCAAAACCATATTAACGCTTGGAATAATTATGGCGGCAGTTGTTCTGACTCTGCCGACTTTTCTGGACTGCTGGCCCCATAAAAAAATCAGTCTGGGCCTTGACCTTCAGGGCGGCATGCATCTTACCCTTGAAGTTGAAAACATAAAAGCTGTCGAGGCTGAAGTGGAAAGAACCGTACAGGAAATAAAAACCCAGCTCAGACATGAAAAAATCAAACATCTTGGAATTTCCCGCCTCAAGGACAATTCAATTCTGGCCAAAATTCCGGATGGTGAAAATAAAATAAAATTTGAAAATATTCTGTCCAAAAATTTCAAAAACCTTGTGCTTGGCACCCCTGAAGTTCAGGATAATGTTGCAGTATTCCATCTGACACTTCCTGAAAAGCAGATCACAAACATCAAAAAGATGGCAACAGCCCAGGCATTGGAAACCATACGCAACAGGATAGATGAATTCGGGGTCAGCGAGCCTGATATCCGCATCCAGGGAGAGGACAGAATCCTTTTGCAGCTTCCAGGCATTAAAGAGCCTGAAAGGGCCAAAGCTCTCATTGGAAAAACCGCACAGCTCACATTCCAGCTTGTGGACGAAAATGCAGATGTGAACGAAGCCCTGAACGGCACTCCCCCTGTTGGGGATGAAATCCTTTACCAGACAAAATATAATCCCGGTTCAGGAGTATCCACAAAAATCCCGTTTCTGATCAAGAAACGTGTCCTTCTGGACGGCAGCCTTTTAACCAATGCAAGGGTTGAGTTTGACAGGTTTCAGCAGCCGCAGATCGGCATTGAGTTTAACCGCAAGGGCGCAAGAATTTTTGAACGGGTTACAGGCGCCAACATACACAAACGCCTTGCAATCATACTTGATAAATCAGTTTATTCTGCTCCTGTGATCCAGGACAGGATTGCAGGCGGCAGGGCTGTAATCACAGGCAATTTCACCATGGATGAAGCAAAAGACCTTGCCATTGCCCTAAGGGCCGGCTCCCTTCCTGCTCCAGTTAAAATCATTGAGGAACGCACTGTCGGGCCTACCCTGGGTTCTGATTCAATACGTATGGGAATGATATCAATGGTTGTGGGCGGTCTTCTTGTGGTGCTGTTCATGGTATTTTATTACAAAACAGCGGGAATCATTGCAGATATTGCCCTTATCGTGAATATAATTCTCATTGGAGGAGGCCTTGCTGCTTTCCAGGCCACCCTGACCCTGCCGGGCATTGCAGGCATCATTCTTACCATAGGCATGGCAGTTGATGCCAATGTCATCATTTATGAAAGAATAAGGGAGGAAATAAGGGCGGGAAGAACAGTTCTTGCCTCTGTTCATACAGGATTTGAGATTGCAACCATGACCATTCTCGATGCAAACGTAACCACATTGATTGCAGCGATCGTGCTGTATCAGTTCGGAACAGGCCCTGTTAAGGGATTTGCCGTAACCCTGGGCCTTGGTATTGTTGCAAGTCTTTTTACTGCATTGATCCTGTCAAAAATTATTTTTGATTTTGTTTTACGAACCAGCCATGCTTCAAAGCTCAGTATATAAAGGAAAGTAAAAATGGAGTTTATCAAACCCGGTATCAATATAGATTTCATCGGCCGCAAAAAAATTGGATTTGCATTGTCTCTGACATTGATTGTGCTGAGCATTGCCTCGCTCATCATTCATCATGGCCCAAATTACGGAATTGATTTTGTGGGCGGCACCCTGATTCAGGTAAAATTTTCCAAACCGGTTCAGGTGGGAAAAATACGCAATGGACTTAATAATGTCGGGTTCAAGGATGCCTCTGTTCAGAATTTCGGACAGACAAACGGCCACGAATTTCTCATCCGAACCGATAATTCAGCCATGAGCAGCAAAGGGCTTGCAAGGTCAGTCAAAGAAGCCCTCAAGACTTCCACAGGCATTGAGCCTGAAATCAGAAGGGTTGAAATGGTGGGGCCAAAAGTTGGAAAAGACCTGCGCGGCAAAGCCCTTCTTGCAATTTTTTATTCCCTGCTTTTCATCACCATATATATTTCAGGGCGTTTTGAATTAAAATGGATGCTGTCAGCAGTTACGGCAGGGTCTCTCATGATTGCAGTCTATTTTCTGTCTGTATTCAATGTCAGCATGGCAATATTGACTTTCTGCGCCCTTATCATAACCCTGGTGCTGTTCTGGTTTCTTCAACTGAAATATGCCATGGGCGCCATTTTAGCCCTTATTCATGATGTATTGATCACAGTGGGAATCTTTTCCATACTCAACCTTGATTTTTCCCTTGAAGTCATTGCGGCTCTTCTGACCATAATCGGATATTCACTTAATGACACAATTATTGTTTTTGACCGCATAAGGGAAAATATTAAAGGCGCCAAATCCAGCGCAGACATGCCGGCATTGTTCAATAAAAGCATCAATGACACCCTTTCAAGAACAATTTTAACTTCATTTACAACCTTAATTGTTCTTTTTGCCCTGTATTTCCTTGGCGGTGAAATTATCCATAATTTTGCATTTGCCATGATCATAGGCGTATTTGTGGGAACATATTCATCCATTTTTGTGGCAAGCCCCCTGGTGCTTGCAGTTAATAAAAGGGGCTAAAATGTCCTCAGCTCTGCAAAAGCATATGGCAGCATGGTTTCTTGCCCTGCCTGCATTTCTGTTTCTTGTTTCCTGCTCCTCCCTGTTCAGCAAAGGGGCAGGAAACAGGCAGCCTTCTGTGGATTCAGCTCACATGGCTGAAATATCTGCTCTTGAATCTGAAATTGCCTCCCTGAAAAAAGACCAGGCAAAACTGAAAGCCGGGATCAAAGCCAAAGATGCCTCCATGGCAGCCATGAAGACAAAACTGACCAGAATGGAAAAAAAAATAAGGCAACTGGAAAAGGCTGCTGCCAAAGCCAGACACCATACTGTCACACACAGCCCGGTCAGGCTTTCTGCCCGGGAATTTTATAAAAAGGCAAGGAATCTTTTTCTGGAAGAAAATTTTGAAAAAGCAGGTTCCATGTTTGTCAGGTTTGAAAAGAACTGGCCGGAAAACAGCCTTGCAGATAATGCAGTCTACTGGCTTGGAGAATGCTATTATTCCCTTGGCAAATACAAAAAAGCCGCCATTATTTTTAAAAAACTGACAAAAACATATCCAAAATCGGAAAAAGTGCCTGATGCGCTTTTAAAAACTGCATATGCCTATTTATCTCTGGACGATACAAACAGAGCTCATTATTTTTTGATTAAACTTGTGAAGAATTATCCGTTTTCCCCTGCTGCAGAAAAAGCTCAGGTAAAACTGAAGGATTTTGAATAATTTTTTCCACTGCTGCAATGCAAAATGCACGCGAAAAATACCTGCCATGGCTTACCTTAAGGGAAATCCCTTTTATAGGAAATGTAATGTATAAAAAACTGATTGAACATTTCCATTCCCCTGACAGGGTACTTGCTGCATCCAGAAACGCACTTGAAAAAACAGGTTTTCTGTCTTCAAGAGCCATAAACGGCATATTGAACCATGACAGGGCAAAAAAAGCCGCAACAGAGGAGCTTGACCGCATCATTAAAAGAAGAATCAGGCTTGTAACCCTGACTGACAATCAATACCCTGCCCTGCTGAAGCATATCCCTGATCCGCCTCCTGTAATCACTCATGCAGGAAACATTGACAATGAAACCCCGTGCATTTCCATTGTTGGTTCAAGAAAACCCACTTCATACGGCATGAGTGCTGCAACCCGTCTTGCATCAAAGCTTGCACAAAAAGGATTTCAGGTTGTCAGCGGAATGGCAAGGGGGATTGATACAGCAGCACACAAGGCAGCCCTGAGTGCCAATGCCCGAACCCTGGCAGTCCTTGGATCCGGCCTTGACAGAATTTATCCTGCTGAAAATTACAGGCTTTTTAAGGACATAGCAGAAAACGGAACAGTGTTCTCAGAATTTAAAATACGTACAATACCTGCTGCCCATAATTTCCCTGCACGCAACAGAGTCATTGCAGGCATGTCATGCGGAACCATTGTCATAGAAGCCGCAGAAAGAAGCGGAAGCCTGATTACAGCAAGACTTGCCCTTGAATATGACAGGGAAGTTTTTGCAGTACCAGGCAGTATATTTTCCCCAAAAAGCCGGGGAACCCATGCTTTAATCAAGCAGGGAGCAAAACTCGTTGAAAATGAAACCGATATAATCAATGAGCTTCATCATTTTGTACATAGAGAAGAAAAGCCACACCAGAAAAAAACTGTTTTACCCAAAAGAACTGAAACCTGCAATGAATCGTCAATCATGAAATTTCTTGACCCCTACCCTGTCCACATTGATATTCTGATTGAAAAAAGCGGGCTTGCGCCTTCAGAGGTGATGTCCCGGCTTACAGACCTGGAGCTTTCCGGAAAAATCAGGCGCCATCAGGGTGATTATTATTCACTGACGGAGGATACCATTGACTAAACCGCTGATCATAGTTGAATCTCCAACCAAAATCAAAACATTGAAAAAATATATTGGAAAAGATTTCAAGGTGGCTGCAAGCGCAGGCCATATAAGGGATCTTCCGGTCAAGACTCTGGGCATTGACATAGAGAAAAATTTTAAAGCCCATTATGTCAATATAAAGGATAAGGCCCAGGTAATAGCCAACCTGAAAAAACTTGCAAAAGGCTGTGATCATATTTATCTGGCTCCTGACCCTGACCGCGAGGGTGAAGCCATAGCTTTCCATATAATGCATATCCTGAAGGGAAAGGACAGGGTTTTCCACAGGATTCTCATACACGAACTGACCAAAAAAGGCATTATGGAAGCTTTGAAACATCCCCTTGAACCTGATAAAAATAAATACAATGCACAGCAGGCAAGGAGAAAGCTTGACCGTCTTGTGGGATATCAGATTTCCCCTCTTCTGTGGCAGAAGGTTCAAAGGGGCCTCAGTGCAGGCAGGGTACAATCCGTTGCCGTTAAAATAATATGTGACAGGGAAAGGCAGATCAGAAAATTTGAGCCTGAAGAATTCTGGACAATCACAGCAGGCCTTTCAGGCCCTGTGCCGCCTGAATTCACAGCAGAGCTTACAAAAATCAACAATAAAAAGGCAAAAATCCGCAATGAGGCTCAGGCTTCCGATATTCTTGAGGAACTTTCAAAGGGTGATTTCCGTGTTCAGGAAATCAAGGCAAAAACCGTCAGGAAAAACCCATTGCCTCCCTTTATTACCAGTAAACTCCAGCAGGATGCAATCAACCGTCTGAGATTTTCAGCAAAAAAAACCATGATGATTGCACAACAGCTTTATGAAGGTATTGAAATAGGTTCAGGCGGCCCTGAAGGTCTTATCACCTATATGCGTACCGACTCCACAAGAATCGCTTCAGATGCTGCTGAACAGGCCCTTGACTTCATAACCCAGAATATGGGAAAGCAGTTTGCACTTGACAGGCCCAGGTTCTTCAAAAATAAAAACAAGGCTCAGGATGCCCACGAAGCCATACGCCCGACTTCCGTTTTCCACACTCCTGAATCCCTTAAAAAATTTCTGTCACCTGATCAGTTCAAGCTTTATGAGCTCATCTGGAAAAGATTTGTGGCTTCCCAGATGGCCCAGGCAATAGTTGATCAGACAACAATTTTAATTCAGGCAGCAGACAAGTATATATTTTCAGTGGGCGGCTCCACCATACGCTTTCCCGGATACATGAGTCTGTATTCCCAGGCCCGTGATGCGAGAAAAAAAGAAGGCCAGATCCTTCCGGAACTGAAAAAAGATGACCTGCTCAAGGCCCTTGAAATCAAACCTGCACAGCATTTTACCAAACCGCCGCCGCGTTTTTCAGAGGCATCTCTTGTCAAGGAACTTGAAAAAAACGGCATTGGCAGGCCAAGCACATATGCTTCCATTCTGACTGTAATCAGGGACAAAGGCTATGTTGATCTTGTGCAGCGGTATTTTGTTCCAAGTGAACTTGGATTTATTGTCAATGATCTTCTTGTGGCAAGCTTTCCTGAAATCCTGGATATCTCGTTCACAGCACAGATGGAAACCGATCTTGACAACATAGAACGTGGCACACTTGAAGAGGTCGAAGTCTTAAAAAAATTTTATGCATCATTCAAACAATACCTTGACCAGGCAAAGGAAAAAATGATCAGTGTCAAGGGAGTTGGAATTGATACTGATCTTTCATGCCCCTCATGTGGAAAACCCCTTAAAATCAAAATAGGCAGAAACGGCCATTTTCTTGCCTGTACCGGATATCCTGAATGCTCCTTCACCAGTAATTATGAACGGGATGAAAAGGGCAGAATTTCCATTGTTGAAAGAATCGTGGACAACACCAAGGTCAAAGACTGCATAAAATGCGGCAAACCAATGGTGCAGAAAGACGGCAGGTTCGGGCCCTTCCTTGCCTGTACCGGGTATCCTGAATGCAAACACACTGAATCCATCAACGGCGGGCACAAGGGAAGGGATACAGGGGTGAAATGCCCGGAACCTTCCTGTACCGGAACAATTCTTGAAAAAAAATCAAGAAGGGGAAAAATCTTCTATGGATGCTCGCGTTACCCTGATTGTTCTTTTGCTTCATGGGATAAGCCTGTTGACACCCCGTGCCCGGAATGCAATTCACAATATCTTGTTGAAAAAGAAACAAAAAAAGAAGGCAGATTCCTGAAATGCCCGAACAAGGAATGTGGATATAAACAGCATTTATGATGGTAAAATTAAACCGGCCCTGTATCCCTTGCATGGGCCCATTTCTGTATTGCCTGAAACACAATATTCCGCTTGATCGGCTTGGTTAAAAAACCGTCCATCCCGACCCGTTTGCACTCCTGCCTGAAATTCTCCAGTACATTGGCTGTCAGGGCAAGAATAGGTATTGGGGAAAGATTATTTTCCTTTTCAAACAGACGTATTTTTTCAGTTGCTTCAAAACCGTTCATCTCAGGCATATTTATATCCATTAAAATAATATCATAGGCATCAGGGTCAGATATGTATTTTTCAAGTGCCTGTTTTCCGTCAGAAGCAATGTCAATCATGTATCCGGCCTTTGAGAGCATAATATGGGTCATCTTCTGATTTACAGGATTATCTTCCACCAGAAGAATTGATGCTGTGGATTTTTTGTTTTCAGATAAAAGATGGGATGTGAGAATCTCGTGTTTTTCTTCCGGTTCGGCATCAAAGGCCGGGCACTCTTTGCCCATGCCCATGACATAGGACAGCATGTCAAATAATTTTATCCTTGATACAGGCTTTGGCAAAAATCCCTTGAACCCTGCTTTTTGAAATATTTTTGCAATGCCAGGCACAGGGATTGAGCATGCAATGCACTTAAACCCGAGTTGTTCCGGACGAATACATCTTATTTTAAAATCCAGTTCAGCTTCAATATCCTTTACCACTGATTTGCCAAAATCAATGAGTCCTGCATCAAATCCGGCAGTATCAGGCTGGTTTTCAAGAAAATCATGGAAATTTTCAAACTCCGCGCGAAAAACTTTCATGCCGGCAAGATCAAGCTCATGGGATAAAATTTCATAAGTCTGATCCGATACCGTGCAGACAAGTATTTTTCCGCCTTTCAATCTTGCAGGACGGATACGTTTTGCCCTTTTGTTTTCAGCAAGTTCAAGGCATGAGGTAAAATAAAATACAGACCCTTTGCCCACAACACTTTCCGCCCTGATATCACCGCCCATTCTAAGTGCAATGTTTTTGCTTATGGCAAGACCAAGGCCTGTGCCACCATATTTACTGGCAATATCATCCTTGGACTGGACAAATGGGTTAAAAATCTTATCAATTCTGGAAGGAGGAATCCCGATACCGCTGTCACTCACACTGACTATAAGATTGCAGTGATTTTTATCGGCAGGAGAGGAATCAATATCCAGTTTGATAAACCCCTGATGGGTAAATTTTGCGGCATTGCCAAGAAGATTGAGCAGAACCTGACGAAATCTGTGAGGGTCACCCATGACCTGTCCGGGTACTGAATCAGAAACAGAACAGACAAGCTCAACCCTGGATTCATCAACTCTGGTTCTGATTATGTCAATGGTATCAAAGCAGAGAACCTCAGGGTCAAAACTTATGTTCTCAAGGGTCATTTTGCCGGCTTCGACCGTGGAAAAATCAAGTATGTCATTTACCACGGATAATAAGGTATCGCATGAAAATTTTGCATTTTTAAGGAAAGAAACCTGCTCTTCATTCAGTGGGGTATCCATGAGCATGTCAGTGTATCCGACAATGCCATTCAGGGGAGTTCGGATTTCATGGCTCATGCTTGCCAGAAAAAAGGTTTTGGCCTTAGATGCTTCCTTGGCCTGCCTTGCAAGAATATTGGCCCTTTCAATGGCAGCACATAACTCCTGATTGGTTTTACGCAGGCTCAGCAGGTTCTTTTTTTCCCTTGCAATGCGCTTGATTCTGGCCAGAATGGAATTAAGTTCAAATGGTTTTGTCATGTAATCAGATGCACCTGCATCCATTATATCAACATATGAATAATCTGACCCGTATCCTGTCATCATGATGAAATCAATATCAGGATGTTTTGATTTCACTGTTTTAAGTAATTCAATCCCGTCCATTTCAGGCATTGCAATATCGGAAATCACAAGGTCAAAATTCTGGGAATCAATCTCTTCAAGGGCTTTTTCCGCACTATCAACATCAAAACAGAAAAACCCTGCACGCTGCAAAGATTTGGCCAGAACAAGCCTTAAGCTGTCTTCATCATCCACCACCAGCACCCTGGTAATGGGAAAATCAGCAATTGCAGCATATTTATTATCAGTCACTGACTCTTTCAACATATTCACGTGTTCTTGTGTCCACCTTGATAATCTGCCCTTCTTCAACAAACGGAGGCACCTGAATTTCAAATCCAGTTTCCAGAACAGCGGGTTTGGTGCTTCCGGTTGCAGTATCTCCCTTGGCCCAGGGATCTGATTTTACAACCTTGAGGTTTATAAAATTCGGCAAAGTAATTCCTATGGGCTGCCCGTTGTATAAAAGTATTGTGCAAAGAGTATTATCCTTTAAAAGGTCAACAGCGTCACCCACCTGCTCTTTGTTCAGAAAATGCTGTTCATAATTGGAAGTATTCATAAAACAATAAGAATCCTTATCAGCATACAGGTATTCCATTTCCTGTTCCTCAAGGTCGGCTTTCTTGAATTTATCGCCTGATCTGTAGGTACGCTCGAACTGAGCACCTGTAATCATGTTTTTCAATTTGCATTTGTAAAGGGACTGGCCCTTGCCGGGTTTTTTAAATTCAAAATCCACGATAACATACGGTTCCCCGTCGATTTCAAATTTAAGTCCTTTTCTCAGGTCACTTGCTAAATACATTGAATACTCCTAAATTTGTGTTTCATAATTTACGGATTTAATCATATTTCTTCTTTAATCATATTAGCGCTCAATTGGCAACCTCCAGAATAAAAACAGCTTGCATTTTTAATGCGATTATAGGAAATATAGTAGTTTAAATAAAAAATAATTACACAGGATTTTTATATGATAATTGTTATTGATTTCGGTTCCCAGTTTAATCAGCTCATTGCAAGAAGAGTAAGGGAAAACAATGTATATTGTCAGGTTGAGCCTTCTGATATCCCCCTTGAAAAAATCAGGGATTTAAACCCTGAAGGAATTATCCTTTCAGGAGGCCCGTCCAGCATTTATGAAAAAAATGCACCCCGCATTGACAAAGCTGTGTTTGACCTTGGGGTTCCAATCCTTGGCATATGTTATGGAATGCACTATATGATCCATGCACTGGGGGGAAATATTCAAAAGGCAGATAAGCGTGAATACGGATTTGCCAGCCTTGAAATCAAAAAACCCTGTCCTTTGTTCAGGGATATGGATTCCGGGTTTCAGTGCTGGATGAGCCACGGTGATTCCGCGATCGACCTGCCAGATGATTTTATAATCACAGCATCTACCTCCAACACACCCATTGCTGCCATTGCAAACCCTGACAAAAACTTTTACGGCCTTCAATTCCATCCTGAGGTAGAGCATTCCATTAACGGCTCCCTTATGATCCGGCATTTCCTTTTTGATGTATGCAAATGCAGTGAAACCTGGACAATGCAGTCATTCTGCGACGGCGCTGTCAGGCAGATCAGGGAAAGTGTCGGAAATGCAAAAGTTATAATGGGCCTTTCAGGCGGTGTGGATTCATCTGTTGCAGCAACCCTCATCCACAAGGCCATCGGGAAAAAACTTTTCTGCATCTTTGTTGACAACGGCCTGTTAAGGAAAAATGAAAAAAAGACCATTGAAAAAAACCTGATCAGCCACCTTGACCTCAATATAAAATTTGTTGATGCCAGGAAAAAATTTCTGGACGCTTTAAAAGGAGTATCCGATCCGGAACAGAAACGCAAAATCATCGGAAAACTTTTCATAGAAGTCTTTGAAGCTGAAGCAGGCAGGATACAGGGAGCAGATTTTCTCGGACAGGGGACATTGTATCCTGATATTATTGAATCAAAATCAGCATTTGGCGGCCCCACCTCCATAATAAAATCCCATCATAATGTGGGCGGCCTGCCTGAAAAAATGAAACTGAAACTGATTGAACCCCTGCAGCTTCTTTTCAAGGATGAAGTAAGAAAACTGGGAACACAGCTTGGCATTAACGATGATCTCATATGGCGCCAGCCGTTTCCAGGCCCTGGTCTTGCCATAAGAATAATGGGGGAAATCACTGAGCAGCGCCTTGAAATATTACGGGAAGCTGATGCCATCCTGCTTGAGGAAATCCAGAAAGCCGGACTTTACAGAAAACTCTGGCAGTCCTTTGCAGTGCTTCTTCCGGTCAAAAGCGTGGGAGTCATGGGGGACAAAAGAACCTTTGCCAACTGCATTGCCATAAGGGCTGTCACAAGCAACGATGCCATGACAGCTGACTGGGCAAAGCTGCCCCATGATCTTCTTGGGGTGATTTCCAACCGCATCATCAATGAAGTGGACAATATCAACCGCGTTGTCTTTGACATTACTTCAAAACCTCCCGGAACAATTGAATGGGAATAACTTGAATACCGACAGGAGATGAAAGGATATATTCTCAATGAATTTAAAAGATTTCAAACCTGACCCGCCGGATTTTGATGAGGAAAATGATGTATCAAAGGCACCGGAAACCGAAATTCCGGCATCAGCCTATCAGGAAGAGATCAACACACTAAAGATTGACAAGCTTGCAAACAGGGTGACAATCATCTCAATAATAATCCCCTGCCTGATCGGAGCCATACTGGTATATGCATATCTTGACATGAAAAAACGGGTCGTTGATGCTGATATGACCAAACAGAGCCAGGTTGAAAATCTGGCAAAACAGATGGATGATAAATTCAATGCCCTGGACGTGAAAATTGCAAAAAACCGGTTTGACCTTGACAGAGAACTGCCTGCGTTGAAAAAAGCAAACCATGCCTTTGAGGGACAGATCGCAAAACTGAGACTGGTAAAGGCAGAGAAAAAAATTTTTGAGAAAAAAATTGCAGCCCTTGAAAAAAGAATTGCCAATAATGCAGCACAGAATAAATCCAGTTTAAAAACCATTGAAAGGATAAATACTCAGCTTCTTGAGTCAATCAGGGAGAATCAGGCCAAATCTGACAAAACCGCTGAAAAGATAAAAGAGGAAATCAGCCTGTTTAAAGAGGAATTTGATGCCAGGCTGCTTGAGCTTTCAGATTATGAGCAGCAGATTGCACAGATTCGCAAGGACCTGAGCCTTATTGATAAAAGATGCAGACAGCTTGAATCCGTCAATGTTTCAAAAACCGAACTTGATAAAAAAATGAACTCCTTAAAAGCACAGCTCAGATCTGAAATAAAAAAAATTGATGTAAAATTGAAATCCCTTGACAAAAAACTGGATGCCGGAACAGGGACAAAAGGCTCTGCCCCGGCAAAGCATTCGGCTGTTAAACAAAAACCCGAGGCATCAAAGCCCCTGCCCAGAATAAATATTGATGAATCCGGTTCCGGCAGTGTAATCAGGGAAACTCCCCTGAGCCAGTAACAGGGTCAGAATACTGATCTTTTGATATCTTCTGCAGAAAAAGAAAAAATACTGGCACTGACAGGCAGTCAGCTTCTGAATCCGGCTGCAGGTTTTTCCGCAGCCTGGCTTGCGGTTCAATATCTTTTTGACCAAATAAGAAAAAAACCTGAAAACACGAGCCTGGACACAATAAAAAACCTTCTGCATTTCATTGGTTCAAAACGTTTCATTGACAGAAAGCAGGCTTTTTTCCTTTACAGGGAAGCTGTCCGTGCCCTGGTTTTTCTGGCAAAACATTCACACAGATCCACGGCTGAATTTATCATAGAGAAAATCCGGCAGGTTTTAATGGAAGCAGACGGCCCAGACCACAGAGCTGTTTCAGAAGGCTTGGGATCACTGCCCCTTGAAATCAGAGGCCCTGAACTCACTTGTATCAAGGTGGCAGATATAATTCAGATAAAATTTTCCTGGCTTGCTGAAATTCTGAAAATTCAGGATATTTCATCGTTCAGATGGCATGGCCGCACCCTTGTCTTTGAAACCGGCTCCAGGCTTGCCTGCATTAAATTTGCACTATCGGAAACAGATACGGATAAGCTTGCAAAGGAAATCCAATGGCTGAAATTTCTACATGACAACCCGCCATGTGCAGGATCAATATTCAAAATTCCCGTGCCTTTCAGTGCAGAGGATAAAATAATTTTCAGGCTTGACAACCTACCCTGCAATATCAGGAAAGGCCACTATCATATTACAGATTCGCCTGCCATGATCTATCTGTCTGACCGGCAGTATTTTCACTATCCCAATGATTATTCCCTTTTCTGCGGAAATGATAAATCCATAAGACAAATATTCAGAAAAAATGCATGGATTACCGGAAAACTGAGTTCCAGGGGTATTGTCCACACAGCCCTTATTCCCCTGTTTCACAACAGAATCCAGCAGAACAGGCGGGAAGACCAGGGAATTTATCTGTGGGAACACGGAGGAAGGCTTGACAGATGGCTTGAATCCAGTCAGTATCCCAATTTTGCCGCTTCAGGGTTAAGGGATTTTGAACATTTTGCATCTGTCAGGAACAGCTCAGGTTTAAGGCATCACATAGGGGAACATATCCTGGGGTTCATTCTTGTGGCTGGAAGCTTTTTCAGGAATAAAGCTCCTGAAAAAAAAGGATTGGATTCTGACGGGATCGCCTTTGATGTCAGGGATCTTTTTGAAGAGCATTTATTTTCAAATCTGATAATTGATATAATCTCTGGCTATTATAAGGGGTTCACAGGAATGGCCCTGCATAATCCTGAATCTTTTCTCGCAGGCAGCCTGATGGAAAAGCTCATAGATGCCATGGGAAAAGACCTTCATATGGAAGAGGTCTTAAGAACCCGGGATCAGCACAGAATGACTGAAGAAGAGTTCAGAACTTTTTTAAAAACAAGGGGGATTGAAAAAATACACAAAATTAAAAAAGGACACAATGATATTATAGTTCATACCGGCCCCCACCTGGGCGGTTTTAATCAGGCTGTCAATGTTCCTGAGCTGATTGAGCTTCTGTTCAGGTTATCAGCCCTGTGCATTGCAGACCGTTATCTCAGGGAAAATGGGTTGAAACACCCCTTAAATTAGGATATGATAAATAAATCATTGGGTAAAAAATTAAAAGGAACAGCAATGTCTAAACAATATCCGGAATGCCCGCTGTATAACCACGCCACATGCAAGGAACTGCACAATCCAAAACTATGCGCAATCATAAGGGACGATAAAACCTGTCATAAAAAACAGCAGAAGCCCAAAAAAGAAAATTCTTCCCACCCGTGTTCCCCATCATGATCATTCAATCACCAGCCTGTCTCCAGGATGAATAATTCTGTTCGCAGAAATATGATTTAATTTCAAAAGAGAAGAAAGCCGTATTCTGTACCGTTTTGCAATACCTGTCAGGCTTTCTCCAGGCTTTACAATATGAAACCTTGAAGGTTTGTGATTCTTTGCCCATTCTGCATAATATCTGGTAAACCTGGTGCTAAACCCTTTGATTTTTCCCTTTGGTATTAAAATACTTATATTGCCTTTTCCAAGGTAATAGCCTCTGAGTTCCGGATTATAATCCTTGAGTGTTTTAAATGGAATCAGGGCAGCTTTTGCAACCAGATTTATGGGAATCATTCCATTGCTGGAACCAAGCTTTATCCTGTCAAATGCAAACACAGGATACAAATCAGATTTTTTCAGATAAAACCCGTAACCTGCCTGATTTTCCAGAATCAGCTTGGCACACAGAATTTTAAAAATATACCGCTGTGTCTGCAAAGGAAGATACAGGGAAAAAAAATCGTTTGTCTCCTGGGCTTTTATCGCTCTTTTCAGGGCTGATTCTCCCATGTTATAGGCGGACAATGCAAGAAGATATGAGCCGAATTCATCTTTAAGATCCTTAATGTATCTGCATGCTGCACTGGTTGATTTAAAAATATTTCTTCTTTCATCCACAAAATGGTCTATTCTAAGCCCATAGCGTTTTCCAGTTGCGCGCATGAACTGCCAGAATCCCACAGCCCCCCTGTGTGAGCTCACGTGGGGCCTCAGCCCGCTTTCAATCAGGGGAACGTATTTAAGATCAGAAGGCAGGCCGTTATCCTTCAGGATTTTCTGTATATGTAAAAAATACTTTGCAGATCGTTTTATCCACAGGATAACCTGGGGCCGGTTCCACAGGGCAAGCAAAAGTTCCTTTTCAAACCGTTCCTTTATATCCTGTTTGTGCAGGTCAAATTCACTGGAGCAGAACACGATATTGTGTTTCAACCTGATACTTTCAATAAGAGGCGGAAACCCTGGACGGACCTGCAATTGTTCCCCTGAAAGGTTAAACGGATATATGAAAAAACATAGTGCTGCAAAAACACAGGATTTGAGCAAATTCTTTAAAATCATGGCATGAGATGATCCTGGAAAATATTGTATAATTAAAAAAATGATCTCAAAATCATCATTCAAAGTCAATGCCTGAACCGAAATTGCCGGCACTTCTGACATAGCCTTTGAAAAAAAAGCCATGTTATGCAATAATTCATCAATTTTTATGCAATTATCAAAAATAACGGGAAAAACCTTTGAAGACGTTTTTAACAGGCCTCATACCCGAAGCCGGCACAACATCATTTTTCCATGATCACGGAATTATTATAAAAAGATTACGGAAAAACTGCTTGAAAATTTCTGATTCCAATGAAACCCGATAACACAGAACGAGACAAATAAACTGGCAATTCAATGGTTCCCCGGCCATATGCGCGAAACCAGGGAAATTATCAGGCAGTCCATCAAAAAGACAGACTGCATACTGGAGATTCTTGATGCAAGACTGCCCCTTGCAAGCGCAAATCCCTTTGTTGACAGAATATGTCAGGATACCTTCCGCCTGAAAGTGCTGAACAAGGCTGACCTTGCCGATCCAGTCAAAACGGATCTATGGCTCAGGTTCTTTGAAAAATCTGAAAATACTGCTGCAATTGCCATCAGTGCCACTTCTAAAACACAGGCTGACATGTCCATCAGCTATTGCCACAAAAAAATCACCAGAAACAGGGCGCGTAAGTTGAAACTGATGGTAATGGGCATACCAAATACCGGCAAATCCACAATTTTAAACACCCTTGCAGGCAAAAAAGTTGCAAAAACCGGAAACGTTCCTGCAATAACACGCCATACCCAAAGAATAAGCCTCAAGAATAACATTGATATCTATGATACTCCGGGTATATTATGGCCGGTTATAGAACCTGAGAAAAAAGCATATATCCTGGCAGCAAGCGGTGCAATTTCAGATTCTGCAATTGATTACACTGATATTGGTTTTTTTGCTGCCGGGTTTCTGCTCAAGTTTTACCCTGACCTGGTAATGCAAAGATATAAATTTTTAAATGCACTGCCTTCAGATGCCTGTGAACTGGTGGAAAAAATCGGGGCTGCAAGGGGGTGTTTGAGGGCAAAGGGCCGCATTGACCTGCACAAAGCATCACAGATATTGATACGGGAACTCAGGACTGGTAAAATAGGAAGGATCAGCTTTGAAACACCAAAGGACCTTGAACATGACAATGAATAAAAACAGAATTTACTCCATGATTCTTCTGCTGGGGTTTTTTATCCTCTTTTTTATATCCCCGCAGGTTTCAGCAAAAACCGCCATACATGAACTTGTCCCTGAACCGGGCCAGGATCTTCAATGTGTAAAAATCACACGCACACTTGAACGCTATCATTATCTTGACAAACATGTGGATGATGAAATGTCCCTGAAAATTTTCAGGCGCTACATTAAAAGGCTTGATCCTGGCAAACGTCTGTTCACCCTTAATGATATCAAAAAATTTACTCCATACAGGTTCAGGCTGGATGACGGGTTAAAAAGCGGAGATCTTTCCATTGCCTTTAAAATATTCAATCTGTATCTGAAAC